>NZ_SHMN01000001.1:0-473481 GCF_029478525.1 Vibrio sp. 1151_11 | reverse complement strand
AAAACTGCCACGCGTTGAGAATCCACTTGAATTGCTTGTTATGTGAATTTTACCGTGAATTCAAAGTAAACCACCGTAGAAATGAAGAGATTTGAATAAGTTACGTACAAAAACGATGCTGACCAAACCTAAATTTCACAGCGATCTTAGCCAAAGAGAGCCACTTGCAGAATCAACAACAAAGAAAGCGTCCTTTCAGCCACAACCAAACCTTTTACGTCACCAGATTTTCAGGGCTGAACTTCAGCAAGTGAATCAGTCAAAAAAGTATTTCAATTTAAGCGATTTGAAACTGACGAAACTCAACACAAACCAGATCCAAAACTTAATTGAGGTAACCCAAGAACCTTGAAAACGATCAATCTCAGGTTGTCCAAGAATCCATTTCGACATGCCAACTTGCCGAGAACACGGAACTAATTCTCAATGAAATCGTAGAGTTAACCTCAAAAACTCATCAAACACATAACGCCCAATTAAGTGGTGAACAACGCACTGACCAAGCCGCTGCATTGCACCGTAAAACACTTTACCTAACGCATAGTAAAACTGCCACGCGTTGAGAATCCACTTGAATTGCTTGTTAAGTGCTTTTTATTTGACCATCAGTTCTTTGATTTGCTGAATATTTAAATTGTGCTTATAAACACAATGATCACCTATACCTATAGCCAGTAACCAACAGATAATAGGAACAATGATTGTACCAGCAGTAAAGAAGGCAACGATACAAAGAACGAAAGCTCCGGCTATTGAAGAGTAGAATAAACCCAACGGTCCAAAGAACAGTGTGAGGAGGAAAGATACTAACCTTGATTTTTCATTAAGATTCACTTTAAGCACCCAAATTAATTATATTTTGCCGACCAATAACCACATCAATAAAATGGTTTCCAGTTAACGGGATTCTATACTAAAAACTCCCAAATCAAGAAGGATTTTATGCATTAACACTCTTAATTATAACGACGATTTCTAAAAACACTTAACGCCCACTTAAGCGGACAAAAATGGTTGGCTATAATTTTGTGAGGAACGAACAATAGCCAACTGTTTTTGTTCCGTTTAAAGTGCTTGTTAGGGCTTTAATTCAAGGTGCATAGAATAATTATACAAAACAATTTTATTTCTTATTAGTCTATTTTCATTTTTTACTACGAACCCCATTTTTTCAAAAAGTGGTTTCGCTACAATTGATGCTTCCACATACAAACTCTTTAATTCTAATTTCTTAGCCCTGCCAATTACATACTTAAGTAAAGAAGTTGCAACCCCATTTCTTTGGAACTTCGGGGATACATATGCACAATCTATATGTCCATCAGATTCTAACTCAATAAAACCAGCGAGTTGCTCATTTATTAAAAGCAGATATGGTCTTTTTAACTCAAGCCTTCTATCCCAAGCCACATAATCAATAGGAAATGGAGCCCACACATTTATCTGTTCTTCAGAATAAGCGGACGAGTCAATAGCATGAACAGAGCTATAAAATAAATCCGTAACGGCTTTAGCGTAGTTTGATGAATACTCGATAATTTCCATAGAGCCCTAACGCCGTGCTAAGCGGATAAAAATGGTTGGTTAAAATCGCGCAGCGATGACCAACTGTTTTTATTCCGTTTAAGCACCTTGTTAGAATTTTAGTTACGATGCACCAATTAACATGACTACAAAGCCTGTTAATTGGATGAAGAATGGCTTCTTAGCAACATCCCAATGTAGGAATGTAAATACAAGCACTACTGGTGCTACAAATAAACAAGCAAGCCCCCAAATTACACTTTCCCTAAACGATTCAATTAGGAAAAATATTCCTCCAATAATAAATATTATTATTCCAATAATGCTTACAATATCGGTCATCCATTTACCCTTACTTTAAGTTAAAAACGTGAATCGTTTTCACACGGTATACCATCGTAGTCACCATCCATTTTAGTATTTGGACAATTTTGGATAAAATATACAGCCTCTGCTCTCGATGTCATTTGACTACAGTGTTGTCTACCATCACACGAAAATTGAACATCAGAAAATGTAGAATTATCAACTGTTTCATTAACAGTATTTAATAATTCAAGATCTGCATTAGTTATTGTGGGTACACTTTGCTTTGCATATATCTGCCAACCAGCTAAACCTACCAATGCTAATATAATTATTTTTTTCATTTACAGTACTCTAAGAAGAAATTCTAACGCCGCGTTAAGCGGACAAAAATTGTGGGTTATAATGTGTAGCGAAGCGAAACGTAACCCACTGTTTTTGTTCCGTTTAAACGCCTTGTTAGGTGCTGAGCAAGTACATGTTAATTACAAAGTATAAAATACACGAACTAGCAAATAATTTAAAAAAACCAACAAAGACTAAAAACTTACCAATTAGAACAGCTTTACTGCCACTGGTAATTTTAGACTTTTCAACAGCCCATACATTAGGAGGCGGAACTTGTTTATTACGCCAAACTTTTAAACCGTATGCGACTATAAATAAACCACCACTAAAGCCAATTAAAACTAATAAGCAACCTTGAAGTAGACGACTCAAGAGAGAATCACTAACCAGATTATTTAAACCAATAAATGAACAATAAACAGTAATGCACAATGCTACCAAAAGCAGTAACATTTTCTGAAGACTGATAACTTTATTAGTTGAACTACTAACGATCATTACACTTGCACCTAACGCCCAATTAAGCGGACGGAAACAGTTGGCTAAAATGTGGAGCGAAGCGGAACTCAGCCAACTGTTGGAGTTCCGACTTAAATTGCTTGTTAGGAATGCTGCCACAACAGCGGGCGTAAACCTTGTTATTTTGCCAATCCTAGTGACCCGCTGACTGATGATTTTAATCAGAAATAGATTCAAAAATCAGAAAGAAGTTGCACAATAAAGGCTTAATTTAAAAGCAAAAACTAAAACTGAAAATCAGTTTAAACATAACTTGTGAGGCAAAACCAACACTGGCTGAAAACTTTGCAGGCTTATTTACACATACAAAGCTAAACAACTTGGAAGCTCAACTTTTATCCCGAAGTTAAAACAAAACCACATTTTCATTTTTCAGATTTGACTTGCAAACCTAACGCCCAATTAAGTGGACGAAAATGGTTGGCTAAAATTTGTGAGGAACGAACAATAGCCAACTGTTTTTGTTCCACTTGAATTGCTTGTTAGGAATGCAGCCACAACAGCGAGCGTAAACCTCGTTATTTTGTTAATCCTAGTAACCCGCTGACTGATGAATTAAATTAGAAACCAATTCAAAAATCAGAAAGAAGTTGCACAATAAAGGCATAATTTTAAAGCAAAAACTAAAACAAAAAATCAGTTTAAACATAACTTGTAAGGCAAAACCAACACTGGCTGAAAACTTTGCAGGCATATTTGCACATTCAAAGCTAAACCACTTGGAAGCTTAACTTTCACCTCGAAATTAAAAACAATACCACACTTTCATTTTTCAGATTAGACTTGCAAACCTAACGCTATCTATACAACAAAATGCGACCTAATTTACCACGCTACCGCCACTTATCATGAACTTTGATAATTAGAAATCTATCATATAAATCTTTTTTATCAGATGGTTAGTTGAATAAAAACTGCGTCAGACTTCACATTAGACGACTTTATGTATCTTAGTTTGTTGACTAAACCAAAAACAATAATACTGTATATAAAAACAGCCTATTTATTGGGGGAAAAATGAAATCACAATTCATTTTAAGCGTTAAAGAATATATGCAAGCACGACACTATGCAAAGAAAACTATAGAGGCATATTTGCATTGGATAACACGATTCATCTACTTCCATAACAAAACACATCCAATGAGAATGGGTAGTAAAGAAGTTGAGATGTTTTTAACTGACTTAGCTGTTAATGGGAAAGTAGCCGCGAAAACACAAGCGTTAGCGCTTAACTCTCTCCATTTTCTGTACCGTGAAATCATTAAAGAACCGCTATCAATTAGCATGAATTTCAAGAAATCTCAACTTGCTCAGAAATTACCAGTAGTGATGACAAGAACTGAAATTAAGCGGTTTTTAGAACATATTGAGCCACGATATCAATTGCAAATTATGCTCTTATACGGTTCAGGGCTGCGGCTGATGGAATGTGTCAGACTCCGAATACAGGACATTGATTTAGATTATGGTGCGGTTCGGGTATGGCAAGGAAAAGGAGGAAAAAACCGCACCGTCACACTTGCTAAGGAGCTTTATCCACAGCTAGCTGAGCAACAAGCATTAGCTAAGCGCTACTATGATAAAGATATGCAAACCAAAGGTTATGGAGGAGTCTGGTTACCCAATGCGTTGAGAGAAAAATATCCTTCAGCTCCTTATGAGTTTAATTGGCACTACTTGTTTCCATCTAATTTACTTACCTTAGATGAGAATAGTGGGTTGAAACGAAGGCACCATATTAATGAGTCGGCATTGCAGCGAGCAGTTCGGAAAACCGCTCATGATGCTGAGATACAAAAGTCAGTTTCATGCCATACGCTAAGGCATAGCTTTGCGACACACTTGCTAGAAGCGGGAGCGGACATTAGAACAGTACAAGAACAATTAGGGCATAGTGATGTAAAAACCACTCAGATTTACACTCACGTACTGGATAGAGGCGCCAGCGGTGTATTAAGCCCATTGTCGCGCTTATAAATAAGTGCAATAAAAAAGGAGAGCATACTTGCCCTCCTTTTCTTAAACCTTCACTGCTAAATTAAAGAGCAGTTTTTGCTTTTTCAACAAGCACTGCAAATGCAGCTTTGTCGAATACCGCGATATCAGCAAGGATCTTACGATCGATCTCAATAGATGCTTTCTTAAGACCGTTAATGAAACGGCTGTAAGATAGGCCATTTTGACGAGATGCTGCGTTAATACGCGCAATCCATAGCTGACGGAACTGACGCTTTTTAGTGCGACGGTCACGGTAAGCGTATTGACCAGCTTTGGTTACAGCTTGGAAAGCTACGCGGTAAACACGTGAACGTGCTCCGTAGTAACCTTTAGCTTGTTTTAGAACTTTCTTATGACGTGCACGAGCTTGTACACCACGTTTTACGCGAGGCATTATGCTTCTCCTAAACTAAACGATAAATAAACTAAAAAGAATTAAGCGTATGGCAACATGCGCATAACACCAGCCACTTCACATTTTGGAAGGATTGAGTTAGGGCGTAGTTGACGCTTGTTCTTAGTAGTACGCTTAGTCAGGATATGACGTTTTGTAGCGTGCTTAAATTTAATACCGCCAGCAGTTTTCTTAAAACGCTTAGCTGCACCTTTGTTGGTTTTCATCTTAGGCATGATGAATAACTCCGCATTGTAGTAGTTTAAATAACATGTAATTAGGGCGAATAACACCCCACCGTCTTTCAACGGCGAGGTCTCATTACTTGTAAGCCGTTAATTACTTCTTTTTAGGGGCAAGCATCATGATCATCTGGCGTGCTTCAATTCGACTCGGGAAAGACTCAACTACTGCAATTTCAGCAGTATCCTCTTTCAAACGATGAAGAACATCAACACCGATGTCTTGGTGCGCCATCTCACGGCCACGGAAGCGAATAGTAACTTTCACTTTGTTGCCTTCTTCTAGGAAACGGGTCAGGTTGCGTAGTTTTACCTGATAGTCTCCAATATCAGTCCCAGGACGGAATTTAATTTCCTTAATCTGGATCTGTTTTTGCTTCTTCTTCTGCTCTTTAGCAGTCTTGCTCTTTTCAAAGAGGAACTTGCCATAGTCCATCACACGACAAACTGGTGGCTCGGCGTTAGGGCTGATCTCTACAAGATCCATACCAGCTTCTACAGCAGCTTCTAATGCTTCGTTGATTGATACAACACCAACGGATTCACCATCTGCGCCAGTTAAACGAACTTCACGAACGCCACGAATTTCACCGTTTAAACGGTGCTGGTTTGGTTTGGCCGGCTGTTGGCCACGTCTTCCGCCTTTAATAGTTTATTCCTCCAGATTGAGCTTACGGCTAGAAACTTCGGCTTGGATATACGCAATAAAGTCATCCAATTTAAATTTACCTAAGTCCTTGCCCCTGCGGGTACGTACTGCGATCTCTCCGGCTTCCATCTCTTGGTCACCACAAACAAGCATATACGGTACACGCTTTAAAGTGTGTTCGCGGATTTTAAAGCCAATCTTCTCATTTCTCAAGTCTGCTTTGGCTCTAATTCCACATTTTTGTAGTTTTTGTGCTACTTCCTGAGCGTAAACTGACTGTTTATCAGTAATGTTCATAATTACCGCCTGTTCCGGCGCTAACCACGTAGGGAAGAAACCTGCATACTCTTCGATAAGGATACCGATAAAGCGCTCAAGTGAACCCAAAATTGCACGGTGAATCATAACCGGAACAAGACGCTCGTTACTTTCGCCAACATATGTCGCGCCTAAACGAGCAGGTAAATTGAAATCCAGCTGCACTGTACCACATTGCCACGCACGATCTAAGCAATCATGCAAAGTAAATTCAATTTTAGGGCCGTAGAATGCGCCTTCACCTTCTTGAATTTCAAATGGGATATCCATGGCCTGCAGTGAAAGCTTTAATGCTTCTTCCGATTTATCCCAAATTTCATCACTACCAACACGTTTTTCTGGGCGTGTAGACAGTTTAACAACTATGTTATCAAAACCGAACGTCGTGTAGGTGTCGTAGACCATCTTGATACAAGATGTCACTTCTTGTTGAATTTGATCTTCGGTACAGAAAATATGGGCGTCATCTTGAGTAAAGCCACGAACACGCATAATACCATGTAATGAACCTGATGGTTCATTGCGGTGGCAAGATCCAAACTCAGCCATACGCAATGGCAGATCACGGTATGATTTCAAACCTTGATTAAATATTTGAACGTGGCCTGGGCAGTTCATCGGTTTAATTGCGTATTCACGGTTTTCAGATGACGTCGTGAACATGGCATCCGCATATTTATCCCAGTGACCAGAACGCTCCCATAGAACTCGGTCCATCATTAATGGACCTTTTACTTCTTGGTAGTCGTACTCACTGAGTTTTTGGCGAATGAACACTTCAAGATCACGGAATATAGACCAACCGTTATGGTGCCAGAATACCATCCCTGGAGCTTCTTGCTGCATATGGAATAGATCGAGTTGCTTACCAATTTTACGATGGTCACGTTTAGCCGCTTCTTCTAAACGCGTTAAATGGGCTTGAAGTGCTTTCTTGTCATGGAATGCCGTACCATAGATGCGCTGTAGCATCTTGTTATCGCTGTTACCACGCCAGTACGCGCCAGCGATGCTAAGCAGGGTAAAGTGTTGGCAGAAGCTCATGTTAGGTACGTGAGGGCCACGACACATGTCAATGTATTCTTCATGATGGTATAGACCCGGTCTGTCATCACGAGCCACATTCTGATCCAAGATTTCCATCTTGTATGTTTCACCGCGAGCTTCAAAAGCATCACGGGCTTCCTGCCAACTGACTTTCTTTTTGACAACTTGATATTTTGTCTTGGCAAGCTCTTTCATGCGCTTTTCGATTTGCTCTAAATCATCTTGCGTGAGTGATTGCTCAAGATCGATATCATAGTAGAAGCCGCTGTCGATCGTCGGACCAATCGCCATTTTGGCTTGTGGATAAAGTTGCTTTAATGCATGGCCAAGTAAGTGCGCACAAGAGTGGCGTACGATCTCTAAACCATCAACTTCATCTTTTGTCGTTATAATTTCAAGGCTAGCATCATTTTCGATAAGATCGCACGCATCGACGCGCACACCATCGACACGACCTGCGATCGTTGCTTTTGCAAGACCAGGGCCGATAGAAGCTGCAACTTCCATTGTCGATACTGGGTGTTCAAAATGACGTTGACTGCCGTCAGGAAGAGTAATAATAGGCATGTATAATCCTTACAGTGGTGTTGCATACCAAGCAACACGTGTTGAGTTTGATTGAAAATAACCCATCGAAGCTCACTCGGTAACACGAATACCGGAACTTCAATGAAGTGAAGATTTTAACTAGCTCACGCTAGAAATGCAAAGATCGAATTATATAAATCAAAAGAAAAAGCCCATGATAAATATCACGGGCTTTGGAGTTTCAATAATTGATTATGCTTCAGCGCGACGAGGACGACTTAACGTACCCGCATTGGCATTAGCACTAGCATTGCCGTGACCACGTTCACCACGGAAGTTACCACGATGGTCGCCACCACGGTTGCGGTCAAAACGACGTTCACCATCACGACCAGTCGCCGCTGCACCGTCACGGTTGCCACGGAAGCCACCTTCACGGCCACCACGACCTGCGCCAGCCGCAGGAGCACCGCCTTCACGATTACGGAAGCCACCGTTTCCGCCTTCACGACGGGCACCACCACCGTTACCACCTTCACGACGACCACGAGACTCGCGGAAGTCATCAAAGTCACATACAACAGCACCGACTTCTTTTTGGCGAATACGCAGTTTACGCAATTTGCCTTCAACATCTGAAGACATTGATTTAGGAAGCTGTACGAATGTATGGCCTTGAGCAAGTTTAATTGCACCAATTGAACCTTTGGTTAAACCAAGTTCATTAGCTAAAGCACCAACGATGTCTTTCACTTGCACGCCTTGCTCACGGCCGACTTGTAACTGATAAGTATCCCAGTCATTGCTCGCAGTACCATATTCGCGGCGACCTTCGCGTCCATCACGGCTATCGCGACCGCCTTCACGGCGTTCACCACGCTCACTACCCTCTTTACGATCACGGCGACGTGATTTTTCACGCTCGATCGCGTCAACCATTGGATCTGGGCCGACATAGAACAGTGGACGATTGCCTTGTTGGCGCTTCAGTAAAATGGCCGCCAGTGTTGTGGCATCAATCTCTAGGCTTTGTTGAAGTTTTTCAATGAGCTCAACAAATTTGTCTAAAGCAGTATGACCTTTGTCAGCTTCTAGCTCTGCACCCAGTTTGATGAGACGAGCTTCAGCAACTTTGTCACGCATTGGAAGTTGAATCTCTTCCATTTGAGAACGAGTGACGCGCTCAATCGTACGCAACATACGAATTTGGTTCGTGCGAACTAGAAGGATCGCTTTACCTTTGCGTCCAGCACGGCCAGTACGGCCAATACGGTGGATGTATGATTCTACATCGAATGGGATATCATAGTTGAACACGTGTGTAATACGTGGAACATCAAGACCACGAGCAACAACGTCTGTCGCAACAAGAATGTCGATTACACCCTGTTTGATATGATCAACCGTGCGCTCACGCAGTGATTGCGGAATATCACCATGAAGCGCTGCCGCTTTAAAGCCACGAGATAATAACCAATCAGCTAAACGCTCGGTGTCTTGACGAGTACGTACAAAGACGATTGACGCATCGGTTTCTTCTGTTTCAAGAAGACGAGCCATCGCTTCATCTTTTTCAACACCTTTAACAACCCAATATTGCTGCTCTACTTTCGCAACAGTTTGGTTTGAACCTGCTACGTCAACACGAGCTGGATCACGTAGGTAACGGTCAACAATCGTCTTCACCATAGGAGGCATAGTCGCAGAGAACAGCACGCGTTGAGCGGTGCCAGGTGCTTGTTCCATTATCCAAGTTACGTCATCAACGAAGCCCATTTTGAGCATTTCGTCAGCTTCATCAAGGACGAAGGTATGACATTCGTCTAAATGAAGGCGGTCACGAGTGATCAAATCTTTTACACGGCCAGGTGTGCCAACCACAATATGAGCACCATTTTTCAGAGCGCGCATTTGGTCAACAATAGAAGCACCGCCATAGATCTCAAGTACTTTAAGGCCTTGAATCTTTTGGCCAAGGTTTTTGATTTCTGCCGCAACTTGGATAGCAAGTTCACGAGTTGGTGCCATCACAATTGCTTGTGGCTTGTGTTGAGAAAGGTTTAATTTGTTCAGTAGAGGTAGAGAAAACGCAGCCGTTTTACCTGTACCTGTTTGTGCTTTACCTAGCGCATCTCTTCCTTCAAGAAGAAATGGAATAGCAGCAGCTTGGATAGGAGTTGGAGAAACGAAACCCATTTCATTTAGAGCAGAAAGGATTGAGTCGTTTAGGGCTAATTCACTAAATTGAATTACAGAGTCTTGCATGGAGATCCCACTAGATTAATTAACAAAAGGTCCCACGTGCTCTACCAATTCCAATACCGATCCATTAAAAAGAGCTGAGTTCCGTTCAGATGCGGATAAGTCTTAAAACGCATCAAGCCGCTAGGGACATATAAGGGACGCGGATTATTCCCTAAAAGCATAAAAAAAGCTAGTAAAAATTGAATTACATCACAAAAATTCGTCATAAATGACCATTAAGCTCATTAATTCACCCAAAACGAACACAGAAGCTGCATTTACAGCGCACTGTTAAAGCAGACTAGCAAAAATAACGCTTTCGGTAGTAATCATCCCGCTCAATGATTATAGTGTGCCCAATCGCATTTGTTAGAAAAAGAAACATGTTTCAAGATAATCCGCTCCTTGCTCAACTCAAGCAACAAATCCAAGAGAACTTGCCTAAGAAAGAAGGCACGATAAAAGCCACTGAAAAAGGCTTCGGCTTTTTAGAAGTTGACAGTAAGAACAGCTTCTTTATTCCGCCTCCGTATATGAAGAAATGCCTACACGGAGATAAAGTGGTGGCCATCATTCGCACTGAGAATGAGAAAGAAGTGGCTGAGCCTCAAGAGCTGCTTGAGCCTTCATTAACTCGCTTCATTGGCCGTGTAAAGCTGTACAAAGGTAAGCTGAATGTCACGCCCGATAACCCGCAACTAAAAAGGCAATCGCTGAAAGCCAAGGTGCAAAAAGGATTAAACCCTGAACATTTCTCTGAAGGTGATTGGGTTGTTGCACAGCTTATTAACCATCCACTGAAAGACGATAGCGGCTTTATGGTTGAAATCACCCATAAAATTACGGATGCCAACGATAAGATTGCGCCTTGGTGGGTGACTTTAGCTGAAAATGACCTGCCTAACAGTGAGCCGACTGGTATTGAACATTGGCAGCTCAAAGATGATGCCGACCTACAACGCATCGATATGACCCACCTTCCTTTCGTGACCATTGATGGGGCATCAACTAAAGATATGGATGATGCACTGTTCGCCCAAAGAACCGAGAACGGTGACTTCACATTAACCATTGCCATTGCAGACCCAACCGCATACATCACGCCAGATGACGAGATGGACAGTGTCGCGCGTGAGCGGGGTTTCACTATTTATCTCCCTGGCCGCAATATCCCAATGTTGCCACGTGATTTAGCCGATGATTTGTGTTCGTTGATGGAAAATGAAGTTCGCCCTGCCCTTTGCTGTACCGTAACAGTGACTAAAGAAGGTGTGATTGGCGATGATATTACCTTTTTTGCGGCCAACATTAAATCGCACGCTCGATTGGTTTATGATCATGTATCAGATTGGTTAGAAACGGGCACTTCTGCCGATTGGCAACCAAGTGACCAAATCGCTTCCGTTGTGCGTGATTTGTATGATTTTTCATTAGCGCGTGCACAATGGCGCGAAACATACGCGGTCGTGTTTCCTGATCACCCTGATTATCGATTTGAACTGAGTGAAGACAACGACGTAGTGGCAATTCATGCGGATCTTCGCCGTAGTGCTAACCGTCTTGTTGAGGAAGCGATGATAACCGCGAATATCTGTGCGGGAAAAACGCTCAAAGCGCATTTTGGCCAAGGCGTGTTCAATACGCACGCGGGGTTCAAACCCGAAAAAATTGCCGATGTTGTCGAATTAGTCAACCCAACGGGTGAGCTTGAATACACTGCCGATAACTTAGCGACTCTAGAAGGCTTTGCCTCTTTACGTCGCTGGCTATGTAGGCAAGAGACCCGCTATCTGGATAATCGTATCCGTAAGTATCAAGCTTACAGTGAAATAGGAAACCAACCCCTTCCGCATTACGCAATGGGTTTGGATATCTATGCCACTTGGACTTCTCCTATCCGTAAATATGGCGATATGATCAACCATCGTATGTTGAAAGCACATATTTTAAACAAAGAGCCCGTACAAACACCGGATGAAACCGTTGGTGAAGAGTTGGCACTACACCGCAAACACCACAAAATGGCCGAACGTAACGTAGGCGACTGGCTCTATGCTAGAACACTAGTAAACGAACCTAGCAAAGGCACCCGTTTTACGGCTGAAATCTTTGATATCAATCGTGCTGGCATGCGCGTACGTCTTTTGGAAAATGGCGCTGCCGCATTCATTCCTGGTTCTTTAATCTTAGACAACAAAGAACGTATTGAATGTAATGCGGAAAGTGGAACGCTGCTTGTCGATAAAGAGGTCGCCTTTAAGCTCGGTGATACGCTCGAAGTCGTGCTCGCAGAAGTGAATATGGAAAACCGCAGTCTGATTGCAAAACCGACTCAGGTTTTCGAACCGTTACCTATACCTTCAGAAGCTAATACCACTATCCAAGGGGAGTGATTTTAGCAGCATAGACATTTCTATCAGGCATTCTTCGGAGTGCCTTTTTATTGCTTATTGATCACCAAAAGTAAGATTTAGGATCTTTTTCAATTTCGCGGATCAACGCTGTCAAATCCGTTGTTTTAGGGAGAAAAGGATACGGCAACCAATCTTCAATTTCTTTATCGGGATCCGTATTGGGAATATACAGCGCCCATTTAGCTTCTTCCCAAATCACTTTCGCCACGATACTTGAATAGTCGCAATGCGTTGAATCTAATTTGTAATGGTGTTTGATGAAGTGCACACCGTTAACAATAGGCTCAAAACAGGATTTGCCTAATTCAACAGACACACTTTGGTTACGATTATGGCAAACAAGCTCTGCTCTTCGTTCTAGTTGACGTTGCAACAAATTCACTACCGCCATTTTACCCTCGCTCAAACACGGTTTCCTGACATCTCGACTATAGCTGACTTCGCTTATCTCTGATATGAAAAACCGTAAGGCTACAAACCACTTACCTTTGTGGTTCACAAAAGTGTCATCTATACGACATATTATGGTGGCTCAATTTTTCTAAATAACCATATTGGAGCCACTATGTTTCGAGTCGCGCTTGCTACACTGCTTTCAACTTTGCTACATACCCAGTTTGCCTTCGCAAGTGAAGTTAATATTTCTGGCTCGACCTCGGTCGCTAGGATCATGGAAGTATTCGCCGAGGACTACAATACCGCACACCCTGAAACTTATATCGCGGTTCAAGCCGTAGGTTCGAGTGCTGGCATCACATTACTGAAAAAAGGTGTCGCAGATATCGCCATGAGCTCGCGCTACCTCACAGAAAGTGAGCAAGATGAGACGATGAGCACCTTGCCGATTGCCTATGATGGGTTGGCTGTTGTAATCAATCGCTTAAACAGTATTGAAAATCTGACTCGTGAGCAGTTATTTGATATTTATAAAGGGAAAATAACCAACTGGAAACAAGTCGGTGGTGCTGATCAAAAAATCGCAGTTGTGACCAGAGAAGCATCATCAGGTTCCCGCTATAGCTTTGAAAGCTTATTAGGCCTGACTCGTGTGATTAATGATCGCTTAGTGTCAGACATCAGTTCCAATAACTTAGTGGTCAATAGCAATAGTATGGTTAAAACACTGATTAACCATAACCCTCAAGCGATCGGTTTCATCTCTACGGGATCGGTAGATAAATCGATTAAAGCGATAAAATTTGAGGGAGTAGAAGCCACTGCAAAAAATATTGTCACTCATGAATATAAACTTTCTATGCCATTTTTAGTGGTCTATTACCCTGAAAAAATCACTAAAGAGACTCAAGCTTTCATTGCATCTTTAAAGTCAGCGGAAGCAAAGACTCGCATAGAAGAATATGGTTATATTCCTTTGAAAAACAAATAAATACAAAAAAGGAGAGTGATCGACTCTCCTGTTTTTATGCCATTTTTCTAAAATTAAAAATGGAGTTGGATCACTGAAACCACGACACAGCCTGGGCGACGAATACCTTCAATCTCAACTTTAATTTCTCTCTCGATCTCCAAACCTTTTTTGATTGGCGTAACTTTCAATAGAGTACTAATGGCTCTTACTCTGTTTCCTGATTTCACTGGATATGGGAAACGAACTTCATTTAAACCGATATTCACCACCATTTTTGCGGTCGGAAATATTGGTTTGTCAGGATCAACGCTATCCGTCAATTTAGGTAACAAGGCCAAGGTCAAAAAGCCGTGCGCAATTGTGGTCCTAAATGGAGAATCAACTTCCGCTTTTTGAGGGTCGGTATGAATCCACTGCATATCCTCAGTTACTTGACCAAACTGGTTAATGCGCTCTTGATCAACCACCAGCCATTTACCTGTATGAATGACTTCACCAATCTGAGTCTGGAGCTGTTTATACAGACGTTGCGCTTCAGGTTTGAGTATCAAGGGTTCGGCAATAGGAGCATCTTCATTCACTGCTGGTTGGTGAAAATCTCTAACCCAAGAAAACAACTGGCGACTGTTTGTTTTATGTAGAAGCTCGCCCCAGTACTCACGTACTGAAGGTGATACCCACTGCATAAGCTCAGAGGAGTACTTGTTCATTGAATCGCCACGATGCTTAAAAAGATTCTCGACTTTCATCTAAACCTCGGTGATTAGTTAGAATGCCCTTGGATTGAGGTAATTTTGAAGTACTTCACACTTAGCTGCAAACACTTTCGAGCGTACAACCGTTCCCTGAAACACACAAATTACATATAAATCAATCAAATAAAAATAAAACACCATTTTATTAGATAACTAGGTTGTAGAGTATATAGCTCATAAAATCAAGGGAAGCGGTAAAACAGCGCTTTACTGTAACTGAAAACGTTATTGCGGTTAGCCAAACCGAGTCGATGACTCAACTTATTGCTTTACAATATTATGGTGGCTATCTATTATGCGCACCACACGGAGAGATGGCTGAGTGGTTTAAAGCACCGGTCTTGAAAACCGGCGATGGTTAATAGCTATCCTAGGGTTCAAATCCCTATCTCTCCGCCAAATATCAAGAAAAAGCCTTTGATTATCAGAGGCTTTTTCTATTTATAGCATTTGGAAACTTTAGATCACTAAAAACTCATGTGTCTGGAAGATGCAATCATATTTGGTCATCGCCTCTTCCTCAATACATCAAGAACGAATCACACGAATACCGATAGGTAAGAAGACATAGCCCGCGCACTATGCGTTTCAATCAACCGTAGAAGAGACCGAAGCCAGCAAATCTGTTGGGCTAGTCCAAGTATAAACCCACTCTTTAATATCTTGCCCACAGGGAGACCGCCATAAACGCTCTCCTTTAGGTCGACCAGCTAAGTAGTCGTAAAATTCGATGGCTTGCTTATTGTCTGCCATCACTTCCAAATACACACCGCTATTAGGGAAATACTGCTCAAACCATGCCGCCATCTCTTGAATCAACTGGCGACCAATCCCCCTTCCTCGATAATTTTCATCAATGTGCAGAGACTCGATAATGCTGCCTTTGTCAAAATCGTGGTTACCAAAGGCGCAGATAAACCCACACAGCAGCCCTCCTTCTTCAATCAGTAGGACATGTTGATTAAATGGTGGATTGATTAAGCGAGTTTGCCAAATCAGTAAACGGTCTTCTAGAACGTCGTTATCAAGGTACTCTTTGCCTAATATGCCTTGGTAGTGAGTTCGCCAACTTTGAGCGTGTAGCTGAGCAATTCTTTCAAAATCGCAATATTCAGCTGCTTTTATTTCCATATTCTAGTCCTTATTACTTCCTGTAAGGATTAACATCGTCTTTCATACTATTCGGTTCAAATAGAAAAGCAAAATATACTAGTCACAATCCCTTAAAAGAATCATTAAACCTCTTTGACTTACAGTTGTTCGCTGATATTCTAGCGAACAACTGTAAGCTCAAGGACTTTAATCATGGAATCGGCATCAAAACCACCACTTATTTGGATAAACATCGTCATTTTTAGCTTCAGCTTGGGCTTAGCGACGATTGCAGCCCCTTTGTATGGATGGCAATTTGGCTACGGCATGGAGCATTGGCTTTGGTTGATGATTTGTTTTTCCTTTTGCAACCTTTCCATTACCGCGGGCTATCACCGTTTATGGTCACATAAAGCCTATGAAGCACATTGGGCACTGAGATTATTGTTTGCATTAGGTGGGGCGTTTGCACTGCAAAACAGTGCGCTACATTGGTCTTCTGATCACCGAGTTCATCACAAGCATGTAGACAATAATGACAAAGATCCTTATTCAGCCAAACGTGGATTCTGGTTTTCACACATAGGTTGGATGCTGCGTCACTACAATAAAACCACGTACGATGACTACTCCAACTGCCGTGACCTGCAAAAAGATAAGATCGTCATGTGGCAGCATAAGTATTATGTGCCTTTGGCACTCGCAATGAACTTGGGCGTTCCTCTGATCCTTGGTTTTATTTATCACGATATACTGGGCATGTTACTGATCGTGGGTGCACTGCGTTTGGTGCTCAATCATCACACGACATTTTTCATCAATTCGCTGGCTCATATATGGGGTAGCCAGCCGTATACTGATAAAAATACAGCCCGCGATAACGGTATTTTGGCTTTCTTCACTTTTGGCGAGGGCTACCACAATTATCACCATATTTTTGAAAACGATTATCGTAATGGGATTTATTGGTGGCAATACGACCCAACAAAATGGCTGATCAAGCTGTGTTCGTGGCTTGGGTTGGCTGGTAAACTGCGCACTTCTCCCCCCCTTAAGGTAGAAAAAGCGAAAGCGTTAATGGCATTAAGCCATGCGCAAAAACAGATCGCCGCGTTGCCCAATCAGCAACTCGTTATGGCCAGCATACAACGTGAATTTGACGCTTTAGTCATGCAGTTGCAAGAGTATTATGAATTAAAGAAACAGCTGATCGAAAGTAAAAAAAACAATATGGTTCGTAGATATGAACACTCCCTATTGATGCTGCGCTATCGACAAGTGAAGCAACAATTAGCACTACAAAAATCCAATTGGCAGCTCATTGTGCGTCAGTACTCCTAAATTCATACTTTACAGATTTGATGAAGCCATGCCTTAAGTGGCTTCATTTTTCTTAGCTTAAATTATCCCCCCTCTAACAGAACTTCTAGCCGCATATTTGCTAAATGAATAGTTAGAACGACTAAAACATATTCAAAGTTAAAGAATTTTCAACTAGGTTATCAATTGATAATTTTATTGTTTTAGATCATCTAAAGCTCAACTTGCTCTCGTGCTACAGCATTCTTTTCGGTAAATTCCTTGTCATAAATTGATACACGTTTTTGCAATATTGTTCATAATTTCAGGAGACTTAAATGCTAGAGCTTTTAATTGGCTTGGCGGTAACAGTAGCGGTGGGTTATTTCATTGTTAAAGGTTACAAGCCAGCCGGTGTGTTACTCACCGCAGGTATCGTTTTACTGCTATTAACTGGCGCACTTGGCTATTCAGTGCTGCCAGCCAAAGTACCCTCAACCGGTAACACAGTAACGGATGCACTCGAATTCGTGAAATACATGTTGCGTTACAGTGGTGGCGGTTTAGGCATGCAAATTATGTTGCTGTGTGGTTTTGCTTCGTACATGACACACATCGGCGCCAACAATGTGGTTGTAAAACAGTTTTCTAAACCTCTTTCGGTTATTACATCCCCTTATATCTTGCTGGTTGCTGCTTACATTGTGGCATGTTTGATGTCTTTAGCGGTGAGCTCAGCAACGGGTCTTGGCGTACTGTTGATGGCCACTTTATTTCCGATGATGGTAGCGATGGGGATCTCTCGTCCGGCCGCAGTTGCGGTATGTGCATCTCCCGCTGCGATCATCCTTTCCCCGACCTCCGGTGATGTGGTTATTGCGGCGGAAAAATCAGGCCTACCTTTACACGTTTTTGCCGTGGAAACGGTTCTTCCTGTTTCGATCTGCGCCATTATCGTCATGGCGATCGCGGCCTTCTTCTGGAACAAGTATCTCGATAAGAAAGACAATACACCGATGGAAAAAATCGATGTTTCTGCCATCGAAGTGAAAGCACCCGCTTACTATGCGGCTCTTCCATTCTTACCTATTGTGGGTGTGTTTTTATTCAACGGAGAAACCATTCAAGGTTTGAGCCTTGATATTTACACCATTGTGGTCGGATCCATCTTCATCGGTGCATTGGTTGACTTCGTGACGAAGCGTTTTAAAGGTAAAGAGACGTTAGAAGATCTAGAATCATGCTACGCAGGCATGGCCGAAGCATTCAAAGGCGTGGTGATGTTATTGGTTGCTGCGGGCGTGTTCGCACAAGGTTTGATGTCGATTGGGGCGATTGATAACCTGCTTCATCTTGCAGAAACCGCAGGCGCAGGCGGCATAGCCTTGATGCTGATTTTGACAGGCCTTACCGTAGCAGCCGCTATTGCGACGGGTTCAGGCAACGCTCCGTTCTACGCCTTTGTTGAGTTAGCGCCATCGTTGGCGGCTAAATTGGGCGTGAACCCAGCCTTTCTCATTATCCCGATGCTGCAAGCTTCAAACCTTGGGCGTACCATTTCGCCAGTATCAGGCGTCGTAGTAGCAACAGCTGGTATGGGCCATATCAGTCCATTTGAAGTGGTAAAACGCACTTCCGTTCCTGTCATCCTCGGTTTAATCACTGTCATTATTGGTACAGTAATCCTTGTACCGATGACAGCATAACGTTAACGAACAATCAGGGCGTCCAACAGGACGCCCTTTTTTCAAACCGCTATTTCCAAATAGGTGTTATTTACTCTCGCTATAACGCTCCAAGTATAAAATCGTTGCTGCCGTGCGCGATGGGACGCGTAGCTTCTTCAGTAAACTCTTCATGTGCACTTTTACTGTCGACTCAGAAATGAACAGACGATCCGCAATTTGCTTATTCCGATACCCTTTCGCGACCTCTTTTAAAATCTGAGTTTCACGGTCGGTTAATGCCTCAAAAAGATCTTCATGCGTATGACGTTCGGCGAGGTACTGAGTAACAAACTCGCTGTACGCTTTTACACCCGTCGCGGCCTGTCTAAGCAGTTCCACCAGCTCATCTGGTTCTGTATCTTTAAGAAGGTAGCCATCAGCCCCCGCTTTCACCATAGCTTCAATATCGAGCGCACTGTCTGATACGGTTAAAATAACGATGGTAGCGGTTGATTCATCCGCACGAAGCGCTGTTAACGTATCGAGCCCTGACATGCCTTTCATATTCAAATCAAGCAGAATGAGATCCGGCTCGATGTCATGTGCCAAAGCGATGGCTTCACTGCCGTTACAAGCTTCAGCAACCACTTCAAAGTCATCTTCAAAACTCAATAGCTGGTTGATACCACGTCTCATCAAAGGATGGTCATCTACCAACATTACTCTACATCTCGTCAAAATTTGTATCCTTTGAACGTTTATATTTCAATATAACTTCACACCCAGCATTGGGTGCGGAGGTTACTGACACTGCGCCATGCAGCCGCGCCGCTCTTTCTTGCATAATGCTTAATCCATAGTGATTGAGCCTAGCACGCTGTTGATCAAAGCCAACCCCATCGTCTTTGACCGTCACCATCACCTGATCGTCTAATTCATCACAGTTGACTTGAATAACATTAGCTTGAGCGTGTTTGATAGCATTGATAGTCGCTTCCCGGATCAATTGCAGTAAATGCACTTGTTGATGCGCATCTAAATCAATCGATGACAAATTATTATTAAGCACTATCTCCGCCGTAGTTTGCTCGCCAAGTTCCTCTAGCATGCCCTTGAGCGCTTGACCAAAATTGCCTTCTTTAATCGTTAGCCTAAAGGTGGTTAATAGCTCTCTTAACTGGGTGTAAGCGCCCGACAAACCTTGATCAATATCTAAAATGATTTGCTCTTTTTTCTCTGCGGCGTGCGGGGTCTCTGCTCGGCCAATCACGCGTTTTAGTAATGATACTTGTATCTTCAGATACGAAAGCGATTGAGCCAACGAATCATGCAGTTCCCGTGCGATGGTGGCGCGTTCTTCCATCAAGATCAACTGTTCGGCTTGTTTCTGTGCTTGATTATAATAAATAGCACGCGACAATATTTGTACGAAGTTATCAATCAAGGCGCTATTTGGACAAGGCAAGCTGTATTGCAGATACAAGTAACCCAGTTGCATCCCATCTAAGCTCAGCAAAAGCGGAGAAAGGGAGAACCCATTGCTCTCACCTTCGGATAAGCGCGTACTTTTACCCGCGTCATCACCAATTTCTAACTGGGCAAATGTGACCCCTTCAATGGTGACCAAGTGTTGCAAAATCGCTTGGAAATTATCTTGGCTAATGCGCGACGCGGTTAACTCTTGCGAGCAGTCATACAACACTTGCAGTGCTTGGTTGGCATTTTGCAACTTATGGGTTTTCTCATTCACCGCTTGCTCTAAACCAAGGTACAACTTACCAAGATCGGTGGCCATTTTATTAAACGTGCGGGTTAAGATCCCCATTTCATTATGGCTGGTGACATTGAGCGATACATCAAATGAACGGTTTTGGATCTGCTCACTGGCGGTCACTAGCGAACGCAATGGCCCCACCACTTCCTTACGAATAAAATGCACCACAAACAATGAGATACACAACACACCACCCAACCCCATGCCGCCAAACCAAGCCAGTTGGATCAGCTTTTGTTCTGAGAAGTGCTGCAACTTAAAGACAAAACGGTCGATTTGGCTGACAAATTTTGCCACCTCATCAAGATAGCGGTCTTTGTTCTCGCTATTTAGCAAACTTTTCAGCTCGTGCCAACGAATGATCAACTGATAATAATCTTTAGTGATGTCGTTTGGCACAGGCCAACGCTGCAATGCTTTCATTGAGGGTGAATAAAGCGAACGTTCAAAAAGATAAATGTGAGATGGATAATCCACCGAATCACTTTGAATATCATGTGCCAATCGGTAGCTTTGCATACGCATTGAGCCAGCCACGTTCACCGCTTCCGCATCATTGAGTGATGAGGCGAGTGTAAAAATGGCGTACCCCGTGATGGCAACCGATAACAGTAAAATCGACACCATGGCTTTGGCAATGGTGCTGGTGACCGACTGTTTGGATCGTTTTCTCAAAACATCTCTCCGTGAACCTCTCCTTGCCTATTGTATCTGATTGGGCGCCGCTGTCGTTAAAGCCATTCAATATGTGATCACTCGCGCTTGAATTTATTGATCTAAAACAACATGCCTAGCCAATTACCTCCTTGGGGGTATTTATAGAAATAGGACAAAAACTACAATTTGTGTATGGATAAATGAAGATTTGTTAACAAATACAGGAATGCACTTTGGTTGATCTCTCGAAAAGGCGTTTTTTTTCTCGTAATCAGGTCGATGACACCATTGTCCGCTTGCCTTGGATTGCTCACCCCCTCTCCTTTTCAGATGAGTGCACTCGCTGCGGCCGCTGCCTAGACGCGTGCGAGACAAAGATCATCACCTTAGGTGATGGCGGCTTCCCAACCATAGATTTTCATATTGATGAGTGCACCTTTTGTTATCAGTGCGCGCAAAGCTGCCCAGAGCCAATTTTCGCACCGCGCTCAACACAACCGTGGCTGGCTAAAGCAAAGCTCGAAGAAAGCTGCTTGGCTAAACGCAATGTGGAGTGTCGTAGCTGCGCTGAGTCATGTGAAGTCAGCGCTATAACGTTCAATTTAGTGATCGGAAAAGTGGCGCAACCGAATGTCGATATTGATGCCTGTAACGGATGTGGCGCGTGCGTTTCCATCTGTCCAACCTCAGCCATCCGTGTGAGCAATATTAATAATAATGAGAGATAAACATGTCACTCAATGAAGTACATATTTCAAGTTTGATCGTTCACGTCGTACCTGAACATTTAGCAGCGCTCAAAGCGACAATCGAATCGTTTGAGAACGCCGAAGTGTATGGCCAAAGCAACGAAGGGAAAATGATCGTCGTTTTGGAAACGGAAAATCAAGGCTTCGTTACTGACACCATCGATGCGATTAACAACTTACCACATGTTCTCAGCACCGCTTTGGTTTATCACCAAATAGAAAGTGGGCTGGATGACACGGATACCAACACTGGAACACAACATTCCCACATTGAGGATGACGTATGAAAATGACAAGACGCGCGTTTGTGAAAGCAAACGCAGCCGCATCCGCAGCCGCTATCGCTGGTATTACTCTACCCGCCAGCGCTACAAACTTGATTGCCAGCTCAGACCAAACAAAAATCACTTGGGATAAAGCGCCTTGTCGTTTCTGCGGTACGGGCTGTTCAGTATTAATCGGCACTCAAAACGGCAAAGTGGTTGCCACACAAGGTGACCCTGAAGCGCCCGTTAACAAAGGGTTGAACTGTATTAAAGGCTACTTCCTTTCAAAAATCATGTATGGCAAAGATCGCTTAACACAGCCACTGCTGCGCATGAAAGATGGCCAATATCATAAAGATGGAGAATTCACGCCAGTGTCGTGGGATCAGGCTTTCGATGTGATGGCTGAAAAGTGGAAACAAGCTCTAAAAGCGAAAGGGCCAACCAGTGTTGGCATGTTCGGTTCAGGCCAATGGACCGTGATGGAAGGTTACGCCGCCGTTAAACTAATGAAAGCGGGTTTTCGCTCTAATAACATTGATCCAAACGCTCGCCACTGTATGGCTTCAGCCGTTGTTGGATTTATGCGCACCTTTGGTATTGATGAACCGATGGGCTGCTATGATGATTTTGAACACGCTGATGCCTTTGTGCTTTGGGGTTCAAACATGGCTGAAATGCACCCAGTTCTTTGGACTCGTATTACCGATCGTCGTTTAAGTCACCCACACGTTAAAGTAAATGTCCTTTCGACTTATTATCATCGTTCGTTTGAGCTGGCCGACCACGGTTACATTTTCCACCCACAAAGTGACCTTGCCATCGCCAACTTCATCGCCAACTACATCATTCAAAACAATGCGGTGAACTGGGATTTCGTCAATAAACATACCCACTTCAAACAAGCGACTACGGATATTGGTTATGGTCTGCGTGACGAGCACCCACTGCAAGTTAAAGCGAAAAATGCCAACTCCGGTGATGTGACTGCGATTGACTTTGAAGCTTATAAAGCCTCGGTTGCACCTTATACGGTTGAAAAAGCCGCGCAAATGTCAGGCGTTGCCGAAGATAAACTGATCGCGCTTGCAAAACAGTACGCTGACCCTAACACCAAAGTGATGTCATTGTGGACTATGGGCATGAACCAACACACTCGCGGTGTTTGGATGCAAAGCTTGGTCTACAACCTGCACTTACTGACAGGCAAAATTGCCACACCTGGCAACAGTCCATTTTCATTAACAGGCCAACCATCCGCTTGCGGCACGGCACGTGAAGTCGGAACCTTTTCTCATCGCTTGCCTGCTGACATGGTGGTGGCTAACCCCAAACATCGCGCGATTGCTGAAAAGACATGGAAGCTTCCGCAAGGCACCATTCCTGAAAAACCGGGCTTTCACGCGGTACAGCAAGACCGAATGCTCAAAGATGGCAAACTCAACGCTTACTGGGTGCAGTGTAATAACAACATGCAAGCAGGCCCGAATATTAACGAAGAACGTTTACCGGGTTATCGTAACCCAGAAAACTTTATCGTCGTGTCTGACCCGTATCCAACAGCCACAGCGCAAGCGGCCGACTTAGTGCTCCCTACCGCAATGTGGGTGGAAAAAGAAGGTGCTTACGGTAATGCTGAACGCCGCACTCAAGCTTGGTATCAGCAAGTTGGTACTGTGGGCGAAGCAAAATCAGACTCATGGCAAGTGATGGAGTTCTCTAAACGCTTCAAAATGGAAGAAGTATGGCCAGAAGAATTGCTCGCCAAAGCGCCACAATATCGCGGTAAAACCCTGTTTGATGTGCTGTTCAGAAACGGACAGGTTGACCAATTCCCGCTTGAAGAAGCGCGTGAGCTGAACGATGACGCACATCACTTCGGTTTCTATGTACAAAAAGGGTTATTTGAAGAGTACGCCAGCTTCGGACGCGGTCACGGCCACGACTTAGCTCCTTATGATACCTACCATAACGTTCGCGGCTTACGTTGGCCGGTTGTGGATGGCAAAGAAACGTTATGGCGCTTTAAAGAAGGCTCTGACCCTTATGCGAAAAAAGGATCTGATTGGGATTTCTACGGCAAACCGGATGGTAAAGCGTGGATCATCTCCGCTCCTTATGAAGCTCCACCGGAATCACCTGATGCCGAATTTGATATGTGGCTGTGTACGGGCCGCGTGTTAGAACACTGGCACACCGGCACTATGACGCGGCGCGTGCCTGAACTTTATAAAGCCGTACCCGATGCGCTCTGTTACATCCACCCAGATGACGCCAAAGCGCGTGGGTTACGACGTGGTGATGAAGTATTGATTTCCAACAAACGCGGCGAAGTTCGTGTTCGTGTGGAAACGCGCGGCCGAAATCGTCCACCGCATGGTTTAGTCTTTATCCCATTCTTTGATGCTCGCATTTTGATTAACAAGCTGATTTTAGATGCCACGGACCCACTGTCGAAGCAGACAGACTTCAAAAAATGTCCGGTAAAAATCACTAAAGTAGCGTAAGCCAGTTAATGAATGCATCGGCTGCCCTGTGGGGAGCCGATCTTAGAATGAGCCATTAGGCGGAGAATTTAAGATGAAAAAACTACTGATCGCCCTTTTATCTTTTGGGGCTTTATTTGGCCAAACGGTACAGGCGGAACTGAATAACCCCGGCGGCAACGGCGGGCTGGAATCGCTGCGTGGCGCAACGCAACTTGAAGAGACTCGTCCTGCAGACGACTTTAAGAAGTACCCGAGAGATCAAGCGCTTGAAAGCGAATACGTCTATCAGCCACCTTTGATCCCACATAACATTCGTGGCTACGAAGTGTCGCTAAACGCCAATAAGTGCCTTGCTTGTCACAGTTGGAAAAATGCCAAAGAGATGGGCGCAACCAAAATCAGCGTGACCCACTATGTTAACCGTGAAGATGCGGTGCTAGCTGACGTCTCACCGCGCCGTTATTTCTGTTTACAGTGCCATGTACCGCAAGCCATTGCGAAGCCTTTGGTGGAAAATGAGTTCAAATCCGTTGATTCACTTCGCTAATCGTAGCCAGATAATAACTTAAGAGGCTATTTATGAAATTATTAAAAGCGTTTTGGAAAAGGCTCACAAGCCCAAGTAAAGCGGCCGTTGGCATCGTATTGTTCATGGGGTTTGCAGGTGGTCTGCTATTTTGGGGCGCATTTAACACCGGTATGGAAGCAACAAACTCAGAAGAATTCTGCTCAGGCTGTCATGCACCGATTGTGGCAGAAATCCAAGAGACGATTCACTATTCTAACCGTTCCGGCGTACGTGCTATCTGCTCTGACTGCCATGTTCCCCATGAGTGGACAGACAAGATTATCCGCAAAGTGCAAGCATCCAAAGAGTTGTTTGCTCATGTGGTGTTAGGCACCATTAGCACACCAGAAAAGTTTCAAGCACGTCGAGCACATCTCGCGGAGCGTGAGTGGTCACGATTGAAAAATAATGACTCATTAGAGTGCCGCAACTGCCATGAGTTCGAATACATGGATTTTTCAGAGCAAGGTCCACGCAGTGCCAAACAGCATTCAACCGCCCTTGCTAGTGGTGAAAAAACCTGTGTCGATTGCCATAAAGGTATTGCACATAAACTGCCAGACATGCAAGGCGTTGAAGGCTGGCAATAGGAGAATTAACACATGAGTACATTAGAATCGGTGATTTGGCATATTCTTGGTTACAGCGCGATGCCTGTTATTATCTTCGGCGGCTTTGCGGTGGTTGCCGCCGTTTCACTTTGGTTGCTGTCACTGAGTAAAGATAAAGAACTATAAATCACACTTCCTACCGTAATTTATAGTCAACTCCCAATAAAAATCCGCCTGTGCATAAGGCGGATTTTTTACTTCACTTTAAATGACATGCGCAGAAATACTAAGGCGCGGAATCCACCACTACAGGCAAGTAATGTTTAGGTTCAAGTTTCAACCACTCTGGTAACACAGTCCCGATTGAAATTGAAGACCAAGTTCCAGAAATAATACCGATGAACATTGCAATGGCAAACCCTTCAAGCGGCTCCCCGCCCATTAACCACAATGCGGAAACGGTGAGTAATGTCGTACCCGAAGTCACCATAGTGCGTGAGAACGTCGCAATCACGGCTTGGTCGGTAATCTCTTTGGTTGGCGTACTTTGCTTAGCCACGAGCAGTTCACGAATACGGTCGGCAATGATAATGGAGTCGTTCAATGAATAACCCAATACCGCCAGTACCGCCGCAAACACGGTTAGGTTGAACTCCATCTGTGTCAGAGCAAAGAAACCGAGCACTAAAATAACGTCATGCAGCAAGGCCAATAACGAGCCGCTCGCTAAACGCCATTCAAAGCGGAAACACAAGTAACCTAAGATACACAGTAAGCAGATCATCAACGCTAAACTACCTTGCTCCACCAGATCTTGCCCCACTTGCGAGCCGACCATACTGTTGCTCACCACCGTCACATGTTCAGAGACGTCGCTGAGCAAAGTTGGAATGTTAGGCGTCTCTTGATCACTTTCAGGAAGAGCGTAGCGGATAACCCAACGTCCTTCTTCACCTGCTTTGGTGAGCATCGTTGAATCTCCTAATGTAGGTTTCAACGCTTGCAGTAACTCTTTGTTGGTGAGGGTTTTATCGACCGTGACTTCAGTGACCATCCCACCGGTAAAATCCAAACCCATGTTAAGGCCTTTCACACCAAACGCCACTAACGAGATCAGCATCAATGTCACAGAAAGTACGCTCGTGATGTAACGAATTGGACGAATATGGTTTTTCAAATAATCAATCATGTTTATACCCTTACATCACGACGAGCATCTCGTCCCCAAATGAGATTGATAACCGCACGCGAAGCAAACACACCGCTGAACATACTGGTCATAATGCCGAGCCCTAAGGTCAGGGCAAAGCCTTGGATTGGACCATTACCGATCGAATACAGAATCACGGCGGTGATCATAGTGGTGACGTTGGCGTCAAGAATGGTGCTAAAAGCGCTGCTAAACCCAGAATCAATCGCTTGGGCGAAATTACGTCCTTCTGCAATTTTGTCTTTGATACGTTCAAAAATCAGCACGTTGGTATCGACGGCCATGCCAACCGTCAAAACCAGGCCTGCAATCCCCGGCAAGGTCAGCACAGCACCCGGCAATAAGGCAATCAGGCCAATGAGACACACCATGTTAAACAGCAACGCCGCGTTCGCCACCCAACCTAAACGGCGATACCAAAGCGCCATAAAAGTCAGCGTTAATGCCATACCTAAGGCTAATGCGGCAAAACCATTTTGAATGTTTTCTGCGCCCAATGAAGCGCCAATGGTGCGCTCCTCTACGATAGTCACAGGCGCGGTTAATGAACCTGCGCGCAGCAATAAAGCCAACTGCTGTGCTTCTTCCATCGAACCTGCACCAGTGATTCTAAATTGGCTACCCAGCTGCGATTGAATGGTCGCAACACTGATCACTTTTTCGCTACGCTCTGTTTCGCCACGAGCATTGGTGGTGTATTCACGGTACACGGTCGCCATCGGCTTACCGATATGCTTGGATGAAAAATCACTCATGATTTTGCCACCCGCGTGGTCAAGTGAGATGTTGACCTCAGACATTCCCACTTGGTCAATACCTGCGCGCGCATTAACAATGTGATCGCCGGTTAATACAGGGCGTTTAGTAAGTACAACATTGCGGCCATTTTCATCTTTTAGAACAATGTCTTGCGACGTAAACGCTTCGCTGGGTGATTTCGCCTCATAAAATGCAAGGCTCGCCGTCGCACCAATCACGTTTTTCGCTTGTGATGGGTCTTGCACGCCCGGTAATTCGATACGAATGCTGTGTTCACCTTGGCGCTGAACCATAGCTTCAGTGATGCCTAGCTCTTCAATGCGATCACGCATAATCTTGAGGTTCTGTTGCAGCGTCGTTGATTGGAAATCGACTCGATTCTGTTTTGAAGGCTTGATCAGCAGTTGATCAGAAGAGCGTTGGATATCCCACCCTGAGTAAGTCTCTTTAAGAAATGCATTGATTTTATTGAGATCTTCCGCTGAATTGCTCATTACTTTGAAGCCATCAATACCTTCAGAGCTAACTTTCACGCTGCGAAGACGCTCGTCACGAAGCTTATCTTTCACGGTATCGATCATGCTGTCACGCTGCTCTTGGAACGCTTTATCCACGTCAACGTTCAGCAAAAATTGCACACCACCACGCAGATCCAACCCTAGTTTAATCGGGTTAAAACCTAAATTTGTCAACCATGTTGGTGCAACCGAAACGTAAGAGAACGTAATACTGTCTTCTTTTTCAATCATGCCATCGAGTAATTCTCTGGCGTGCGTTTGCTGGACTTCATCAGCAAAGACTAAGGTCGTTTTCCCACCTTGCTGCTGTATGTTTTGTACCGCAATATCGTTTTTTTCGAGTAGATGAGTTAATTCCACGACTGAATTAAGCGTCTCATTTTTAGCGGAGACTTGCAGTTGAATCGACGGCTGTTCGCCGTACCAGGTGGGTATAGCGCTCAAGGCAAGTACAACCAAAGTGGCGGCCAATACGATATACTTCCACGCAGAATAGTGATTAATAAGACGTGCTGACGCCTTTTTATTTTGTGTTTTTTTCATACCAATCCTCTCAGCAAAGCTGAGTTGTTATTACTTTAAATAAACAAGTTAAATGAACAAGCGAGTGACTTTGTCACTTGATATAAAGTAAGAAGGATCAGTACTGGCTATTTAACGCCACATACATGGCATTCGTTTCTTTCCAACCAGAAATTCTGTGGTTAGAACTATAGGGGCGAGCTTGCCATGCCGCCAACTCAGCGACAGGAAAAAGATAAAGCCTAAAGGGAGCGACGGTTACGTCGTAATTGGGTGTGTTATCGACAAAAGTGGGGCCATCGTATTCAACGACTCGGGAAGTTACCCCCCAACGAGACGCGGTGACGATTGCAGCAGAAGTGTCTGAGTGAAGCGATTTTGATACGGGTGGAGCCGTTTGTTTATCTTGTTGATCAGAGATAGGTTGTTGATGAACAATCGCCGTGAGCGAGGTTTTTTCACCATGTTGTAGGATAACTTTACGTTCAGCGTGGCTGTGCGTTTCACTCTCAATTAAATAGCCGAACGCTTGCGAAGGCAGAACAACCGCAAAAAGCGTAAACCAGACATATTTAATAAAGTGCCAATGCATGAAAAAATCATTCCTCTCAACTCAAGCAGGCATCATATTCCTGACAACCATAAGCCTCAAGTAAAAAGATCTAAATGCTCTTATCACTTTAGCTAATGAGAAGCGTAAAATATTTCTTTGCTTTGTATATCAAAGTAAATTTTGTTGGCTAACTTACGGCCACCACAATACACAAAATAAACCTCACGTTCTTGATATTTGAGCGACTTTACCCAGCCACCAAGCTCTTCAAAATCTTCTGGTACGCAGGTTTCATTTTTCAGCAACTCATCGGTTTTCTGCACAAAAGCCGTTTCATAGAGTTTAAAATCATCCGAATTCGCAATGTACTGCGTGACCGTTTTACGGCGCTCCTCTGCCGTGATCAGCGGGGCTTGCTCCACTAAACCATCCAAAGGTATCCACTCCGCGACTTCCGGCCCGTTTTCCTCATAGACAAAATAATCGGTAATGCGGCCAAAACCTGCTTTGCGCTCCAAGATTTTAACCTTATCACCACGGTATAGAACCCGCTCAACAAACGCTTGTGCATCGGGCTTTTCTCTTACTCCGAGTCTTGCTAAATCGACATATAAATCATTAACAAGCGGTTTTGGTGGCAAGACCGTTTTAGGAGCCGTCTCAGTGGTTGGCACTTGTTCTTCATCGTTCGAACTCGACGAATCGGCCTGCAGTGCTTCTTGCTCGGGAAGATAATAAAGAAAGTAATAGCCAGCGCCTGCACCCGCCAGCCCAAGCAGCAATAATAGAAACATCAGCATTTTTTTCATCTTGCTGCTCATTCCTTTCTTGTTGTGCGCAACCTTATTCGGCGCGCCACGCTTTAATTGTTCGTTAATTATAGTTGAAATCTCCGAATGTCATTTTTGTCTAGTTTGCGAACGCATAGCGACACTAACGGCAGCCTAATCCTGAACTTGATGCTATGCGTCAATCTTCTGCAAAATCAGCCTATAAATGGAATAAAGGACTCAAATTCTTCGGCAATACGTGCAAGTGATGGCGGTGATTGAGACGAAGAAAGTGATGGTTAGACGGCAGCGAAAAGCATCGACAGTTTTACTTATAAACAACGCAATCCATCTGCTCTTGATGCTTTGAATCTTCATACCACTGGCTCCGTTCAATAACGCAAGGCAAACTTGGCGGCATCAAACCCCGCTTCGGCTAAGGCGACATCCATCGGCGTTGTGAGCAAAGGGCGACTTTTAAAATAGCCTGACGAGCCATTGCCATTTTGAAACAAAGCGCCGTCAGGGCTCAGCATCAAGTAAGAGTTGGTCATGGAGTCGTTATTTTCTACCGACATGCAATGCGCCACGCGCTGATGCCGCTCGACAAAAGCCGCAAATTGCTGATCACTAATGGTTTGAATCGAATCAAATACCGGTAGGACTCGCAGCACTTTCCATTTATTCGGCTGAAGGGCTTCGATCAAAGCGGTGAAATCACCCTCGGTATTATAGTGATTCACCACGGTGTTGATTTTCAGCTCTGTCGTCGGTGAGTGATGCTTTATCTGCTGAAAAATGGCTTGTAGCCTTTCAGCGGAAAGCACATTACCTGACGGAGTGATTCGGCCAATTTGCTTTTGCACCTCAGATTGGCAGGCATCGTAACTCACCCCTAAAAGCTGCAGTTTGTGGCTTTGCTCGGCAATAAACGCATCGCTGATTAAATGCCCGTTGGTGATGATTGAAGCTTTAAAGCCTAAGTCGATGGCGTAATCGAGCGCATCCGTAAAGCGCTGCTTGAGTAGAAAAGGCTCACCGCCAGCGAAATTGAGCCTGACACTCTGATATTGCAGTTGTTGTTGAATAGGATTAGGGGAAAGAAAGTACTCAGCGAGTTTGCTCAGTACTCTCTTCATCTCATCGACATTTCGGTGCAGCTCATTCGGTTTTGCCCATTTGGCATAACAATAATGGCAATCGTAGTTGCATTTTTCTGTGATGTGATAATTGATGACTAACTGGTTTACGGTATTCATAACACGACTCCTTTGGGTTGGTAGGAGTAGTGTTGATTTGTGCACTGCACAAAAAAGCGTTTTTTTAGTCCGGTAAGCAATTTAATAGCGCGTTGAAACTTTGCCCTTCTTGATACTCTCTACGAACCCTTTGCACAAGCTCCGCTAACGCCATATCTCGCTGTAAAAGCGCCAAATCGACTTGGTCGGCGAGTTGAGCTGCAGCCAAGAGATCTTGCTCTAACCAGCAGAGTAAGATTTGTTCTTTATGCGAGAGAGAAAGGCGCTGCGCTCTGAGCAGTTGGTACAGTAAACCGGTATTTTGCATCGCCAGATCCATTTGCGGCAAACGCTGCTCAGAAAATGGGCAAACTAAGCGAGATTCATGCAAATTGAACGCATCGTCGCGCAACTGGCTGAGAAATTGCTGCGCCGCCAGAGATAAATGCATCACCTCGTTGACGGCTTGTGCTTTGAGTAATACTTCCTCACACAGAATTACACTTTCCATCCGGGTCGCAAAGTCTTTAAAAATCGCTTTGACCAACGTCGAATCATTAAAAAAACCGTCCAGCACTAGCGCGTTAAACAAACAATCCACTGCCTGAGATTTGAGCAATTTCTTACCACGCTTATCTATACTGGCATCGCTAAACCCTTCATCAACAACCAATGATGGCGGAATAACGCCGTTGCGTAGATAAGTATTGGCCTTGGAGCGTAAAGGCTCACTACCCTCAAGACCAAATAAAGCTTTGACCGCCTGATTGGTATTCACTAACGACACAAAGCATCCTCCAGCAGTTCTTCCTCGGAATACATGTAGACGTTTTTGGCTAACGCAATCCGCTCAGCAGAATGATACACAGAGAATCTAGAAGAATATGTGCACGTGCTGCTGGTATGCATAATCGCACCAAGGCAATAGCCAGCACGAAAGCTCTCTTCTTTTGAGGTGGTGAGAAATGCACCAAAGCGTAGGTCATCTTTCTTCTGGTAAAGTTCCGTGTACTCCTGACAAGCAGAGATCAAAAACTCGGCGCTGCCGGGCTTTGCATCCGAATGCAGCAAAGCATGGCTTGGCGCAGTAAACAAGAAAAGCAAAGCGGTTAAGTAATGGATAGATTTCATTGTTCCGCTCCTTGCGTATTGGCAACTGGTGTTGTTGATACTTGTTGATTCGACAGTTGACTCACTCGGTAATAGCTATAGCCAAAAACAGCAACACTGCAAAGATACTCGATAATCTCAACCAAAGGCTCTACCGGTTGCTCCAAGTTATAAGCAAAAAACTTAATAGCGATCACAACTAGCCCGATAGAAAATAACCCCAAATAGGCTTGATGAACCCATGGCGTGATAATTTTTCGCACCAAAGGCGCGTCACTTCGCCGGCACAGTTGAATATAGCGGTAAAAAAACATGACTAAGAAAACAATAAAGGACGTTTCAATAATATCTAACTCTGATAACGAGAAAGCGTATTCAAACATCCCTAATGGAACCAAGAATAAATACAGGGCAAGACCAAATAGAAACAGGGTGATTAGCCACAGCCACTTAAAGAAAAGTTTTACTCCACGCCAAACCTTGGGAAGAGTCAGGGTATTTTTTTGCATAATTTTAGCCAACATCCTTATTATTGTTTTTGATTGTGCGGCTTGAAGCTACGCAGTATTCCTTGCAGCTTCAAGCGGTAGAGATAACGTTATCCTTGTTTTACAGCCTGCTTCTCCGTCTTTTTTGCAACCTTAGCTAACGCTTCAGCCTCTTTGCGCGCTTGGGCAATGCGCTCAAGCAGCTTATCGGCGGGCTCGTCGTTTGCGTCTTGCGCCACCAGCTCACCGCGGAAGGCTTTGGCCAAAATACTTTGCGTCAGGTTATCCACCCGCGCTTGGGCTTTTTTCACTTGCGCTTCGATGGTATCGGCAAAAGCGAAGTATTGATCGACAAGGCGAACGATTTGTTTTTGTTCTTCGATAGGAGGCAGCGGCACTGGAAAGCCTTTGAACATAGCGATATCAATTCTTAATCTAGTCGCGCCAAAAGCTAGCTTTTCAATAAGCTCTGTTGATATTGGCGAGTTAAAATATGAACTTAAATATTTCTTCTCAGCGCTTTGTTCATCAACATCCATTTTCAGTACATCTGGAGTTATCATTGATGTACCAGCATTCTCCGGATAAATACAACATTCCCCAGGAGGATCTCCTAGCTTAGTAACTAACAATTCACCACCATTGACACTGTATTCTTGATGAAACTCTTCCCAAACTGCTCTATCCATATAGTTAGGTTTATTTTGATTAAAGCCATCTTTCTTTACATGGCGAAGGAAAATGATCGGTACACCTTCACCTCTAAAATCTTTAGCTTTAAATATCGTCCCAAACGGACCTGCACAAATCGCATTAGATGTATCTTTAGCCAATTTGTAATTTTGAGTCCATGTCCAGCTAGAAGGTAAAGTTAAAAGACTTAATTCACTTAAGTTGGTCTGCTTACCTCGAAGCCTTAGTTTCCCTGATTTTTTAGAAAAATTAGTGTTAAGCTCTGATTCTGCACAACAACCTACATTTTTAACACGCCAATCTTCCGTCAACTTACCCGACACAGCGGCGGCGAGGACGGATTGGCGAAAGCGTTTGAGGATCGCGGGGATGCGATCAAGCCGCGCTTTAATGGTATCGACTTGCGCCAATACTTCATCCAGCTTAGCCACGATGCGTTTTTGTTCGGCGAGTGGGGCGAGTGGGAACTCGAGGGCATTAATTACCTCTAGTCTTACTCCTTTTACAGTTGTACCAGTCCCCAAAGATTGAATTTTCATACCCTGAGAGCGATACCAATATTCAAAGTAATAGTCGTTCAGTTCCCGGTTAACAAATAACGCTTTTAAATCTTGGTTAATTGCCGAGTCAAAACTAGCACGAACTATTTTTCCTAAACTCATACGAGTAGCAATAATAGGAGTCCCTGCCGGAATTATATTAGTGCTGCTGTTTTCAACAGCCTCTTGGGTAATATGATCAACTGTATCTGTTAAATACAACTTATTCATATCTTTAACTGTCATCCAAGGTATATTTCCTTGATAGTATGAAGGCACTGATTTGCTTGGCGTTCCGCCACCAACAATCTTATCGACAATTTTATTTAAGGGAACACCTACCCACCCCTTCGGCAATTCACTCATTAGTTTGCCTCCGCAGCCGTACCTAGGACCTCGTCCCTAGAACCTAGGACCTTTTCCTCCAAGCCAAACGCCTCGGCCACCAACAACTTTTGCCCTTCAGCGACATCCTCCGCGCCGAGGGCTTGCATCAGTTGGTAAATTTCAGCCATGGCTTCGGTGAGTTCGGCCATCGCTTCTCCGGCCAGCACTTCTGGCTCGGGCAGGTTTTCGGCGCTGGTGGCTTCAAGATCTTTCAGCCAGCTAATATCTAAGCTGTCGCCTTTTTGCTCGCGAATGAAGTCGCGGCTAAATTTGCGCCAGCGAGCGTTGTCGATGGTCTGCTCTAGCGAGTCGGTGCCTTCGGCATACATCGCGCCGAGCGTATCGTACACCCCTTCTTCGCGCGCAGATTGGCCGTTTTTATCCGCACCATAGGCGGCAATAAAGGCAGCAAAATGGGCCTCGGTGAGTGGGCGGCGTTTACCAAAGGTGTTCATATTGGTGCGCAGATCAAACACCCACGTCTCTTTGGTGCAGTCTTTATCTTGGTTTTTGTTCTCTGGCGTGCCTTTTTGGAAAAACAGCACGTTGGTTTTCACCCCTTGCGCGTAGAAAATGCCGGTCGGCAAGCGCAAAATGGTGTGCAGGTTGCATTTATCCATTAAATCGCGGCGAATGTCTGTGCCTTTGCCGCCTTCAAACAACACGTTATCGGGGATCACCACCGCCGCGCGGCCACCCGGATCCAGCGCATCGTAAATATGCTGCATAAAACAGAGCTGCTTGTTACCGGTTGGGTGCACAAAGGTGCGGGTAATATTGGTGCTGGACGCACTGCCAAACGGCGGGTTGGTTAAAATCACATTAGCTTTGGGCAGGTTTTCACCGGCGCTGCCCAGGGTGTTGCCAAGGCGGATCGCCCCATCATTGGCATCGCCTTCAATATCGTGCAGCAAACAGTTCATTAGCGCTAAACGGCGCGTTTCGGGTACCAGCTCTAGGCCAACAAAGGCTTTTTTCATTTGGAAATCTTGGTCGTCATCGTCCAAGTCATCCAAATCGTTGGTTTGGGCTTTGATGTATTTATCCGCCTCAATCAAAAAGCCAGCGGTACCCGCGGCGGGGTCTTGAATGATTTCCCGCGGCTGCGGCTGTAACACTTTGACTATGGTGCTGATCAGTGCGCGAGGGGTGAAGTATTGCCCCGCACCGGATTTAGTTTCGTTGGCGTTTTTTTGCAGCAAGCCTTCGTACATATCGCCAAAATCATCGCGGCTTTTGCCTTGGCCGCCATCAAACCACTCTAGGCTATCCATGTTGCTGACTAATTCGGTGAGCTGCGCGGGTTGAGTAATGGTGGTATTCACGTTTTGGAAAATGGCGCGCACAATCGCGTGCTCGTCTGCGCCAAGCTGCACCAGCATATTACGGTAAAACTGGTGCTGATCTTGACCAATACGCGATTTGAGATCCGCCCAGCGAAATCCTACTGGCAGCAAATCTTGCTCTTGCCCTGTCTCTTGACACATTTTCAGAAACAGTAAGGAAGCCAGCTCGTTAACGTAGTTTTGGTAAGACACCCCGCCATCACGCAAGTTGTCACACAGCTTCCACAGTTTGGCGACTAAATCGTTATTGTTCATTTGAATTCTCTTTAGGTTCCCTCCCCTTTTAGGGGAGGGTTAGGGTGGGGTAGAATTGTAACCGACCTAAGCCGGTTCATCCCATAGATATTGATTAAACTCGGCGAGAATGGTGTCTAATTGATCATTAAACACGCTCATTAGCTTGCGCTTGCCACCTTTACGCTTGTAGTTGCCGGTTTTAAAGGTGTCTTCATCGAGCACCACTTTGTCTTTAATGGAGCTGGCAAGGCGTGCTAACCAACTTAATTGCTCGGCGTTCCAATCATTGGCTTGTGTGATACGCGCCAGCGCTAAATCAACCCGCTGCTCAAACGGTATTAAGGCATCGCCCATCGAAGCACGGCGAATATGACCAATCAATTTCGCGGCGATATCTTGGTTTTTGGCGACTTTCCATGCGTGGCGCAAGGTTGAGTCGTTGTAGTTCTGCTCATCAAACCACTCTTGCAGTTCAATTAAGCTTTTGCGGGTTAAGTCACGCGGGCGATTAACGATGATCTCCAGCGCTTCTTTTTGATTGATGGAAAGATCAACTAAGCGATCAAACGCCTCAAGGAAATCTTCGGCACTGTCGTGATCGCCCCACACTTGGCTCACTTCCATCACTTCATCATGCAGGTCGGTGAATATCGGCATCTCACGTAGGGTGTTGATCTCGTTTTTTAACTGCTCTAAGCGGCCAACCAAATTGGGCACTTTATTGAAGATCTCCGCTGACCATTGCGGTCCTTTTTGTTTGAGGGTTTTACCTAAGTTGGCAAAATCGCAGCCAGCGGAATCAAGGCAAAGTTCATCCAATCGTTTGATCTGCAATTCGACTGATTTGGATTTATCACGGTTAAATTGACCGTGGCTAATAATGCGTTGCAGTTTCGCCACCAGTTGTTCATGGCTGTGCTCGGCAAAGCTGCGCCCGTCCGCTTCGCTGATTTGGTAGGTTTGTGAATCGGTAATTTCGTTGACCAAGGTTTGCAAGTCCACCTGCGGGCGCACCACCACGGGGCGCATGGTATCGACACTTTCCAGCGTGCTATAAAGATCCACCGCATCAAAAATCCGAAACGAGGTTTTACCCACTTCAGGGCAAAGGCGCGTTGCTCTGCCCTTCATCTGCTCATACAAGATCCGGCTGCGCACTTTGCGCATAAACACCAAATTACAAATGCTCGGAATATCAATCCCTGTGGTGAGCAAATCAACGGTGACGACAATGTTGGGCAAGCGCTCTTGCTTAAAGCGGGTGATCAGCGACTGCACTTTGCTGCTGTCTTTATCGGAATCGCCAGTGATTTTGATGATCGCATCATGCTCAAGCTCTGGGTATTTGGCTTTAAATGCACTGCGCAGCTCTTCCACTACTGTATCGGCGTGAGCGTTGTTGACACAAAACACTAATGTTTTTTGGGCGCTGGTTGGGTCAATCACGTACTGAGCATTATTCGCCAACTCTTGGCAAACCACCTTATTGAAGTTGGAAACAATTAAGTTGCGGTTGAAATCCGCTACTTCGAAGCCTTGTTCATCTTCTAAAGTGTCGTTGATCAACTCACCTTGGTTAGATAAGCGCTGCACTTGTGCACCTTGCGACAAATACACTCCTTCACTGCTCAGTTTGGTTTTGATTTTGATCGGCGGTTCTTGGTCACATAAGTAACCATCAATCACCGCTTTGCGATAGCTGTAGCGATAAACGGGCGTTTTGTTTTGCCCGCCAAAAATATCGACCGTGTGCAGTGCTGGCGTGGCAGTCAGTGCTACTTTTACCGCATCAAAGTGGTCGATAATCCGTCGGTAAGCGGAGATGTAATCCAACGCGTTGCGAAACTTTTCTTCACCTTCGGTTTGCTCTTTATCGAGAATGTAACCGCGGTGCGCCTCATCGACAATGATGCAATCATAACGGCCAACAGGCATCGGCTCGTCACTTTGCAAGGTGCGTTTAACCAAAGATTGCACCGTGGCCACGTGAATTTTGGTGCTGTCTTCGGGGAAGCGATCGGTTAAGCCTTTGATGTTAAAAATGGCATGAAAACTGTCGCCTTTAATGTTGGTGTCTTCAAATGCGCCGAGCGCCTGCACGCCAAGCGAGGTTCTATCGACCAAGAACAACACGCGCTGAAAACGTTGTGATTGGATCAAACGGTACATTAAGGCAATCGCGGTGCGCGTTTTGCCCGTGCCAGTGGCCATCGCCAGTAAGATGTCGCGCTGGCCCACCACGATGGCCTGTTCTACTGCTTGTACGGCTTCTTCTTGGTAGTAACGCAGCCCCAACTCGCTCATCTCTGGGTTGTCGGTAAACCAGCGGTTTTGCTGTTGCGTATTACAAGCTAACTTAGCGAGTAACTCTTCCGGGCGATGCCATTCCGGTAAGGCGCTGGGCATATTGGTCGGATGGCGCACATCTCGAAACCAAATGCCACTTTTGCTTTTCACCGCCGCGCGATAGTCTCGCCCATTGGCGGAAAAACAGAACGGCACCTTGAACGTGGCGCTGCCCGTTGAGTCGGCCCACGCTGGCAAGTACAGCGGTAACGCTTCGGCAACGTGCGCTAAAGCGTGCTCGTCGTTAGCCGCTGCTTGCTCTAGCTCACGGCGCAGAAAATCAGTATCAAAGGTTTTACTGTAGCGATACGCTTCGCTCAGTTTGGCGGCCACATCTTGGTTGGCTTTTTTCGCTTCGACAATTCCTATCGGCTTTAGGCCCACAAACAACACGTAATCGGCAAAGCCCGTTTTACTGGTTTCATCTCTGCCGGTTGGCCATTCGGCAATCGCAATATTACGCCCTTTTTGCGGGCGTACGCCGTTTGCGAATGTCAGCACTTTGCTGTCGGCATCCCAGCCCGCCTTGCGTAGCTGCGCGTCAATAAGATAGCGGGTTTCGCTTTCGTTTAGCTCTAGGCTACGCGAAGCGGCTTGCTGGGTGATCTGCTGCTTATAAGCTTTGCGCTCAACTTCGGTTTTCTGTGCTAGCTCGTGCTCTTTTTCTTTTAACTTGGCTTGCAAAGCGGCAATACGCGCCGCGCTTTGTTCTTGCGTCTCTTCCTGCTTACTTTCCAGTACCGAGATATAACCATTCAGCGCAGTCAGTTTCGCTTGTTGGGCGTCAAACTCCGCTTTGGTTTGTGTTTCTGCTTGACGTGCCAACGCCAGTTCTTGCTTAAGGCTCAGCACTTCTTGCTCAAATTTGTCGCTGCTTTCTGAGCTGGGCAATACAAAAATCGGCACCGCAAAATCGTACTGCTTGGTGACTAATCGGTAATACCAGACCGCGAGGCGAAACGCCAAGCGCAGGCACATTTCTGCATCTTGTAAATCGTTGTGGTATTCGTGCACCGCTTGGTTGCCGATTTTGCGCAGCTTATGGAATACGCTGAGGATGCTATCATCGACAAATTGAATTTTACCCAACTCACGCAACAGGTCGTGCTGGTTCTCTTTCTCTTCAATATCGAGCAATTTAGCGAGGTGCTTAGCGGTGGATTCGCCAAAAATTCGTAATTTGACTAACGTGGTGTTAGGGTCGTCCGGGTAGTTTTTTTCCGCCGCGCGGGCAATGACGAACAAAAAATCGTTCACCCCTTGCAAGAATTTGAAATTAGATTGCGCCATGCGCTTCCTCACGTAAAAATCGGCTTTTATATCGCCTACCTACCGTGTTAGCACGAGCCTTCTATTCTTGGTAGGGTAACCGATAAGGATGTTGCAACGAGTTTAAATGTAACCATTTGAATAAACAACGTTTGGCTTCACACAAACCTGCCGCAGTTTGGGAAGATCGCAATTAAAGTCTGACGTTATGCCTAATTACTGCACCACAGCAGCTTGTTCTTGCACTAACGGCTCAGAGCGGTAATTTTCACCGGCTAAAATATCGTAATGAATCACGGTGTCGTTATTGAATTTCGAGAAATCGTAGTAGACGGTGTAGGCGTTTGATTCTGGTTCCTTGATTTTAATTATATCATTTACGAAATAAAAACAAGTCATAGCTCCTGACCATCTATCTTTGCTTGCCCATTGCCAAATTTTGGCATTACATTCCTTTGCTTGTACGATTGAATTAATATCAATCGCCTTATCATAGCTATTTGTTGGAGAATAAATTCGCAATTCAGCAAAACCATTTTCATCAAAATCGTTGTACACATGAATAGAAACATCTCTTAAGGCAACCGTACACTGATTACTATCTACTACGGATTTATAAGGTAAACGCAATTCATAGCGGTTTGGTTCATCTGAATAATCATAGGTATATTTTTTATCAATTTTCCCTCCCTTGTGCGCTTTACGGCCAAACATATCATAGGAATAGGTTTTACATTCATCGCCCGTTACCCAAAATGCAGCCCATGCAACTATGTGAGCATCGGTTGGTTTTTTACCTGTGATCGTAATATAGGGTTCATCAGGTTCATCGCCCCAAATATTCGGTTGAATGCTTTGGTAATAATCGTATCCAAGAAAAACTAATACAATGAATAATACAACAATTGATATTCGTTTTTTCCTGTTGGCATTAGCGATAAATATCACTATTGCGGCCCTTTCTCTTTATCTAACGGCTCAGAGCGGTAATTCTCACCGGCTAAAATATCGTAATGAATCACAGTGTCGTTATTAAATTTCGAGAAATCGTAATAGACGGTGTAAGCGTTAAATTCTTCATCTTTAGTTTTTTTCTTTCCATCGACATAAAAATGACAACCAATGGCCCCTGCCCACTCTTTTCTTATACTTTTAAATATATCGCCATTGCAATCCTTTGCTTCAATCAAAGAACTAAATGGTAAAAATTTGTCGTCAGCTGAATTTGGACTATAAATTCTTAATTGAGCGAAACCAACAGTATCGAAAGCGTTATATGCCTGAACTATAATATCCCCAAGAGTAACATCACAGTTTAATGCGTCATAATATTTCTGGTAGGGAATTCTCAATTCATATCGGTTGGGATCCGCAGAAAAATCATAGGTGATATGTAAATCTACATTTGCCCCTTTTGACCATTTCACATTAGAAAAACTGAACGTACGCGCCTTACAGTTGCTTCCACTTGCTCCCCATCCAACCCAAGCATCTATTTTAGTATCGATAGGCTTTTTGCCTGATATAGTAATATAGGATTCATCAGGTTCATCGCCCCAAATATTCGGCTGAGTACTTTGATAGTAATCAAAACCGAGAAAAACGAATACAATGAATAATATAATAACTGATATTCTTTTTTTTCTTGTGAGGCTATTCAATAACTTCATTGCAGTTGTTCCTTAATTTCATCAGGTAATGTTTGCTGCGCTATTAATAGTTTTGCTAAAGGTAAACGCTGAGGGTCAGAGACTATCTGCTTTAGTTCACCTCTAATCTGATTACGGTTATCTATTAACCTATTTATAGAATTCATCTCGCTCATCAAACGTCCAATTCCCATAGCAGGAGTGCCATCTCCGATAGAACGAGCCCAAGTTTGTTTAACGGTGAGATAATTTTGCTGTAAAGTAGCAATTTCTTGATCGAGAGCTGATATCGCTTTTTGATAATGCGTCATTAAACTTTCATTACTTAAAGCAAGAAGCTGTTGCCATAAGTTAGGTACATAATGATCCATACCGTGCTCAGCAATCGATACTTCGGACAAATTATTTACCAGCGAGACAGAATCATTAGTGGCTAATTTTGCCATATCTAACATCGTCACTTGTGTTTGTCTGGGTGTTAATAGAATCTGATCTGGTTTTTGATAAGTCAGTAGCTGCGATAAATGACCATGGTGCAGATAATTATCATCGTCGTTATCGGTGAGCATTTTCTTAATCAATGTTATACCACTACTAAACACATCCGATTTATCTAGCCCCTCTGTAAGATCGGTATTTGCCCATGTCATGGGGATTTGAGCAACTCCATCATGGTTATTAACATGACGATAATGCAGAATATCCTGATACCGAGTAACAAAACTGCGTGTTCCTGTACGTGGCATTCCGTAAGTGTATAAGCGTAGCTGTGAAGAATTATAGGCGTCTTTAGTTAGCGCACTTAACAGCAGTGCCCCTGCACCACCTAAACTATGACCACAAAAATATAATTTCTTGCCCCCATGTTTATCTAATTCTTTCAGCATAATATCTAATAATGCCATAGCATATCGATAGAACCCCCGATGGATATAAGTCCCTCCAAATTCTTTAGGGGCAATTTGTGCTGCATCCAAGTCTGTTTTAACAAGGTCATTTATACCTGGCGAATTAAGTACAGCGTCAATGCCGTTAGCCACTTTAGTAATGATGAATTTTGAATTTGGATCAATGGCACTATCTTTATCGTAAAAACTCGGCTCAGTACCTCTAACCGAAACAATAGCTATTTCTTCATTGAACAGGATATAGCCTTGGGCATGTTTCTGGCGGTTATCGTAGTATTTAAAATTCAACGCTCTGCTGTAAGGTATTTCCTTGACAAGCCATCTCACTTTTTGATTACCAGACTGTATCGGCAACTGCCTAGACTTGAACTGATTTATAACTGTTTCGATACTCCCAGTACTGTCAGCCTCTGATTTTAGATCAATACTTTTTTTATCAGTCGCATAAGCCAATTTCGATAACAACGCAAAGGTATAACTATTCACCAAACTAAATTCATCGGTATCAATAATCACTGGCATATAACTGCGCAGTGCTTTGATTTCGAAAACGTAACTTTGGTTGTGGCTAAGGCTGAACCCTGCTTTTTCCGCAGAGGCATTGGTATCTATCCCTTTATGCTGCTCTTGCAAAAACTCATCTTGCGGGGCTTCATCCCAAAAATCACCTATGGTAGTGCTGTGATACCGTTTCGGGTTTTTCTCAGCAGCATCCAGCTCTGCCGATGCACGGATTTTCACTGGCGACTCTTGCCCTTCTTTACGGCTGGCGTACTTTTCGACTTCGCTTAACAAAGAGGCTTGGCTGACGGAAGCGCGCCATTCACCTGCGGCAATATTTGCAAATAATACTTTACCAGCGCTGGTGGTTTGCGTGTGTGTGTTGGAGGTAATTTTGTTCGTAATGGTGACGGCAAGGCCATCAATCGGTTCATCGTTTTCACTCATGAACTCCAGTTCCAACCAGTTTTTCTCGGGGTTGCACTGCACGCAATGGTTAAATGAATCCATGATTATCCCTCATGTTGTAATTGGCGACTTAAGGCATGCAGAGCGTATTTAATCTCTTCATTTTGATTGTCTTTGATCAGTTCTATCATGCTAGGCTGAGCCAAGTATTCGTTGCCCATAATCGCCGCGATGGCCGCACTCATCACACGATACGTTAAGGTTTGCTCAGCAGCAGAGAGAAACGGTGTGAGCATGGAAGCGATATCACTCCCTTGCGTAAGATGCTGGTCCATTGCATTGGGGAAATGCTGCCATAACCAAGATTCAAGGTTAGCTTTTAACAAAGGTAAGTTCTCTTGTTTATCAAGATGATGTGCTTTTATCACCCACCAAGAACCTTGCTGAGCATTAAATGGCGCGTGCGAGGTGTTGTCAAACGTGACTAAGTGGCCTTGATCTCGATCGTGGCCTTGGCCACCATTATCTAATGCAGCCAATTGATTGATATTGCCCAAAAACTGGTTCACTTCTGATTGGTCCATTCTCGCTAACATAGCAATAATGACCGACCTATCGTAAAAGCGAAACATTACTTCCTCGCCCTCTAATCCGGCAATTAATAAACTGCGAAGATGCTGCAAAACTTCATCACCCACGGCATGGCTTGACAGCCCAATACCCTGTTCAAGTAACGCTTCAGGGAGCGACAATACCGATTCAGAAACAGGGATTAACCATGGAGAGAGTGGCATCACCTCAGTAAACATTGCACCATAAAACAGAGGCACGGCCTCTTCAAATCCAAAGCCCCCATTTTGCTGTAAGGCCTGCTTGTGAAGCTTGCGATCAACTAACCAATAGCGATGATTTTGTTGCTGCTGAAACCAAGAGAGGATCATGACGGTTTCCCCTGCGTAGAGCATAATCTTACAGCTGGCATATGGGCTTGCTCTGCGTTTAATAACGCTTGGTAAGAAATGGTTCGAAGAGCGACTGGCATGGTTTGGTCCTTTTTCGTGAATCACATCGCATAATGTAATGCCTCACTAAGCAAAAGCAATGCCAGTGTTAAATTATTATATTTCAATAGGTTAAATTTGGCTTTTTGACTGATTGAGCAATAAATTGCTCCACTGGGCAAAAACTTGCTTAACCAAGCACGATCTGACCGAATTTTTGCTCGGCTCAGTACTCTCTCACCGACAAGAGATGTAACTGCACGAGCGTCGTCAATCCTAAGCCGCTCCACCTTTGCAGAACACGTAAAATTCACCGCACAGCTTAGATTCCAGCCTCGCCAATTAAATGTTAACATCATCACATCTAAAACTGCGGTGGTTATCAGTAAACCTTGTTGATGATTCTCATAAACATCAATAAAAACTCTCTTCCTCCACCAGCAGAATTTTTACATTAAAAGGCAGTTTTCAAATGGTTAACAACACAATTCAATGGTTTCCGGGACACATGCATAAAGCACGTAAGGAGATCGAAGAGGTCATTCCGCAAGTTGATGTGATTATCGAAGTGTTGGACGCTCGTATCCCGTTTAGCAGCGAGAATCCACTTATCTCCCATTTGCGTGGTAGTAAACCGTGTGTGAAGGTACTCAATAAACGTGACCTAGCAGACCCTGAAATGACGCAATTGTGGATCGACCATTTTGAGAAAGAACAAGGGGTGAAAGCAATGGCGGTAACCACGTCTAACCCTCAAGAAGTGCATAAGATCATGGAGCTTTGCCGTAAGTTGGCACCACATCGTGAAGAAGTGGGGAAAAATATTCGCACCATGATCATGGGTATCCCGAACGTAGGTAAATCAACCATCATCAATACGTTAGCCGGTCGCGCTGTGGCTCAAACAGGTAACCAACCCGCCGTTACTCGCCGCCAACAACGTATCAATTTGCAAAATGGCATTGTGCTGTCCGATACTCCGGGAATTTTATGGCCTAAAGTGGAAAACCCGCACAGTGGTTTTCGCCTAGCCGCAACGGGGGCAGTAAAAGATACTGCAATGGAATATGAGGATGTAGCCTTTTATACTGTTGAGTATTTAGCGCAAGCTTATCCTGAGCGTTTGCAAGAGCGTTATCAAATCGATGAGCTACCTCAATCTGACGTGGAATGGATGGAAGAAATTGGCCGCAAACGTGGTGCTCTGCGCCCCGGTGGCCGTATTGATCTACACAAAGCGTCGGAAATCCTGCTGCATGAATTGCGCCAAGGTATTCTCGGCCAAATTACTCTTGAACGCCCTGAAATGATCACCAAAGAGTTAGTGGAAGTGGAAGAACGAGCGGCCAGAGAAGCCGAGGAAAAAGCAGCCAAAAAAGTAGAGCGTCGTAAACGTTATTTGCGTAATAAGCGCTAAATTCCTCTCGGATCCCTTCTACGCTACACCTCATTTCTACTATTACCATCAGGGCGGTCAATGATCGCCCTTTTCATCAGAACAGACAACTGCATGCTGTTTGCTATTTCTAGCTGACATTATCATGACAAATCAATACAGGTTTTTATGCGCTACTTCTATAGCATGAAGGAACCTTCTGATGACACTCAAGTCATACCACCATTGTTTATTTTCTCCTTGATATGGAATTGCTCATGAAAAAGCGTTGGGCCATCGCGGTAATTAGCGCCGCCTTAATCAGCGGGGGCTATTACCTAACTACCAATAGCAATGAATCTCTCTCGGCTTTCCCCACTCTGACGGTCGAACAGGGAAATATTGCCAAACAGGCAATCGCTGTTGGCCAAATCGTGCCAGCTCACTCGGTATCTATAAAATCGCAAATTGAGGGGATTGTCGGTGAAATTTATCATCGGGTCGGTGAACAAGTTACCTTGGGCACGCCTTTGATCAAAGTACGTCCAAATCCAACACCGCAAGCGTTAACCGACGCAACCACCGCTTTAATGCAAAGTGAGGCGAGCTTAGATTCCGCCAAACAGACGCTGGCAAACTTGCTGCAGTTAGTTGAACAAAAGATTGTGCCGGAAAACTACGGTGAGCTAATCCAAGCAAAATCAGAGCTAAAATCAAAACAAGCCGAAGTGCAACAAAAAAGGCAGAACCTTGAGCTGATCCGCAGCGGTGAAGCATCGGTTGGCGATTCGAAACTCACGTCCACACTCGTCGCCCCCATTGATGGCACCATTTTAAACCTAAAAGTGGAAGTAGGAGAGCCGATCATTTCCACTGCCTCAAGCCAAGCGGCAACTGAAATGATGTCGATTGCCGATATGAATGACATGATTTTCAAAGGCAGTGTCAGTGAACATGATGCGGCGCAACTCGCCTCAGGGATGGCCGTCAACTTAACGTTAGCACCGTATCCAGAAGCAGAAATCAGCGGCGTATTAAGCAAAGTTGCGGTTCAATCTGATAAGTTGAATAACCCTAGTGATACTAAAACGACTAGCTTTGATAATGGATTTGAAGTGGAGATTAACCAGATTCGCTTTCCTGACAATATGGTGATTCGCTCGGGCTTTTCTGCTACCGCACAGATCACATTAAAGAGCGTGGAAAACGTCATCACCATTCCAGAACGCGCATTACGATTTAGCGGTGAAAAACCTGAAGTCTTGATCCCAGATCAGTCAGAACAAGGTTACCAAGTGCGCGCCGTAACCTTAGGTTTGTCCGATGGCATTAATGTGGAAGTGATTGCGGGTTTATCAGCGGACGATGTGATCATCGACAACAGTTTATTCGGAGGCAAAGATGACCACTAAGCGCCCTTTTCAACGTAATGCGCTAGCAGCCGCGCTAATGACGTTCTGTGGCGCGGTGACTTTTTCAGCTCACGCCATCACTATTGAACAAGCTTGGCAAGCCGCAAAAGCTTTTGACCCTACTTATTCACAAGCACAGATCCAATCTCAAATCAGTGAAACAGAGGTCCGAAGTACCAAAAGTGCCTTGCTGCCTTCTTTTAGTCTCAGCGCGGATACCTCATGGGATGACGATGGCAACAACACTAAAGGCTATGGTGCCACATTAAATCAAACCATTTGGGATAGCGCTAATTGGGCACAGCTCGACCAATCTCAAGCAAGCTATGTGGCATCACAATTAAAAGTGAAGACTGCACATAATGAGCTGGCTGCAACATTACTGTATGCCTATCTCGATCTCGCCAGCGCACAAGGCGATCGACAACTTGCTGAGCAAAAGTTCGTAGAAGGTGCAAAACTGCTGAAGATTACCGAGCAGCGCTACAAAGCAGGAAAAATTCGATCAACGGCATTGGAAGACATGCGTGCTAACCACGTCGATGAGCAAGCCGATATACTCAGTGCGCAAGCCGCTCTAGAAGAGAAAAAGTCAGCCCTTATCGCGCTCATCAATCAAGACCCACAGCACATCGACCAAATTAAAACGACCGACCTCATTGAACCGCCAATGCAGGTCAGCAGCGAAACTGAATGGTTAAAGCTTGCGCAGAATAACAGCCCTGAGTTATTGGCTGCCCAGCAGGAAGTCGCCGCTTCTGAATTTGGCCGAGATGCAGCCAAAGCCAAATATTATCCCACCTTATCTGGCAGTGTTTCTTACCAAGACAATGATCAGGGTCGAGATGGGGATCTCAGTGCTGGTTTAAGCTTAAAAATTCCGTTGGATTTGAATGGTTCCACGCGCGCCACGGTCGATCAGGCTGCGCTGCAAGTCTTAAGCGCCAAGCAAGTACTGCGCAAGGTAGATATCGAGATTAAACGCAAAATTCAAAGTGGCTTTAGCCAAATCCATTTGGATTGGCGACAAGTGGAGATAGCTCAGTTGCAAGTCCGCTCACGAGAGCGAGCATTAAAAAGTAAGCAAACGGTTTATGAGTCAGGAATGACTGAAGCTTCTGATTTGATTGACGCCCATAACGCTCTATTTAACAGCAAAAATAGTTTACAACGGCGATTGTACCAATATTGGAAGCAGCGGATTGGCCTGCTGCAAGCCGCTGGGCAGTTAGATGATGACGTGATCGCTTCGCTCTCTCAGGCACTGCACTCATGATCTCGAGCCTACAACAAGTCGTGCAAACGCTGCTTGCCCATCGGCTACGCAGCGCCCTCGCGGTCATTGCTATCGTTTGGGGTATTGTTTCGGTTTTAGTGCTCGTCGCCTTGGGCGAAGGATTTTATCGCATCAATACACAATCTTTCGCGCTGTTAATGAGCAACACGCAAATGGCTTTCCCCAGCCAAACCACCAAACCTTGGCAAGGGCTTGCGGCAAGACGAGCAATCACCCTCTCCGAGCCGGAAATGCGCGCTTTGGCACAGCACCCAAACATCAGCGCATTATCGGTTATCTACGGGAAATGGGATGCTAAAGTCACGAATGTAAAAGGCCGAACACTTCCCGGTTACGTCAGCGGGATCGACTCTCAATTTTTAGCATTGCGCAACTTGCAACTGACCGCGGGGTCACGCGGCATTCACGCCAGCGATCAGCAAAACCATTCCCGAATTGCGGTGGTTGGTTGGCAGTTGGCACAAGTTGGTCAGCTATCCATTGGTGATACGATCAAAGTCAATACCATTCCCTTCTCGGTTGTCGGTATTACTCAGCAGCAAGAAGGGGGCATTTCTATAAACAATGAAAACAGCCAAGTGATGATCCCAAGCAGCGCTTTTACTGATCTTTGGCAAAGTGAGCCTGAATTTTTCCTTGTGCAGCCCGCCGCAGGGATACCAGCAGCGGTATTGCGCATGAACATCCTCTCTTTCTTCGCCAAACAGAAACATTTTGATCCGAGCGATACTGAGGCCATAAACCTACCTGACTTCAGCAGCGGCGCTCAATTTTTCAATGCCTTGTTTCGAGGTATACAACTATTTTTAGGGGCAAGTGGAGCGATGACGCTTGCGGTCGGCGCTTTGGGCGTCGCCAATATCATGTTCCTTTCTGTCACGGAAAGAACGCGGGAAATTGGTGTGCGTTTAGCCATTGGCGCAACACCGAAGATCATTTTGCGCCAGTTTATTTTAGAAGGTGGGTTGCTAGTGGTATTAGGTGCAGTGTTCGGAATGCTCCTCTCCTATCTGGTGGTGCTATTACTGAATTACATCGGCTTACCTGATTGGCTCGGCGAACCAGTCATCACTGTGCCAGCTCTAGGCTGGTCACTGCTCGTCACCACGTTGTTTGCACTGCTGGCTGCTTATTTCCCAGCAAAGCGTGCGGCCAATCTCACCCCCGTCATCGCCTTAAGTGCGAGGGCTTAATAATGATGTTACCTATCAGGCAAATTTATCAAGAGATGGCGGCCGAAAAACTGCGCTTGCTACTCACTATTTTAGCGGTGGCTTGGGGCACACTTTGCATCGCCACCATGCTCGCAACAGGCGAAGGATTACGCCAAGGGCTTACACGCTCATCACAAAGTGGCAATGGCAATTTACTCTATGTGACCGGGGGTTATGCCAGCCAGACCGCCGGACGCTTTTTTGAAGGGAAAGCCCTCTCTTTGCAAGCGGATGATGTTGAGCTTGTTCGCGCACTGCCCTTTATCCAACGCGCTGAAGTCAGCGCACAATGGGATAAACGCGTCAGCAATCAAGACAATGGCACCTGGCAGCGCCCACTAGCGGTTAACCCAGAATATCAGTCCTTAACTGGTATTGAGATAGCCAAAGGAGGGCGATGGATCAACCCGCTCGATAATCAACAGCAGCGTAAAGTGGTTGTACTCGGTTATAACGCCGCAGTGCAATTGTTCAACTCTGAGGATGGTTGGAGTTGGCTGGAACCCCAGACGCTGAGCATAAACCCTGTAGGTCAATTGATAAAAATAGGTGATGAAAACTTTACCGTTATCGGCGTGATAGCGCAGACAAGTGCAGAGGTAGAACAAGGAACCCCTATTGACTACGCGGTATTTGTGCCTTTTCGCACTTGGCAACGTTTTAACCCCAACGCAGCGATTGCAGCGATCAATGTGCAGCTCAATGCCACGGTTGATCGCGAAAAAGCCGCGCAAGTGATTAAGCAAGTGATCGCCAGAAAGTACGGTGCCAGTGCTTCAGACACGCAGCTCTTGCAAGTCGAAGATATGCTATTGAGGCAAAAAAGCATGCGCCGTTTCTTATTCGGTCTACAAGGCTTTTTGGGCATTATTGGGCTTATTACCCTCGGCGTAGCAGGCATTGGTATTGCCAATGTCATGTACGCCACGGTAAAACGATCCACGCGAGACATCGGTGTACGAATGGCCGTCGGAGCTACGCCAACCACTATCAAACTCCATTATTTAGTGCAAGCCTTGCTCACGATGTCACTTGGCGGTTTAGCTGGCTTAGGATCCACTTACGGGCTGATCACCTTATTAAGATACGCTCCCTTAGAAGGCAATATGCTGTTTGAGCAATTAGGGAAACCCTTACCCGAACTGTCGTTTTCGATTGTCTTTCTTGTGATCGCGGCGCTGGCGATTGTCGGTGTGATTGCCGCGTGGTTTCCCGCCAATCGCGCGGCTAGCATTACGCCATTAGAGGCATTACAAAGTGAATAAACAAAACTTACCGAACCTTGTTCAATTGACCAATATCAGCAAGCACTATCGCAGTGGTGAAGAGTTGGTCAAAGCGTTAGACGGTGTTTCGCTATCGATTCAAAAAGGCGAATTTCTCTCTATTCTAGGGCCATCAGGCTCGGGTAAATCAACCTTAATGAATATCCTCGGTTGCTTGGATGTTCCTACATCGGGTGAATATCAGTTGGACGACAAGGCGGTCGCCTCGCTCAGCAGCCATCAATTGGCTCATATTCGTAATCAAAAAATTGGCTTTGTTTTTCAAAGTTTCAACCTGCTCGAATACGCTAATGCTCTCGATAACGTCGCCCTACCCTTGGTCTATCGCGGAGTAAAATTAAAAGAGCGCCGAGCACGTGCAGCAACACTATTAGAAAAAGTGGGGCTTGGCGATCGCATGCAGCATAAACCCAACCAGCTCTCGGGGGGGCAAAAGCAGCGGGTGGCGATTGCGCGCGCGTTGGTCAATGATCCGCAAATTATCTTAGCTGACGAACCGACAGGTGCGTTAGATTCAAAATCAGGCGCTGAAATTGAAGCCCTGTTCAATGAGCTTCATCAAGAAGGACGAACGCTTATTGTCGTCACTCACGATCTCGCATTAGCGAAACGAACTCACAGAATAGTGAATATCAAAGATGGGCAGATTTTATCTGATGAACGCGTTGATCACGCAACAAGGCAGCCATAAATAGCTCAACGCATTATAAGAAGTTATAAAGTGAACGAGAAAGACGAAGCCGTTCCAGTTCGCCTTTCTTAGTTCATTTTTTCTTTGTTCTTTCTTTGTTGGTTTTTTCTTTGGATCCTATTGAGAGATACCCGCCAATTTCAGCAATACCGCTTCGAGTTGATCCCATGGCATGAGCTGTGAGTCAATCACTTCTAAGCGTGATTCAAACCCTTCTAAGCTCATCTCATTCACTGAAACGACTCCTTGGTTGATGTTGAAGGCGTAACATCCTTTATCGGTATTGACGACCGCCTTAACACGCTCAGCGGTCAGGGCACTCAGCATAGAAAAAAGCTCATCAAAATCAAAATGGTATTCAGCGCCGATTAACCAACCACAACTGAAATAACCTTGGCCCCGATTTTCTTTGCGCACAAACGCTTTACCCGGCTGTAACGCAAACTGTGGTTCTAACGAAGCATGATGATGGTGATGCGCTTCAATATGAGTAGAAGCTGCGCCGTGAAGACGTTCAATATCTAATAATTCTAAAGGCAACTCACCTTGCTTGACTAACTTGCTAAAAATCTTCGCGGGTGATTGATCAGTCACCCAGTCATTAAACGCATCCACATCAGCACTAGTGCATTGATCCACTTTATTGCCAATCACCACATCACCACTGGCCAATTGGTCATTAAAATTTTGGTTGGATGTGTATTTTTCATTACGCAAGTTGCGCGGATCCACTAAAGTGATCGTGGCTTTTAAATCGACATACGGTGCATATTGATCAGAAGTTAAAGTTGCCACCACTTGCTTAGGGTGCCCAAGCCCTGTTGGCTCAATTAATAGACGATCGGGCTTTTGCCTAAGTAAGGCGTTAATTCCAACAGACATAGGAACACCCGCAGTGCAGCACATACAGCCGCCCGGTACTTCTTTGATCAGCGCGCCTTGGTCAGACATCATCGCCCCATCAATACCAATTTCTCCAAACTCATTGACCAACACCGCCCACTTTTCATCAGCAGGTTTATTCTTCAATAAATTCAAAATGGCCGTCGTTTTTCCTACACCAAGAAAACCGGTAATAATGTTAGTTGGTACTTTTTTTGTCATGTCAGCACTCCTTTTGCGGCAGTATATACCGAAATAAGAAGCCAGTGCATGGTTTGCCAGTTAGACAGGCAACAATGAGCCGAGGTACATAAACGACAAAAGGCGCACTACGGTGAGCGCGCCTTTCCCCTCGTAACTCAATCGTGAGTTCGCGAATCGGGAGGACTATAGATGCAACCCGATCATAAACGAGGACATAGAATTGAAATATTGCTGATTCCATCCAAATTGTAGGTAAGGCTTGAATTCCTCCCTGTACGATATCTGAATCTGCCTTACGTTTTAACTATGGTTCATTTGGCTGGCTTAGCAAGGTTCAATCTCTGTTTTTTTAACTCATTTTAAACTCAGATCTCGTTTTTAGTAGAGAATCTCTCCATCTTCCAGATATGGAAATCAACATTGCAGCTTTGACGCTATAGTTAATGGCTTTGGCGCGTATAATTCTGTAACAAAATATGTTCACATTTACCAATCGAGGCCCTTTTTTACATGACCAAAAGAGAGAGATTGAAACAGTCACTGCTTGCAAAAGTTCCAAAAGATACGATTAACCAATTTCTCTCTAAGGACAAAACACCACTCTCAATCCTTTTTCTTTCGCTCATTGTCGGTATTCTTGCTGGGATTGTTGGTACTTACTTTGAGGCCGCTGTGCACTTGGTTTCGGAAACACGCACCGAGTGGTTAAAAAGTGAGATTGGTAATATCTTACCCTTGTGGTTGGCCGCTTTTCTTATCAGTGCAGCGTTGGCGTTTATCGGTTATTTCCTTGTACACCGGTTTGCGCCCGAAGCCGCCGGTTCTGGCATTCCTGAAATTGAAGGCGCGATGGATGGTATGCGCCCCGTTCGTTGGTGGCGAGTACTGCCAGTGAAGTTTTTTGGCGGTATGGGCGCCTTAGGTTCTGGTATGGTTTTGGGACGTGAAGGGCCCACGGTTCAAATGGGGGGAGCCATTGGCCGAATGGTGTCGGATATTTTCCGCATCAAAAATGACGATACCCGCCACTCACTCTTAGCCTCTGGCGCAGCTGGAGGCCTAGCTGCCGCATTTAATGCGCCGCTGGCGGGCATCATGTTTGTGATAGAGGAGATGCGCCCGCAGTTTCGCTATACCCTCATTTCAGTACGTGCCGTCATTGTCTCTGCGGTGGCGGCAAATATCGTCTTTCGCGTGATTAATGGCCAACATGCTGTGATCCAAATGCCGCAATATCAAGCACCAGAGCTAGCTTCACTATGGCTGTTTCTGCTGCTTGGGGGACTGTTTGGTATTTTCGGTGTGCTATTCAACCGTTTAATCACACTATCACAAGATATTTTTGCCAGAATTCATCGCAATGATCGTAAGCGATATTTACTCACGGGTTCACTATTGGGAGGCTGTTTTGGCTTAACTTTATTGTATATTCCTGAATTGACTGGGGGTGGCATCTCACTAATCCCTAATATCACCAATGGTGACTACGGTGCCGCTATCTTGCTGCTTTTGTTCATTGGTCGTATTTTTACCACCTTGATCTGCTTTGGTTCTGGTGCTCCGGGCGGGATTTTTGCGCCAATGCTGGCATTAGGCACGCTGTTTGGCTACGCCTTTGGCCTGATTGCGCAAGAACTGTTACCACAATTAGCGATTGACCCAGGAATGTTCGCCATTGCAGGCATGGGTGCACTGTTTGCCGCAACGGTTCGCGCACCCATTACAGGTATTTTGTTAGTTATTGAAATGACCAATAATTATTATTTAATTTTACCGCTGATTATTACTAGCCTTGGCGCGGTTATTTTCGCTCAATTACTTGGCGGCCAACCCATTTATAGTCAGTTGCTCCATCGCACCTTGAAAAATGCCAAGCTGCAACAACAAGATCTTCCACCAAAAGAGTAATCGTGAGACTCATGAATATTGACTCCGCTGCGAATTGTTATGTCTAAGTAACAAATTAGAAAGTGAGATGTTGCACCACAACTCGATAAACTTGATAATGCGCTCGTTTGCTGGCTGCTAGAAATACATTATTCATTTTCTAGAGCAAATGATGACATGGAGTTTATCGTTGAACTGGAAAAGGTTAATTCAAGTACAAAGCACACCGCCCTCTCAAGCGGCGCTAGCATTAGGTGTGATCAGCCTCGGGCATGCGTGGGCACTTTATATTCCCTCGGTCGGTCTCATTATTCGCCCCTATTTGGCACTGCTCGGTGCATTATTACTGCTGCCTGTCTTGCTAAAATACCTCACCAGCTTCAAGACATTCATGGAGGACATTCGCCACCCTCTTTCAGGTAGCTTGATGGCTCCAATGAGCATGACTTTACTGATCTTAAGTGATTATCTCGCTTTAATTTCACCGCTCATTGCTTATCCTATTTGGTTTACCGCGCTCTTGCTGCACTTCACCATGATGCTGCTTTTCTTCAGTTTTCAGGCCATGAACTTTAAAATCAGCCATATTGTACCAAGCTGGTTTCTTTATCCGGTTGGGTTAATCAGTAGCTCGCTCGCTGGCACGCAATTTGGCCACACTGTCTTTTCAGAAACACTCGTCTCTGTCTGTATCGCTATCTATTTTTTTATGCTGCCGTTAGTGTTATATCGTTTGGTGTTTGCTGGAATGTTACCTAAACGCGCACGCCCAACACTCGCGATTATGGCTGCACCTATTAACCTCACCCTCGCGACGTATTTGGTCAACTTCCCTCATCCTGATCCAATATTAACAGGCGCACTGGCTGGCATTGCCATCACCATGACACTACTTATTTACCTTTGCTATATCCGTCTGCTCAGGCTCAAGTTTCAACCGTCTATTGCTGCTGTGACCTTCCCTTCTGTCATCAGTGCTATCGCCATGCATCGTTTAACCACCTTCTTTGAAGGACAGTACCCGCAATGGCACTGGTTACATCAATTTGGGTTATTTGAATTGACTATTGCTACTTTCTTAGTCGTTTGGGTTTCTATTGGTTATATAAAAATGTATTGGCCTGAATTATTTGCTAATAAATAAAAACCTAATATTTATCTTTAATTAAAAATTAATTAGGGCTGGATAAGCCTAGGCAATGACGAACAATATAAAAGACACTATACCTTAATTTGCAATAGTAGCCAAAATAATAAAAACTCACTCGTGACAATTTTAAATTAATATTCAATATATCCTTTGTCAGCTGGCATTTAATTAAAAACATATAAAGGATATAACCATGAATTCACGTAAGTGGAAACACGAACTACCGGCTTCTATACAATCTAGAATTGACTATTTCATCAATGATTTGATTAATGCAAATGCTAACGGAAAACACCTAGTCCTAGGGAAAAGACCAACAAAAAACGACATAGTGTTACAAAGTAATGATTATTTAAGCTTGGCTGATCATCCATTAATTAAAGCACGGCTGAAAAACGCCATCGATAAAACACATGATAGTGTTTTTATGTCCGCTATTTTCCTACAAGATGAAGAGTCTAAACCTTCATTAGAAACGAAATTTGCAGAATTTGTAGGCTTTGATAGTTGCCTTCTTTCTCAATCAGGATGGAATGCTAATACAGCCTTGTTGCAAGCCGTGTGCGGGCCACAAAGTAACGTCTACATTGACTTTTTTGCTCACATGTCAATGTGGGAAGGTGCTCGCTATGCTAATGCCAATATCCACCCATTCATGCACAATAATTGTGATCATTTGCAAAAACTGATCGCTCGACACGGCCCAGGGCTCATTGTGGTTGATTCGATTTACAGCACTATCGGTACTGTTGCACCACTCACCGATTTGGTCACTATCGCCAAAGAGTATGGATGCGCCATTTTAGTTGATGAGTCGCATTCACTTGGCACACATGGCGAAAAAGGTGCAGGACTTGTCAGTGAATTAGGGTTAACAGCAGAGGTTGACTTTATTACAGCTAGCCTTGCGAAAACATTCGCGTATCGCGCTGGCGCTATTTGGGCGAATAATAATGTGAATCACTGCATCCCTTTTGTGGGTTATCCCGCTATTTTTAGCTCAACTATTTTGCCTTATGAAGTCGAAGCGCTAGAAGCGACATTGGACATTATCAAATCAGCCGATTCTAAAAGAATTCAGTTGCACCGTAATGCACACACACTGCGTCGTGGACTAAATAGTATAGGGCTAAGCGTACGAAGTGAGTCCCAAATCATAGCGCTAGAAACCGGAGATGAACGAAATACAGAAAAAGTTCGCGATTATTTAGAAGAGAATCAAATATTTGGTGCTGTTTTTTGCAGGCCTGCCACTTCAAAGAATAAAAACATTATTCGGCTTTCGTTAAATAGTAATGTCACTGACTCACAAATTGACACCATATTAACCGTGTGTGAAAGGGCCCAAAATGATAGCAGTCTCTATTTCAAGTAAGTCACGCATCGACATACTAAACCAATGGTGCAATCTCAAATAAGAAGGATAAGGTAAGGAATAACCCTAGGGTTTACCTAGGGTTATTAAATCCAGTGACTTAATTTTTTTAACAATAGCGTTTTATCCGCTGGTTTTAAAACGTAATCATTCATTCCTGATGTACGGATTTTTTCTATCGTTGAAGGGCTATTGTCACCCGTGTGCCCAATAATAGGCACTTTACTGTAAGAAGCGGTGGATGAACGGATAGATAAAGTGGCCGAAATACCATCCATAATCGGCATTTCAATATCCATTAACACCAAGTCAATTGAATTATTGGCCAACATTTGTAATGCTAATTCCCCATCGCTCGCTTGCAGTACTTCATACCCTTGCTTTTCTAGCAACAGAGCGGTGAAGCTACGTAAGGAGTGGTTATCATCGACCAACAAAATTCGTTTTTCATAATCATATTGTTTTAACGGGATAGCATTTTTATCGGCAATAAGCTCTTCCGTTTCAAAGAGTAGTTCATCAATAATCGCCGATCCATCCAATAACAATTTGTGCTTTTCAATTGGGTAAATAGTTAAATGACGCTCCATCGTCAGCGCGTAACGCTGATTTTGGTCATATAAATAGCAAACTTTTGCTTGTGTAAAATGCAGTTTAGGTTCCAGTTTGGTTAAGTAATCCGGCGTTTCATCCAACGTTTGCAGATCCACAAAGATCAGATCAAACTCAAATTCAAACTCTTCTCGACGCAAAGCACTCTCAGGCTCTAAGACATTAAGCTGGAAACCAAGATAGAACGATTTCTCACTGAGATAACGATTCACTATGCTCGTTTTGCCAATATAAAGCAGAGATTTCGCCTTCATTAGATCGAGTTTAATATTAGCGACGGCTTGCGAATCATACTCGGGAAACGTTAAAGTAAACTCCGTCCACTCTCCAAGTTCAGAACGGCAGATAATATCCCCTCCAAAAGCATGCATTACTTTACGGCAAAAGGGTAACCCCAGACCATAGCTGCCATTTTTACCGAAGGTATAAAAGTCTTTAAAAATATCGTCCAGCAAATGAGGTTCAATACCAACACCATTGTCTTTCACTGTAATTTGGTGGCAATTCTCACTTGATTTCAAGGTGATATGGATATTAAACATATCGTTATTTTGATAGTAGAACGCATTCTTGAGTAGATTGTAGAGCACGTATTTTAACAGTGTACTGCTGCCTAAAAAATCAAAGTCATCCACCACCTTAAGAGTCACTGCCTGCCTGTCTTCTGGTCTTTTATAAGAAAAACTGCGCAGTGCCTCTTCTATAACAGGCTTTACAGCATGCTTTTTAAAGGTCGATGTTGAGACCCTATTTTGATCAATCGAAGTTAACAGCAAATCAATGGTCTCATTACCGGAGCGAATGACTTCATCAGCATCTCTTAATAGACCAGCAATCAGATCTAAATCTTTAGACGGTAGCATATAAGACTCTGATTTGGATGCAGTAGGATTGGGCAATACCGAACCCATTACTTCAATTGACGCTTTTAACGCACTTAATGGATTTCTCATTTCATGCGCAATCCCTGCGCCAAAAGACTTGGCAATCGACACCTTCGCTTCATGTTCAATTTGGTTACGAAAATAGAACAGGTTACCAAAAATGTAAGTAAATAGAAAAATCGGTACGTACGGCCATTCCACCATCACTCGCAGTTCCGCGTCCATTACGCCATAAGTCACAAAGTAAGCACATGCTAATGCAATGGCGGCTTGAATCAGCATGACTTTTGTTTCGTGGACTAAGAGGATATGGAGGAAAATAGACGCCATGAACGACATCGCCCAGATCGTTGACCAATCGTTCATCAGCATCATGTAGCCAAAGAAGAATGGCAAACAAAATCCTATTGAAAACAAGTAATAGTAAGGTAAGTAGTGCTGTAAATGTTTCGGCGTTGAATTGCGAAAAATAATCCCCGCAAATAAAATGGCGCAAATCGCCCGTAACTCCATACTTTCATAAGGTTGTGGAAAGAGATAAGTCCACACGTAATAATAAAGGGGAAAACCAATGAACCCCATCCATCCCACAAGGGTGAGGTTCGGCTCAGCGTACTGGTATATTTTTTTTACTACGTCCATGCAACCTTACCAAACTGATATATTCATTTTTATAATCATCATTATGCATAACCTGGTCTTTTTAAACGTCGAAGTGAGTCACACTCGCCACGCTATGCTTATTAATAACTAGCACAAGATAACCTACATTCCCATTCATTATGCAACAAGTCTTATTGAACTGCCGTTGTTTCTCGCCACATCGACATCAATGCGTAAGGCTATTTGCTCTTTCAGCTCGCTCACGTGAGAAATGATGCCGATCGTTCGGCCTCCTTGTTGTAAGTCGACAAGGGTTTGAATCGCCAAGTCCAATGACTCAGGATCTAAACTGCCAAAACCTTCATCGATGAACAGTGTATCCAGTTTAATACCGCCGCTGTATGATTGCACCACATCCGATAAACCCAGCGCTAATGACAACGCCGCCATAAAAGATTCACCACCAGACAAGGTCGCCACATCTCGCCATTTTCCGGTGTAGCCATCTTCGACCATCAGATCAAGCCCTGAACCCACATTACCTTTGGCGCGATCTTCTTTACGCTTGAGCAGATAACGCCCCTTACTCATGATCTGCAGCCTCATTGAGGCTTGGATCAGCACATCATCTAACAGCACGCCAAGAACAAAGCGGTGTAAACTCACTTTAGCGCCTGTTTTGCCGTTGGCGATATCGCTCAAAGTCCCAAATACTTGGTACTCTTGCTCTAAGGCTTCATTTTTTATATGTAAAATAGCGATTTTTTCTTTCACACTGGTTAAGGCATCCATTTTAGACCGTAACGTGCTCCATTGATCCAGTGCGCTTTGCTGCAACGCGGCCGTGGCCTCGACCGCGCTTGCATACTCAGCAAGATTGGGCTCACTTTTTTCACTCAGCTCACTGGCTAATGTTTGAAGCTGAGCGTTTAACGTCGTACTTCTTTCGTCAAATTGTTTGATCTGCTTTTCAAGCTGCTCGATCTGCTGTGAAGATAAACGTGCCTGTAAATAGTGCTCAGTATCGTCGAACTGGCTCTCAATCAGCGCACTGTGCCACTGCTGCTGTGACTGCGTAAACGCATTTTGCCAATGAATCTGGTGTTCGACCGCCGCCGCGAACGCCGCTTTCGCACCAGAAAAATCGGCGTTCGCTTGATTGAAGCGCGCTTTGGTTTCCGCATCTAAACGGTTGAGATTAGCCAATTGCAGCTCTAACTGGGTTAAAGATTCGTTCAAATGCAAACTGTCTTGATACAACTCCGGGATCCCTTGGCTTAATGCAGAAACTTCAGTCTGCTCTTTGGCAACCGTTAGGGTGGCTTGTTCGACTTTATGCTGCTGCGTTTCAGCATTTTGCTTAGCTTGTGCTAACTGCAGTTCTAATTTTGCCAATTGTTGAGCTAATTGCTCTGGATTGAGCGATTCAAGATGAGCAATGGAATGTTCAAGATCGCTTTGAGCTTGCTGCAGTTGCACTAAACTTTGCGTATTTCCAGATAATGACTCCCTCAAACTTGCCATCTCTTGCTCAAGCCGTGCGTATTGGGTCGCTCGTTGCTGTTGCTGTTTTAGCGTTTCTTGCTCTGTGGCCAGTTTGTTTTGCTGTATCGCTCTCGCCTGCTGCACTTGCGCCTTAGTCACCGTTTCTCCAGCATAACGCGCCAACTTAGGATGCTCGCAACTGCCACACACTGGGCACTCATCACCTTGATCCAAGGTTCGAGCCAGCTCGGCGGCTTGGTTGGTGTGCCAAATCAGCTCTAATTTATCGGCTTGCTGTTTCGCGTCCAACGTTGCGTGCTGTGCCAAATCAAACTGCTGCTGACTATGGCTCAGTGCAGTTTGCTCTGTGGCTAAACGCTGTTCAAGCTGCTGCTGCTTTAATAAGCGATCAATCTGCTGTTTGATGGTTTCAAGCTCTAAGCGCTGTCCTTTTAACTCAGCTAACTGTTGGTTGACTCTTTCGCACTCTTGACGCTTAAGCATAATTTGCTGCTCAAACTGCTCAACAGCGGCGTGCAAGTTGTGGCGATTTTGCGTCGCGAGCTCCACTTCACGTAAGGCTTGTTGCAGCGCTTTTTGATGATGCTCCCGTTCAACAAGCTTAGTTTTGATTAGGTTTAAGTCATAAATTTGTTGCATCAGATTCGGCACTATTTTGACTTTTTCTGCCGCGTCTTCTTGAGCCGCTTTGGCCTGTTGCCACTGCTGTTGTGACTGCGTAATCGCTTGTTCTTTTTCGACTTTTGCTTGGTTGGCCGCTTCTAACTGACGTTGTGACGATTGTAATTCGTAATAGGGTGAATCTAAGCGCGTAGCTTGCAAGGCTTGATGCCTTTGAGCTTTTACCGCATCGATGACTGACGATTGTGCATCGTGATCGGCTTTAAGTTGCACGAGTTGACGCTGCTCTTGAAATTGTTTAGCAAGGGTTTGCGCCGCTTTTTGCTCGCTGCTCGCTGCATCAAACCTTTGCTGGACATCTAGGTACGCTGCGTGAGCGGCCGTTAATTGGGGTGACAGCTCAGCAATACACGTTTCAAGGTGTGACTCGCTAGTTGCGTTCACGACATCCAATGCGCCTTTAATTTGGTGATCAAATTCTTCTTTCGCTTTGCGGATCCCCGCGGCTTTCTCAAACAGCGCTCGTTCAATTTGGCTATAAATGTGAGTTTGAAACAACTGACCAAAGATTTGCTCCCGCTCTTTGGAGTTGGCAGTCAGTAATTCACGAAATTTCCCTTGGGGGATGACCATCACTTGGCGAAACTGTTTTACATCTAAACCGATCAATTCCACCATGGCTTTACCGACAGGATTAGGCTTGTTAGCAAGCAATTTCATTTCGCCATCGACCCATTCAAACAAGCTCGCAGCATGGGATTTTTTTGTTGAGCCTTCACCGCGTTTTTTCGGCACTTCTTGGTCGGGCGAGCGATCAACTTGGTAGATTCGCCCGCCAAGCTCGAACTGGTAGCTGATTTCGGTGAGCGTGTGCGGGTCCGCGTAGTCGCAGCGCATTTGATCACCAGTGCGCTCACTGCCTGTCGTTTCACCATACAAAGCGTAGCAAATGGCATCGAGCAGTGAACTTTTGCCCGCTCCGGTTGGACCATTAATCAAAAATAGCGGCGAGGCACCCAAGGCGGTAAAATCCACCACTTCTTTATGAGCAAAGGGGCCAAATGCTTGCAGGGTCAATTGTATTGGACGCATTAGGCTTGGGCTCCCGGTTTTAGTGCTTGAATGACGTCGATCACCGCTTGCTCTTGCGCTGCGGTTAACGCTTCTTGCTTAGCTTCTAAGAAAAAATCGCGGAACATATCCACCTCACCGCGTGCCAAACGTGCACGCCCCATTGCTTGATCAACTCCCACCAACATGCCCGGTTTTTCTAAATGCAGTACGTTGGGGTAGGATTGACGCAGTTTTTCCATCGGGTCCAGTATCGCGTGTTTGTCGGTAAGACGAACCAACAGATAATCGTGGTTGTGTGGGTCTGTTTTGCCTTGCTCTATGATCTCCAGCAACTCACCTTCAATAATACGCATGCTATGAGGAGCAGTCAGTGGCACATGCGTGGCGCTGGCAAAACCTTGTTCATCAAATTCAACCAAGGTCGCTCCTTTCTTGTGGTGCTGCTCTGAAAAGCTGTATTTCATTAGAGAGCCAGAGTAACGGATATACTCTTCCCCCTTTTTCTGCGGTTGGTGCAGATGGCCGAGCGCAACATAATCAAAAGGTACAAAGTGTTGATGACTGACACGATCAGAACCGCCAATGGACAAAGGACGTTCAGAGTCAGATTCGATAGCGCCATCAACAAAGCAGTGGCCAATCATAACGTGACGTTGTGACGGATTCCACTGCGATATAATCTTCTCAATAAGGTATTGATGGGCTTCATCATGGCTGGTTACGGACTCTCCAAAGTGGTGGCGAACGACTTCAGGGTCGTTATAAGGCATACCATAAAATGCCACTTCACCAGCAGTGGCTGATTTTAGCACCACAGGCTGCATCATCTGTTCAAAATTGCTAATAATGTGCAAGCCCGAGTGTTGCATCTGCTTGGCCGCAAAGCCTAAACGCTTCGCCCCGTCGTGGTTACCGGGGATCATAATTAAGGGGATGGAAAGCTCGTTGCACACCCGGTTGACTATATCATCCATCAATTCAATGGCTGCCGTCGGTGGAACTGAACGATCGTAGATATCTCCGGCGACGATTAAAGCATCCACCCGATTGCACTGCAGATACTCAATCAATTGATTGAGTACTGCGCGCTGATCATCCAATAAAGAAACGTTATGAAATTGTCGACCGAGATGCCAGTCAGAGGTGTGCAGAAACTTCATTCCAACCCTAAAGATAGCGAAAATCAAAGTGCTTCATAATACGCGATTAACCAAGAAAAGCGACGTAAGATCGAGCAAAACAGAGCTTAGGTTACGTGAATTTTCTTGATGACTTTATAAAAATCAAGCTAAAAAGTGACCATCAATGAATACGAACTTTCAGTTTACGAGGCACCAATTCGATCCCAGCTTGATAACGTTTTGCCGAAGCGTTGAGTGCCAACGCGAGTGCGCTGTCGGCAATCAGCTCAAACTGCTGCGGCAACGAGTTGATTTTAATCGGCAAGAAATCAAGTAGACGGTTGTCACCAAATGTCGATAACTTAACCTGATTCATTAAACTTGGGTTTTCAAACAATACATCTAAAATCCCTTCAAGCAGAGTGTAGGAAGTCGCGACGATCGCATCTGGCATACTGTTATTGGCGATCCATTCATTCACCACTCGTTTGCCCTCTTCACGGTTAAAGTGCGCGCCATAACCGATGATACTGTGCAGATTTTTCGCTCTCAGCGCGGCTTCAAAACCCAACTGGCGTTCTTGCGAAATATTAAGCTCTGGTAATGCACCGACCAAACCAACGGTTTTAATCTCCGGCGTTAATAGAGAGTGAGTCAATTCAAACGCGGCGTTGAAATCTTCACTGATCACACAGGCGAAAAATTCATCATCTAACGGGCGGTCAATCGCAATAACCGGAGTACCTGAATGTTGCAACTTGAGATAAAACTCACTGGCGTGAGGAATCGCGCTGGCAACAAACAGTGCATCGATGCGGCGTGAGACCAAGGCATCCACCACCGACATTTCGGTATGCGGGTCATCGTCCGAACAGGCGATGAGAATTTGGTAACCCGCTTGACGAGAGTTCTGCTCTAACAATTTGGCAAGACGCGCGTAACTGGTGTTCTCAAGATCAGGGATGATGAGCCCAAAAGAGCGGCTATTTCCTGCTCGCAAAGCAGAAGCGGCGTGATCGGGACGGTAATTATGGGCATCCACCACCGCCATCACTTTCTGCTGGGTTTTTTCACTAATGCGGTACTTCTGCGCTTTGCCATTGATTACATAACTGGCGGTGGTTTTAGAGACTCCCGCTAACTTCGCTATCTCATCTAGTGTCATATCAACCACTCTTGTTCTGTGCGTCGGATCATAGAACGCATTTTTTGATCCTTGATGAAGTTGAATTATACGCTGAATCGATTCAGTATAAAAGCTGAAAGGATTCAGCAAAATTACAAAATGATAACTAAGGCTACATTTGACCATCACTCCGTCGATGTAAAGATGACCAAATGTGAGTGTTATTAAAAAATGAGCAGTGCGAATAAGTTGAACAGCGCCATTTTTCGTCAAAAATAGGTTTGCTGAATTTTTTTGGGAAAAAAGCTGAAACGATTCAGCTTGAATAAATCATACTAATAAACGATCACTTAGGTGAAATACATACTTCAAAGTGATAACGAATTAAGCCGTAAGGCAAAGAGGCCAAAATGCTGCAACTCAATTCCAACAATATTACTTTGGGCCAATCACCCACGAACAAGCAAGAGGCGATTCGAGCTATTGCAGCGGATCTAACCAACAAAGGGTTCGTCGAAGCAGGTTATGTCGATGGCATGCTTAACCGTGAAGCTCAGAATTCGACCTTTCTTGGTAATGGTATCGCGATCCCACACGGTACAACCGATACACGTCAACTGGTTAAGCAAACGGGTGTTGCCGTTCATCACTTCCCTAACGGCGTTGACTGGGGTAACGACACAACCGTTTATGTCGCGATTGGTATTGCAGCGAAATCCGATGAACATTTGGGCATTCTGAAGCAACTGACGCAAGTGTTATCCGCCGATGGCGTTGAAGAGAAACTGAAACAAGCGTCCAGTGCCAATGATGTCATTGCACTCCTCAATGGTGAAGTGCAATTTGAGCCTGATTTTGATGCTTCGTTGATCCAACTGCTTTTCCCTGCCAGTGATATGGTACAGATGAGCGCCGTCGCTGGCGGTTTGCTACGCAATACCGGCTGTGCCGACAATGAATTTGTTGCCGAACTGGTCACGAAAGAGCCAACCCACCTAGGCAAGGGATTGTGGTTAATCAGCAGTGACAAAGCGGTCAAACGCACGGGCATTTCGTTTGTGTCAACCGCCAATGCGTGTGAATACAATCAACTCAACGTCAAAGCCTTGATCGCGATTGCCGCTTGTAATAATGCTCACCAAAACATTCTGGATAAGCTCACGCAGCTTGTGCTTCAGCAACAGCAAGAAACCTTGCTCAATGCGAATGCTGCCCAATTATTGGCTTTCTTCAGCAATGACAATGAGCAAGCTCCGGCAAAAGATGAGAGCGCAGCAAGCAAGGTTGCGGTATTCAAAATCAAAAATGCACATGGTCTGCACGCTCGTCCAGGAGCGATGTTGGTGGCCGAAGCGAAGAAATTTGAAGCCAATATCAAAGTGTCTAACTTAGATGGCGACGGAAAAACAGCCAACGCGAAAAGCCTGATGAAAGTCATTGCGCTGGGCGTAAAACATGGCCACCAGCTTCAGTTTTCAGCTGAGGGGGCAGACGCCGAGCAAGCATTAGAATCGATCGGTAAAGCGATTGCTTCTGGTCTAGGTGAAGGGTGAGGATTAAGCCATGACAAATAAAGTCGTCACTATCACGCTAAACCCAGCGCTTGATTTAACAGGTAGCTTGGATGTGCTGAATGTTGGCTCAGTGAGCCTAGTCAAACAAGGTTCACTTCACGCCGCAGGTAAAGGGGTTAATGTTGCGAAAGTACTGAGCGATCTCGGTGCAAAGGTGACTGTGACCGGCTTTCTTGGCCGTGATAACCAAGCGTTGTTCTGTCAGCTATTTGATCAAATGGCCGCAATTGATGAGTTTGTTCGTGTTGATGGTGCAACCCGTATTAACGTGAAATTGGTCGAGAAATCAGGCGAAGTGAGCGACATCAATTTCCCCGGAGTTGAAGTGACGCCGCTTGCCATTGAGCAGTTCGAACGCACTCTCGAGAGATTAGCCGCTGATCACGACTATTTTGTGCTCGCTGGTAGCTTGCCACAGGGCATCTCTCCAGCATTATGTGCTTCGTGGATCGAAAAACTGCACTTCATGGGTAAAAAAGTGCTGTTTGATAGTAGTCGTGATGCCCTCAAAGCGGGTCTTGACGCAAAGCCTTGGTTGATTAAACCAAACGATGAAGAGCTTTCTCAATTTGTGGGGCGTGAACTACACACTCCTGAGCAATGCCAAGCTGCCGCCGCGCAACTGGCCGAAAAAGGCATTGAAAATATCGTGGTGTCGATGGGAGCAAATGGCGTGATGTGGTTGAACCAACATCAATGGCTGCATGCAAAACCACCACGTATGCAGGTCGTTAGCACCGTTGGCGCAGGCGATACTTTAGTCGCTGGCCTTTGCTGGGGACACATGCAGCAGATGGAAAAAACAGAACTGCTTACTTTTGCCACCGCCCTCTCTGCGTTAGCTGTTACGCAAGTCGGCGTGGGTATGTCAAACCGAAAACAACTCGAAACCCTACAACAACAAATCCAATTACAACCCGTTAGCTTAAGCGCTAACTCATAAGGACAGAAGGTCGTAACTATGAAGATTGCTATTATTACCGCATGCCCCAGTGGCGTTGCAAACAGCATCATTGCTGCCGGGCTGCTTGAACAAGCGGCAAAATCGCTCAATTGGACCGCTGTGGTTGAATGTCATTCCAGCATCATTCAAGGCCATACGCTCTCTAGCAGTGAAATCGACAACGCAGATGTGGTGGTTATTGCTCGTAATACACCAATAGATACCACCCGCTTTATCGGCAAAAAAGTGTACCAAAGTGACATTTCAGCCTGCACGTCTGATCCCGTTGCTTTTTTAAACAGCGCGATAAATGCAGCAACTATCCTAACTGAGCAAGAGGCAAAAACGGTGTCTGCGCCAGTCGTAACGCAAGCCGCTAAAAAAATCGTGGCTATCACCGCTTGTCCAACGGGTGTTGCACACACCTTTATGGCGGCAGAAGCGCTAGAAAACCATGCAAAACGCCTTGGCCACCAGATCAAAGTAGAGACACGGGGTTCTGTGGGCGCGAAAAACCAACTCACGGCGCAAGAGATTGCTGATGCGGATTTGGTGATCATTGCGGCCGATATCGAAGTGCCACTCGATCGTTTCAACGGCAAAAAACTGTACAAAACCAGTACTGGCCTTGCACTGAAAAAAACCGAGCAAGAGATCACCAACGCGTTTAACCAAGCGTCTATTTATACGCAATCGTCAGCGTCTAATAACAATCAAACCGAAGAGAAAAAAGGGGTGTACAAGCACCTGATGACTGGGGTATCTCACATGCTTCCTGTCGTAGTCGCGGGTGGTTTGATCATCGCACTCTCTTTTGTGTTTGGTATTGAAGCGTTTAAAGAGCAAGGCACATTGGCGGCAGCGCTGATGACCATTGGTGGCGGTTCAGCCTTTGCATTAATGATCCCTGTCATGGCGGGTTTTATTGCGTTCTCGATTGCTGACCGTCCGGGGCTTGCTCCTGGTTTGATTGGCGGGATGTTGGCAAGCTCTACCGGAGCCGGTTTTCTTGGTGGTATTGTGGCCGGTTTCATTGCAGGTTACGCCGCTAAATTCATTGCAGATAAAGTCTCCTTACCTCAATCGATGGAAGCGCTAAAACCAATCCTCATCATTCCATTTGTGGCGAGTCTCTTTACTGGCTTGGTGATGATCTACATCGTCGGTGGCCCTGTATCGAGCATCATGGCTGCAATGACTGAGTTCTTAAACAACATGGGCTCAGCCAACGCCGTACTTCTGGGTGTAATCCTAGGCGCGATGATGTGCTTTGACTTAGGTGGGCCGATTAATAAAGCAGCGTATACCTTTGGTGTTGGTCTACTTGCTTCGCAAACTTACGCACCAATGGCCGCTATTATGGCTGCGGGTATGGTGCCAGCGTTAGGTATGGGCCTTGCGACTTTCCTTGCCAGAGACAAATTCGAAGCCGGTGAACGTGAAGCGGGTAAAGCCTCATTTGTACTAGGTTTATGCTTTATCTCTGAAGGGGCAATTCCATTTGCAGCGAAAGATCCAATGCGCGTTATCCCAGCTTGTATGGCAGGCGGCGCGTTAACGGGTGCACTGTCTATGCTGTTTGGCGCGAAATTAATGGCTCCGCACGGCGGCTTATTTGTCCTACTGATCCCAAATGCGATTACACCTGTACTGATGTACCTAATCGCGATTGCGGCTGGTACGGCGGTGACTGGCTTTGGTTACGCCTTCCTTAAAAACCGCGCAAAAGCGAGCGAGAGCTCAACTGCGGCAGCAATATAATTTGCATCATTAATATTTAACTATCATGAGTGAGCAGCAGCGCTGCTCACTTTTTCACGCTTTTCCAGGGCTAAAATTCCTTTACACGCACCGCTGACACGCCGCATACTCACCCTCAGTTTAAGTAGCCTCGCGATAGTTATGATCCAATCATTGATGTTTGCCTTCTTGTTTAGCTTATTGAGCCTGTTCTCCTCGCTCAACCTCAATGCTACACAAAGCTTTTCGGCGAGTGAGTCTACGACAATCCAGCATGTTCATTTTTCCAGTCATCCATTTTTTGTTGATCGTGATGCAGCGATATTAACCACAAGGCATGAATCGCCACGAGTCAGTGGGCTTCGGTTAATCTCAGATGACGACGAAAAGACGAGCGCAGAAACTACCCTACTTTTTTACACTCTCAGTACCACTGCGTTTGTCGTCATTTGTTCTCTGTATATAGGTCAATCAACTCACGTTTTTGTGCGTAAAGCACTGCAATTTTCCAACCTGTATTCACGCTTCGCCCACGCTTAACACCTTTTTCAATCGGACCAATTATTACTATTTACTGATTGAGGAAGCTTGTTATGAATACTTTTTTGTCTATTTTCTCTGCCTTATGGCATCAAGATCTGTTTGCGCTACAACAGGTCGATCTGTCGTTACTTTACCTCTGCATTGGATTACTTATCTTCGTTGAAAGTGCATTTATTCCAGCAGCGCCGCTGCCTTGCGATAGTGTGATTGTACTGTGCGGTAGCCTTGCGGCCGTTGGGGTACTCAACCTTTATGCCATTATTGGCGTGCTGGTTTTTGCTGGTTGGCTGGGCAGTGCGATCGCCTTTTATCAAGGCCACCAACTTAAAGAGTGGCGATTAGTCTCAACTTGGCTCAACAAAGTCTCAGAAAAACAGTGGCGCACTACCGATAACTTGATCCAAAGGTATGGGCTACTGGCCATGTTCATGGGGCGCTTTCTGCCGGTAGTTCGTTCTTTGCTGCCTATGGTAATGGGGCTGCGTAATGCAGTAACACCAACACGCTTCCTGCTCGTCTCACCACTGAGCGCGCTGGCGTGGATTCTGTTTTTGGTCGGCTCAGGCTTAGGTATTTCTCTTTTGCCCGACAAGCTTGCCAAAATAGCCAATCATGCGTTGATATTAGCACCACTGATGACACTGTTGATCGCTATCTCAACGGTACTGGTGAGTTGGTTAATGCGTAAACGTTCACTGCAAAAAGCCCCTCGTATCAGTGAAGAAAGCCAGTAGATCACCGAACTAATCTCTCAGCAGTGTGAAGCTAATGCTTCCACTGTTGAAGAAATTAGCCAGCCTCTCTGTTTTATGGTGTTAGCTGACGTGTTAGAGATATCCAATACAAAGGTGGGTAAACTATTCAAAACCTAACACTACCGTTACACAATGTAATTAATAACATTCATTGTTACGAAAAAATTGAAACTTCTTTCTCAAAACCTGAGTTGACAGTCACATTCCCCAAAATAATTCAAACCTCATGACGTATATTGCCACCAAATACATGTCGAGGTTGTTATGAAAATATATCGTCTACTATTCGTTAGTTGCTTATTTCTGTTGGGATGTGCTTCAAATCAAGCATTCACTCCGATCAAAGAAGATCCCTATTGGGCGAGCGCCGAGCTGGCCAATGGCATGAAATACCACATTTATCCCAATCAAAAAGAACCCGTTTCCATCCGCTTGATTGTTCACGCAGCGGCATTTCAAGAAAACAATCAGCAACAGGGCTACGCTCATTTTCTTGAGCATATGGCTTTTAATGGCAGCGCTCATTATGCCGGAAATGATGCGATCAAAACCTTTGAGCAATCGGGGGTCAGTTTTGGCCCTGACATCAATGCTTATACTGCTTATCAAGAAACGGTTTACAAACTGGATTTACCCGATAACCAAGCGGTAGAGCCAGCTCTGGTTTGGTTTAGAGATATTGCCGATGGTATAGAGCTTACTCCTACATCGGTTGAAAATGAAAAACGCGTGATCATGGGCGAGTTTCGTTTTTCACGTAAAGAGGAGAAGAGCTACGCTCAAAACGTTTATGAGCACATGATTGCTAATACTTTATATGCACAACATGATCCCTTGGGCACCAAAGAGAGCGTAAACCAAGCGACACCCGAAGGGATTGCCGATTTTTACCGCACTTGGTATCAGCCACAGCTTACCGAAATCGTTATCGCCGGCAATATCACATTAGAGCAAGCCACGGCATTGATAGAAAAACACTTCGCGAGCTGGGAAAAAGGCAGCACGCCAATGCCGACTAGAAATCACAGCATTACGGCCAATAATACAGATTTTGTGGGTTACATTGGTGCCAATGACTCACCGAACATTAGCCTATTCATCGACCGTGGCGAGCAAAAAATAGCCAGCCGTGAACAACAAGCCCAGTGGTGGCTCGATGATATCGCCCAGCAACTGATACAACAGCGGTTATCCAGCAATTTCAGTGACGCCAACCTTCCGGCACTTTGGATTTATTCCCAAACTATCCCGTTTGAAACCCAGCGCTATTCGTTTGCAGAGGTCGGGTTTCCAGTGGACTCAAGAGAAGCATCGCAAAATCTCTTCTTCTCCACACTTGCTGCACTGCGTGATCATGGTGTGAGTGAGCAAGAGTTTCAGGCGATTTTCCGTCAGTATCAAGAGATGCTAGCGAACTTCGATAACAATTGGCAAAAAGCCACCGCGATAGATTTAGTCGAAGAAAAAACGCTGGCGCGCACATTGGATCAACCGATCCAGTCGCATTTAGACCGACGTTCGACGTTAACCGAATTTATCTCGACCACCAACAGTGCCATACTCGATGAACACCTTCGCAAATTATTGTCTAGCGACTACCAGATCAATATTGGGTTGGATAAAAGTGAAGACAAAGAATTAGTCGTCGCGACACTGCCAACACTCAAAACCCTGTTTGCCCAAAAAGGGCAGCCACCGCTACTACAAGAGGTCAATCAAGCTTTTGTAACACCTACGCAGATAGGTGCTATTTTGTCGGAATCTCAACCTCAAGAGCCGATGGATATCACCATTTGGACGCTAAGTAACGGTGTTGAAGTGTGGTATCGCAGAGACATTAACGCAGGGGAAAAAGTGTATGCCTCTTTGGCAAGCCTTGGTGGTAAAGCAAGCTTAGAGCACGATTTGCGTAAAGCTTCTGAAGTGCTTATTCCGAGTGCCATACGCGGTGGAATTGGTAACTTTAGCGGCTCTCAGTTGGATAATCACCTGAGAAGACACGGCATCATATTGAATCCCTACATCGACTTTACGTCGCATGGTATCAGCCTTGAATCATCTAAAGATGAGTTAGCCGAAGCGTTTGCGGCCCTTTATACGGCGATGACAGCCATCAACATCGACGACAGCCATCTGCAGTTAACAAAACAAGAGTTTAAGCAAAATCGAGATACTTTTCTTCGCTCACCCATTGGCCAGATGGCGCTCGCCATTAATCGCAATAGCTATCTGCCGAACACCACTCATTGGTTATACGAAGGATCGGACATCAATACGGTGAGTGTTGAACAACTGATGCAAACCCATGATGATCTCTTTAAGAAAAATAGAGGCTTTAAACTCTTTATTACCGCAGACATTAAACCTGCCGAACTGAAACCGCTATTGCGTACCTATGTAGCGTCATTAACCTTCAGCTCTGCACCTGAGGTCGATTATCGCATTGATTATCGCGCAGACTTTCAGCCTCGAATCGACATGGCGATCAACGATGAAAAAAGCAGTGCCTATCTTGCCAGAGTGATCAGTAACGACCCGGAACACAAATCGGCTACTACTATCTTTATGGATGATATGTTGTGGCGTGTGGCAAACCGCCGCATGGTGAATCAGGTGCGTGAACAGCTAGGGTTGGATTACGCTCCCAATGCTTTTTCGGTTTCAGCCGATAGTGAACCACATAATGATTGGCTATTTAGCGTGGACATTTCATCCAATGATGTCGATACCGCAGAGCAAGCCATTGATAAGCTGATTGACGGTTTATCTGTCGAAATAACGGAAGAGGAAACGCTCACCGCAGCAAAACAGTTGATTGCCGATCTCAAACCACTCAAAGACGACCCCAAGCAGATGAATTGGTTTATTCAACGTTATTCACTGCACGGGTACGGCATCGATGCGTTGTTTAACATAGAGCAAACGGCAAACCAAATCACCGCACAAGAGATGACGTTGAGAGCCAAGCAAATTTTTAATCACCACAACAGACGAACCAAAATTATTATGCGCCCGAAAGCGAAATAACAGCAGTAGAGTCAACCCTAGGATACTCAAACTGCCACCGCTCTCCTCTTGAGGGGCAACAGTTTGAGTATCAATCAGAACACGTACCCCATTTTGAGTGGCAACATAATATTTAGGCACCTCTGCCCCTGTAAGAACGCGCTGAATCCAGCTCTGATAATCATAAAGCTCCGTAAATACCGAGGTGATCGGTTGGTTAGTATCACCACATAGTGAAGGCCCAAAGCTGGTTAAACCAATTTGAATGTATTGCGAGCCATTAAACCAATAGACAGGCCCACCGGAATCGCCAGAACAGGTGGAGTTTTTATAAGCACCGCTTACCGCACCATCAAAACAGATCTGCTTTGAGGTCAATGTCGGGCCATAGAAAGCGCTACAGACGGCATTACTAACAAAAGTGAGGGTCGTTTCTTGTAACTGAGTATTTGAACTCGCGACATTACCCGCCATGTAGCCATGACCAATCGCTTTGTAATTATTACCAGCAGGGTAATCATTATTTAACTGAGTATTGAGTAGCGCAGAATAGTCCGCCACATTGAGCGGTGTTTCGAGCTTGATAATCGCAATGTCATCACGCCAGAGTGCACTGGACGAATTGATGTAAGTACTGGGGTAATAAAAAGCCGCCGCGCGCGATATCTGGATATTCCCGTAGGGGAAATCGGCCACATTATCCAACTGAGGCACTACCACCGTATAAAGCATGGTATCTTTTTTACCGTAAATACAATGAGCTGCCGTCAAAATAAACTGTGAATTGATAATACTCGCCCCACAAAAACTGTTGGTACTATACTGAGCGCTGCTTTGATATAAAAGGCTAGCAAAAGAAGGGTAAGTGGCACTGCTGGTATCCGAACCATTCACAATGTAAGGCTGGAAATCAACCGCATAAGCATTTGCTGATAGCATCGCACTGAACAGTATCCATTTGTACATCCATCACCTCGTCACTCATCTAGAAAGATACGCGTGTATCACTTTCAAGTTTAGCGCCCTAAGTGGAACCTGCTCAAAAAAGGCAATAAAAAAGCGACCTAAACAGGTCGCTCGAAATCAATAAGGGTTCAACGTCTACGAATGAAGGGGATAAACATCAGCAGTAAAGACCACCAGCCGAATGAACCACCACTGTCAGAAGGTGGGTTTAAATAAGCTTGGCGTTTCGCTTCTGTTGCGACAAATTTTGGTGGTTCAGAACCAAGCAGAACACTCTCTATCCAAGTAGAATAGTCAAGGATTTCCGTAAATACCGATGGAGCAGTAATCAGTGGGTCTCCACACTTGGTATTTGGCCCGAAGCTGGTTATACCAACTTGGATATAGTTACCGCCATTATGCCAAAATAACGGGCCCCCAGAATCTCCTTGGCACGTTGCATTTTTTAGCGATGTAAGTGCACTTATCGAACCGCTCATACATAAATTAGTATCGGGCACAGCAGTAGAACTATAAATACAAGAACTATTAGCCACATAGGCTAAATTAGTTTTCTGTAGATACGTTTTAGTATCAATATTAGAAGAGGTATTACCATGCCCAACGGCAATAAAGGTTTCACTTAATGAACGATAAGTACTATCAGAATTTGCGGTAGGCCGCGTTAAGTAGTCAGCAGACGACAGCATTGTCAAAGGCGCTTCAAGCTTGAGGATCGCAATATCATCCAAAAAGGTAGTGCTGTTATAGGTTGATGGATAATAAATTTCTGCCACTCGCGCTTTTTCTAATATGTTGTATGGGAAATCTGTTTCAATTTGCAGCTTAGGTACAACAGAGGTGAAAAGCTGATTTGCACTATTACCATAAACGCAGTGCGCAGCCGTCAATACATATTGGTTATTGAGCAACGAAGCACCGCAATAGCTTCCTCTTCCATACGAACCGTTATAATCAATTTGATCAAAAAACAAGCTCGCTATAGAAGGAAACTCCGCCACGCTTGCATACGAGCCGTTTACTATGTAGGGCTGAGCATCAACGGCGAACACATTGCCAGAGAAGGCGAGCGAAGAAAAAAGTACTACCCATTTGTTCATCATGTCATTCCTTATCACTTTGAACCCAGATAGTACTTAATCCGTTATCGATATGAAACATCTTTAAATGCACTTTTATTACATTTTATGATGCTTTAGCCGCGATAATAACGCTGAGCCACAAACGGCATTTTCTCAACCACCATAGGCAGCATTTTTCCGCGCACATCAGCAAAAATTTCTGTGCCTATCGCTGATAAATCAGCTCGGATATAGGCCATAGACACGGGCTTGCCGGCCGTCGGTCCCGCTGTACCACTGGTCACTACGCCTATATGCTGGCCATCAGCGTCAAATAGCTCCGTTCCTTCACGTACTGGCGCTTTAGTTAACCCCACTAAACCTACACGTTTACGTGCAACATCTTTGCTTTCGATCTGCCCAAGAATAATGTCTGCACCCGGGAAACCACCCGCACGCTCACCTTCAGCACGACGCACTTTGCTTATCGCCCATAACAAGCTCGCTTCAACTGGTGTTGTGCTGGTATCGAGATCATGTCCGTAAAGACATAAACCGCACTCTAAACGCAGTGAATCGCGCGCGCCTAGACCAATCCATTCCACTTCTTCATAAGCGGTCAGTTTACACGCCAATGCTTCGGCCTGTTCTGCTGGTACAGAAATTTCATAACCATCTTCACCGGTATAACCACTTCGGCTGACAATGCACTGGGCTCCATCGATGTCCATTAGCTGAATATCCATAAAGTGCATCGTCATCACCTGTGGTTGCAGGCGAGCTAACACTTCAGCGGCTTTTGGCCCTTGCAGCGCTAACAGCGCGCGATCATCAATGACTTCGAGCTCAACACCTTGTGGCAAATATGCTTGTAGATGAGCAATATCTTGTGCTTTACAAGCCGCGTTAACCACAACAAACAGATGATCACCCAGATTAGCGACCATTAAATCATCCATAATGCCGCCTTCTTTATTTGTGAAAAAGGCGTAACGCTGCTTACCTGCTGGTAAATCAATAATATCGACCGGAACCAATGACTCCAATGCTTGCGCGGCATTGGCTCCATGCAAACGAAGTTGGCCCATATGCGAAACATCAAACAAACCAGCCGCCTCGCGAGTATGCAAATGCTCTTTCTTTACCCCTAATGGGTACTGAACGGGCATGTCATAGCCAGCAAATGGCACCATTTTCGCTCCAACTTCGATGTGCAGCGCATGTAAAGGAGTAGTGAGTAGTGTTTGATTTGCATGTTCTTGAGTCATTTTTATCTCCATTTCAGCCGACCCAGCAGGGAATTCACCACCAAATGTTGGCTATTATGTCCAAAGAAGAGGAAACCATGTTTCCAATAGTGAACAAGAATGCGCCCGTTCGGGCGGATTAACAAGTTCAAAACAAGATGAATTGTCAAAATTAACAACCCAATCACAATTAAAAGTCGCGAGATGCTTACCATCGCCTGAGCTAAAAGTGATTAAAAGCACACTACAGATGGCAAAGCCAACAAATGGCAAACGATTGCTGTCACTATAAGAAACTTCGCGTTTTCACACTCATTTTGCCGTAACCCACAAAATCAATGCATCCTCTTCGCTGACAGAGACCAGCATGTGCCCCATGTTAGCGTCGTAATAAACGCTATCACCTTCCGCCAATCGAACCGGTTCATAAAATTCGCTATAGAACAAAACTTCACCCGTGAGGATCAACAAAAACTCCTCACCATCGTGACGAACCCAGTCACTGTACTCTTCAAATGCACGAGCTCGCACTCGGCTTTTAAACGGCATCATTTTCTTATTAGAGAGCTGCGTGGCGAGCAATTCATGCTCGTAAGTTGGGGTGGGATGCGGCTTTCCCTGACCAATACGAGAAATATCCCTACGACCTGTTGCCACAATTTTCTTTGGTGGCTCAAATAGTTGAGGCATATCTATCTGCAATCCATGAGCGAGTTTTTGCATCGCTTGGTAGGTTGGAGAAATCTGTTCGTTTTCGATTTTACTCAATGTAGATCGAGCTAATCCTGTCCGCTGGCTCGCCTCTTCTAGCGTAATCCCAAGCTTAGAGCGGATCTCTTTAATACGTTGCCCAAGCTTAAGCGGTTCGATCGTTTGTTCACCAGTTTCCTTGGCCAAAGTCAACGATGGGTACTCATCATAAATGTCTTCAGACATGCTTTCCCTCGATTGTTATCTTCCTGATTTCGGCCATCATTGTGGCATAAAGCCAACGCAAGGTTAAAGAGGCTGCACGTAAATAAAGCGTGCTCTTGCTTACAAAAAAAGAAACCATGTTTCCTATAGGAAATTTTTGATTGATTGTTTATAAGCCAAAGAGTATGTTACTGACTTGTTAGATAAAGAGATGCAGTTTACCACTTATTGCGGTTAGGGATTTAACAAGGTTTAAGTGGCTTTTCACCCCGTATTGTTGGGGTTGCAATCCAGTTTAAGGATAACTGACACTCTGCTTTTTTGTTGTCGCCTAACGGCTTAACGATAAGGCAGCCACTAAAAAGGAATGACGGAATGTTTAGCCAATCCGTCGGATTATTGGAAGGTCATCTACCATGAATGCCAACGTGAACAAAAGTTACCCCAACCACTGCCTTGAGAGCTTTTTCTCAACCAACCTTGCTGCCACTGATGATGCTGTCTTTGCGGGTATTCAAGCCGAATACGTGCGCCAAAATGAACAAATTGAGCTGATCGCCTCAGAAAACATCGTTTCAAAAGCCGTTATGCAAGCGCAAGGTACTTGTCTCACCAATAAATATGCAGAAGGCTACCCCGGCCGTCGCTATTACGGTGGTTGCGAACACGTTGATACCGTCGAAACCATTGCGATTGAACGTGCAAAATCCCTATTCCATTGTCAATACGCCAACGTGCAGCCGCATTCAGGCGCACAAGCTAATGGCGCGGTGATGCTGGCTTTACTGCAACCGGGTGACACGATTTTAGGTATGTCTCTGGATGCCGGAGGCCACCTCACTCATGGCGCTCGGCCTGCCCTCTCTGGTAAGTGGTTTAATGCTATCCAATATGGTGTCGATAGCACGACCTTAGAAATCAATTATGATGATGTACGCAGCCTCGCGTTAGAGCATCAACCAAAAATGATCATTGCGGGCGGCTCTGCCATTCCTCGCGTGATTGATTTTGCCAAATTCCGAGCCATTGCTGATGAAGTGGGCGCGCTCTTAATGGTCGATATGGCGCATATTGCCGGATTAGTCGCCACTGGTGCTCACCCAAGCCCATTGCCGCATGCCCACGTTGTCACGACCACCACACATAAAACCTTGCGCGGCCCACGAGGCGGTATGGTTTTGACCAACAGTGAAGAGATCAGCAAAAAAATTAACTCGGCGGTTTTCCCCGGCCTGCAAGGTGGCCCGTTAATGCACGTAATTGCGGCCAAAGCGGTAGCACTAGGCGAAGCGTTAGGCCCTGAGTTTCATCGTTATATTGATTCGGTGATCGATAACGCAAAAGTTCTCGCCGAAGTATTGCAAACTCGCGGTTGTGACATTGTGACTGGCGGGACTGACACTCATCTCATGCTTGTTGATCTTCGCCCTAAAGGGCTGAAGGGGAATATCGCCGAACAAGCATTAGAACGTGCAGGAATCACATGTAACAAAAATGGCATCCCATTTGATACCGAGAAGCCTATGATTACTTCGGGTATTCGTTTAGGTACGCCAGCTGGAACCAGCCGTGGTTTTGGTCGTGAAGAATTCAAACTCATCGGTGAGTGGATTGGCGATGTTCTCGATGGCCTTGTTGTGAGCCCAGAAGGAAACAGTGATGTTGAGCAACGTGTGCGCAAACAAGTTAAAGCGCTGTGCCAACGCTTCCCACTCTACCAATAGCCTTTTTAAATTAAACACAAGTTCAAATCAATACGATACTTTTTTGGAGATAAAGCAATGGACAATACACTGAAGTTTGCAGATAGCCACGAGTGGGTGCGCGACAACGGTGACGGCACAGTGACCATCGGTATTTCTCAGCATGCGCAAGAGATGCTTGGTGACGTCGTGTTTGTTGACCTACCTGAAGTGGATACGGAAATTGATGCTGGAGACAGTTTTTCTCTGGTTGAATCTGTCAAAGCCGCTTCAGATATTTACGCACCGATTACAGGTGTCATCGTTGAAATCAACGAAGAGCTAGAAGATAGCCCAGAACTCATCAACGAAGAACCGTATGAAGGTGGCTGGATTGTGAAAGTGAAGATGTCTGATGCTTCTGAACTCGACAATCTAAAAAATGCAGAAGAGTACCAAAACTCTATCGAAGAAGATTAATTAGCCCATCACGGATCAAAGCTGCCCAGCATGGGCGGCTTTTTTTTAAGGTCGCACACGATCTTTGAAAAGGTAAAGGAAATGACTGAATTACTTCACAGCCCACTGCTTAGCCAGTTAAGTACCGAAAATGAGTTTGTTGCACGCCACAACGGACCCAACTCAGCCGATCAACAAAAAATGCTCAACGCGATCAACGCCGAAAGCTTAGCCGCGTTAATCGAACAAACCGTTCCTGCGCAAATTCGCTTAGAAAGCCCAATGTCCCTTGCTGCGCCTAAAAGCGAAGCCGATATGCTCAGCGCGATGAAAGTATTTGCCAATCAAAACCAGATTAAACGCACGTTCATTGGTCAAGGTTACTACAATACCTTCACGCCGAACGTCATTTTGCGTAACGTACTGGAAAATCCCGGTTGGTATACGGCTTACACGCCCTACCAGCCAGAAATCTCTCAAGGTCGTTTGGAGTCGCTGCTTAACTACCAACAAATGGTGATGGATTTAACAGCGATGGATATTGCCAACGCGTCGCTGCTCGATGAAGCAACCGCCGCTGGCGAAGCAATGACACTGTGTAAACGCGCAGGGAAAAGCAAAAGTAACGTCTTTTTTGTGGCGGACGATGTTCATCCACAAACCATTGAAGTGGTAAAAACTCGCGCTGAATTTATCGGTTTTGAGGTACAAATCGGCGCACTCGACTCATTGCCTGAACAAGATGTGTTTGGCGCGCTGCTGCAATACCCAAGCACCACAGGTGAAGTGCGTGATTTAAGCGATATAATTGCTAAAGCGCAAGCCAATAAAATCTTGGTTACTGTTGCCACGGATTTACTGGCCAGCACCTTGCTGAAACCAGCAGGTGAAATGGGCGCGGATGTCGTGATTGGCTCAGCTCAACGTTTCGGTGTCCCTATGGGTTACGGCGGCCCACACGCCGCCTTTATGGCCACGCGTGAAGCGCACAAACGCACTATGCCCGGCCGCGTGATCGGAGTGTCGATTGACGCTAAAGGTAACCCAGCACTGCGCATGGCAATGCAAACTCGCGAGCAGCACATTCGCCGCGAAAAAGCGACCTCGAACATCTGTACCGCGCAAGCCCTGCTGGCTAATATGGCCTCGTTTTATGCGGTCTATCATGGCGCAGAAGGGTTGCGCACCATTGCGCGCCGTACTCATCATATGACAGCAATTCTAGCGGCAGGCTTAACTCAAGCGGGCTACGAATTGGTACACAACAGCTTCTTTGACACGATTACCTTAAAGAGCGCCACTCAAACTCAAGCTCTGTACGCAAAAGCGCAGCAAGCCGACATCAACTTACGCCGATTTGATGACCAATTAGGCATCAGTTTGGATGAAACCACCACCACCGCTGATCTTGAAACCCTGTTTGCGGTTTTCGATATTAAGCAATCGGTAAGCGCGCTGTCGGCAGAAATTGCCGCCAACGAATTTGCAGCGATTCCAGAACACTGCCGTCGTCAATCTCGCTTCCTAACGCATCCTGTGTTCAACACCTATCACAGTGAAACGCAAATGATGCGTTATTTGAAAAAACTTGAGAATAAAGATTTTTCATTAACTCACGGCATGATCCCGCTTGGCAGTTGCACCATGAAACTGAACGCCGCAGCCGAGATGATCCCTGTCACTTGGCCAGAATTTGGTTCAATCCACCCATTTGCACCGAAAGAGCAAGCCGCAGGTTACGCCGCTCTCGCTAAGGATTTAAAAGAAAAGCTCTGTGAAATCACAGGCTATGATGCTTTCTCGCTACAACCAAATTCCGGTGCTTCTGGCGAATATGCAGGGCTTGTGGCGATTCAGCGCTACCACAAAAGCCGTGGTGAAGGGCACCGTAACGTCTGCTTAATTCCGAGCTCAGCACACGGCACTAACCCTGCAACCGCTTCAATGGTTTCGATGAAGGTGGTGGTCGTGAAATGTGATAATAACGGCAACGTTGATATCGCAGACCTCGCAGACAAAATTGAGAAGCATAAAGAGAACCTCTCTAGCATCATGATCACTTATCCTTCAACGCACGGCGTTTACGAAGAACAAGTTAAAGAAGTCTGTAACATGGTTCACGCCGCGGGCGGCCAAGTTTACCTTGATGGTGCCAACATGAACGCGCAAGTTGGTTTAACCAATCCGGGCTTTATTGGCTCTGATGTTTCTCACCTCAACCTGCACAAAACATTCTGTATTCCACATGGCGGCGGCGGCCCAGGTATGGGGCCGATTGGTGTAAAATCTCACCTAGCGCCTTTCCTACCGGGACATATTGAAGGGGGAGTTGAAGGCAGCGATCACGCCGTATCTGCGGCCGATTTAGGCAGCGCTTCTATTTTACCTATCTCATGGGCTTATATTGCCATGATGGGTGCAGAAGGCTTAACCACGGCGACTCAAGTCGCTATTTTAAATGCTAACTATGTGATGGAAAGACTGCGCCCACACTACCCTATTCTTTACCGTGGTAGTAACGGCCGCGTAGCGCACGAATGCATTATTGACATTCGTCCGCTTAAAGAAGCGACAGGTATCAGCGAAGAAGACATTGCTAAACGTTTGATGGATTATGGCTTCCACGCACCGACGATGTCATTCCCTGTTGCTGGCACCTTGATGATTGAACCAACCGAATCGGAAGATTTAGCCGAATTGGATCGCTTCTGCGAGGCGATGATTGCGATTCGCGCCGAAATGGAGAAAGTTCAATCAGGCGAATGGCCATTAGCCGATAACCCGTTAGTGAATGCGCCGCATACACAATCGGATCTCGCAAGTGAAGCATGGCCTCACCCATATTCTCGTGAAACGGCTTGCTTCCCATCCGCTCATACTAAGGCATCAAAATACTGGCCAACCGTGAGCCGCGTCGATAACGTTTACGGTGACCGTAACCTTGTCTGCTCATGCCCAAGTATCGATAACTACCAAGAGTAGGTGCTGATGTTGATGGCGCGTCGTCACAGTTTATGATCATCTTTTAGGTTGTGACTGACTTTGTTATCAATATTCAATAATAAAGGCGAACTGAGAAGTTCGCCTTTTTGTTAGGCTGTAAAACGATTTTTGGACAAAAATGAGTTAGGACTTTTGTCCTATAACTGCTAAGTTAGATGAGAAAAATATCGAAGACCTACATTTTAAATATTCGGGCTCAAGTACAGCCACCAAGACGCACTTGATGACTGTAAGATAAAGTCTGAGCAAGTAAAATTTAGTATAACTAAACACGTATTTTTCTCGATCTAATCATGTGCTCTCGTAGATAATAAGCCCTTGCAGAACCAGTTTCTACAATTCCATTAAGTAGCTCAAGGCATGAGTTATACATTTTCCTATTTAATACACCTCTATTTTCTATTTGAAGATATCGTCCTATCGACATTTCTAAGTAATAAGCCGTATTAATTTGCTTACCTATAAGTTCTGAGTTCACAGTGAACTTTGAAGCTAGAAGATGAATACCTTTATCAAAGAACACACTATGAAAGTGATATATTAAAGACGCTAAAGCTTCAAAAACGTGGCTATTGCCAGCAGATTGATTGGCAAATTCCAATAAATAGTGTGCCCCAGCCTTCATGTCACGCTCTTCATTAGGATGACCTTGCCAAGGACTATCCGCATACATTAGTCCACGTAATAGCTGATTTAAATCATTCTGTAACCCTACATAGCGGTCATTGACATCATTCATGGCTATCTTATGTGCCTCTGGCGCTAACAAACTCCAAAGTGCCCAGACTGCGTAGTAATCATCTTCTTTTTCCACTACTACATTATATGAGAGTGTTATAGAGTAAATAAAGCTGGGGGCTTTTGAACACCCTAAGACCAATAACTCTTTAAAGGGCATAAAATTATTATTTCTTGAGTAAATAACATGCTCAGAAAGGCAATCTTGTATCTGTTTTTTAATGTCATGATTTATTTTTTCATCACCACTTGAACGATGATTTTGATATTCAGTATCAAATACAAAATTCACTAACCTGTTAACCAACTGAATCTGAACATCATCCGTAGTACAATATGGAACCATTAACATTGGTAAATGAAGAAACCATGAACAATGACTTTCCAAAGAAATGTCGTTAACCGAAAGCTTAAATTTTCCATCAACTAATTCATTGCGAAATGTTGTTATAAGGGCATTCCATTTTTCCATAGCTGCTTGCAACTCATCACCTTGTAGATGATAAAACCTACGTACCACACTATCTTCTCTTCGTAATCTGGAATACTCAACTATTCCAGCTATACAACTGGATGCTAATTCAGCGTCTCTTGACCAAAGAAATTCCCTTACCCCCTTAGCAGCATAAGCACTAACATTAAGGTTCTCATGGGTTAACGCTGTTGCCAAAGCAAACTTCAAATGCTCTTCTTGTTCTGAATCTAGCTCTAATTCAAATAATTTAGGCAAAACAAATGCACACGCTCCAGAGCCATAATAATCAGTCTTATCATGGGCGGTTGTTCCATTCATATTATCTGCGTGCATAAATATGGACTCTAGGATAACTCCTAGGCACCACTCTTTATCTCCATCACTTAAGTTCAAAAGATCATCTCTAACACAAACAGCAGCAACAGTTGTGATTGCACCAACCGCCATATCGGCAAAGTTGTGAATTTCACCTTTTTGGAGGGAATTGAGTGATTCTTTTGCGGCTATTAATGCATCTTGATATGAAGAGAAATATTTTTCTTCGAGCAACTTCTCTTCGAATAATTTTCGGCCCCATAATTTCAAACTAGTTACAGTGTTATCAATTGCATACTGTTCGTTAAACTCTTGTTGATCTTGCTTTAAATCTGCAGGAAGCTCAGACGAGCTTTGAAGCAATATTCGATCATTATCTTTATCTTCAACAGCTTCCCAAGTCCTTGTATCAACTCGGTGTACCATATACCGAAGTTTTTTTTCATTACGAGCAATCGCTTCACCTGTCAATTCATCAACAATTTTTAAAGCATCATCTCTTAACTCACTGACGAATTGAAGCCTTGTTAATAAGGTTTCTAAAGACTCTTTTCTCCAAGGTCTAAGTGCGGCTTTTCTTCTTTCCTCGATGTAAATTTTTGTCATTACATCTCTTTGATGACTAAAAAAGTGTAATTCATTCCCCCCCATTTCTTGCGTCATTCGAATTAAATCTAAATGGTATAAATCAGGAGTTTTCAGTAAAGGAAATGCTGCTTTTCCTACTTTATTAGGGAAACCTGTCGCCACAGAAGATAAAACAGAAGTAGGCATTACAGAGTTACTTTTTCTCAGCAAGTAATCGTATATCCATTCTATTTCATTGTCTTCACTACACGTATCTACATATTCAACCAACCAATTTTCTAACGCCATAAGCGCACACTGAAGAAGATATGGTAATGTTGACTGACCTCGGTAACCTTTCCAAAGGTGAGGTGAGGCATACTGCTTTATTAATGTTCCATCATTGAGAATTACACCCACTTGCTTTGCAGCTGTTTCATCAGAGAAGTACTTTTCTTGTTCATCCGCAGAAGGAGCGCCAAACTCAGATTCAGCATACTTCTGTGCAGTTAAATTGCATAATTTAATAATAAAATCTAACGCTAATCTAGGTTTTGATTCCAGGAGGTACTTAAAAGGTCCTTTAGAACCACTTGCGGGGAAAAAATCACGCTCTCGATCTAAACCATAGGATTCTTCAACATCAATTCGGCCATAAGAACTATAGCCAAACTCATCTTCTTCTGTTTTTTGCAGTAACCACTCATGCAAAGAAAGCTTAACTATAAAGTCAGGATCACGCTTGCACAACATAGGCACATTAGTGCCTACAAGGGCTAAACTAGTCAGCTCATCAACATAGCTTAACCTTCTAGGCTTTACCTTGGAGATGAAAACATCCTGAGCCATTAATTCATCAAATTTTTCTTTGATTGCTGTCGAAACCTTTAATAAGGCATTAAGTATTTTCTTTCTTCGCCCCTCATCACGATAAGAATCTTTAACTGGTTCAAGCAGCCATAAACATAACAAGCCAACCTTTTGTGATGCATTTGGTAGTTCCTCATATATATTAATGAGTCCACACCATTCATTTATCACCTCAACAACTTGAGTAAGCATAGTGTTACTCAAGTCATGCTTAACCTCATAGATAAAATTAAACAATGCCTCCCAACCGTTACCATAAGGCTGTAAAAACAAAGATTTCAAAATCCCTGATTTTTCATCTTTAACCAATAAATTATTATATAGTGAGCTTGGTCTTTGACAGGCTATTCTGAGAATAAAGCAAAAGCGGACCAAAAGTGCACAATCATCCTTTAGCAGCTGAGACTTAAGAGAATATAGAAAATCTTCTGGCGAGCCATGTTGCATAATCGCTGCAATAGCTTCATCCTTCCAGTAACTTTCTATACCATCAGTAGTCAAGACTTCTTCAACAAATTCATTGGTTGCATCATCAAATTTCAATTTTCTGTATAGCCATAACCGGAAGGCTCTACTAATTGCAGGTTCATTACCAATAGTTAATAAAAATTGAATTAAGTCATGCGAATTTTCAACGTACTCGCTCTCAATGTATTCTTCCAATGCCCAGTCCTCTAATACATCGTGCATTGGACTTATAGTGGCAGACTTCTGGTCACGGTGGATTAAATGATCCTCTTCCAATTTAGCAATGACTTCAGGGTCAAACTCACTAGCTCTAATACCAAACAACATTTTTTTCGCTCGTTGTTTTGCAATATTAATAAAAGTTGTTCTTCGCTTATCTGGCATTCCTGATTTTCTATCTGCCTCTTTTGAAATCACTGTTGCCCAGACAGTATTTCTAAAATCGACTTCGGTATCACCAGATTTAAATTGTGCACCATTACCAATAGCTCTTACTGCTATCTCGATAAAGAATGGTACTTTAAGCAATTCAGTTAACGAGTCATTAGATATTAACCCTGTTAACTCAGGAATATGCTCACTGACTTGGGCAACTTGATCCGTAGTAAGCCCTTCCACATTCACACTGTCAAACTGGATAGCACTAGGTTGAAGATAATTAAAAGTAAGTTGTTGATATGCATAATCACGGCCCGTTGCAATAATGGTCCAACCCGCTTGTTTTTTTATGTATTGAAGTAAATCAATAAATGCATCTTGATAATTTAGCTCTAAAACTTTTTCTAGAGACTCAATAACAAGTATTTTTTCTTTAAGTAACGAGAAGTACCCTTCAATCTGACCTAACGTAGAATTCATTCCGATAGATGTAAATACATCGTTAAGGTGGTTTTTATCTAAGTCTTCAGCTCTTAAATAGAAAACAGGAACGTCTTTACCTTTCGTTGAGATAAAGTCTTTAACAACTCCAGACTTTCCAACACCTCTAGCTCCAGTAACAAAAAGAAAGTCATTTACCTCGTACAGTTCAGATATTTCTGCTATCTGATCAGCCCTATCTATATGAAAACCATTAATAGTGTTCGATATTCCATTAAATATATGTTCACCACGCTCTTTAAGCTTTAAGAAATCATTTTCAAAATTTACTTTACTTCTCAGATTAAATAGCAACTTAACTTCTTCAGGTGCATTATCTTGAGTTAGAGTTCCTGCATTCTGGTTAAATTCTTGAGCACAAGTTACTAATTTAGACAAAACAAGAGGTGGTGACTCATCCGAGTAACATTCAATCAAAGAGCACAAAAGATTTGCAACTACTGAGTATTTTGCATCTAAGTCGAATGAAACTAATTGAAAAGCTTTTAAGAAAAGCCATAATTCATCATCAGTAACAGCATTCCCACCATTGGCAGCGGTTAATTGTGACCTGAATATATTAAGCTTGTTAACTTTTGCTTCACTAGTGAAGCCTTTCGTTTTAGATTTTTTAATAAATTCTGCTGAGTTTGACGAATACTTAGCCCATTCCAATATTGGTAGAGTATTATTGACTTCAAGTTTGGGTAACGGGCCTGTTATTAATGCAATTGAATCATTTTCAACATTAAAGTCAGTACTTTGAAAATCATTCCACGCACTATGAATAACTTCAGCAAACATTGAATCAACAGCCCCGCTTATAGTGATTTCATGCTTAATCTGAGCAAAAAGCTGGCTTTGGTTACTTGCTTTATCAGTCGCTACTAAAACAAAGTCATCCGTATTTACGCCATCATATTTATTCTGAAACTTTAACTCTTTTGCCCTCATATCCTGTGATAAGCAGGGAACACAAGACTTTGTTAGTAATGACAATGCAAAAGCAGCTTGAACTCTAGTTTCAAAGTTAACACCACCACCTCCAGTAGAAAATGGATTGCTCTGTTGTTTGACATCATTACTCATTTATCATCTCCATAAAGCGCACAATGAAATTCATGAGTCTTTCGCTGCGCAAGTCTCACTAAATTTCAACACTTTATCGCAAAATACGGTAGGATGATATGAGCACAGTCACTTACCCGATACAAGCAATTTTTGTGGCTCAAATGGTCACAAGTTACAAAAAATTGGCAACCCAACCACGTAGAGTTTTTAAGCCAGTTATCAGCATGCGAAATAGCCTGAACTGTTAGTGCTAACGCACTTTGGGGCAAATTTCAGTCAGTGGCTGTACTAATAGTCTAATTGAAACGCCCTGTGCGGTCCCGTATGCAGGATGTTGTGTGAATAGAGAAGGAATACCGAAAAACTCACATCAGTCACCTATTTGTAGAGTGGATTAACTCTATAAACTTCCTGCGAGCATACTTTAAAAATCCTCGCTTCTCTTATTGTGTCCTGAAGGACATTTTTATTGCTTCACCTCTATTACTGACTATTTTGCAACCTATTGATGGATTGTATACTCTAAAAACGGATTCGATAAAAATTAAGCAAAGGGACAATAAGTGAACAATAGTAACTGGGATGATTTGAAGTTTTTCTTAGTGCTTTATGAGTCGGGCAAGGTAAGTACAGCAGCTAATAGATTGAATGTAAATTACGCGACAGTTTCGAGGCGCATAGATCGATTGGAAGATTCTTTAAAACTTAAATTATTTAACCGTACAGGCGATGGATTTAATTCAACGATTGAAGGTAAGCTTTTATACGAACGTTCGGTTGACCTAAGAGATAAAATCAACAGTCTATCCGAGTCTCTTTCGCCTGAATCGAAGTTTAATCAGAATGCCAAAATTTCTATGGTTCCGTTTTTGGCAGAACACTTCGTCATCGAAAACCTGAAGAAGTTGCACTCACGATTTCCCGAACTGAGATTTGAAATTGATACATCAAATCGAAACGTGAATATAGCTAAACAAGAAGCTGACATCGCATTACGTTTGGATCTTCCTGAAAAGGGTGAATCAATTTGTAAGAAACTAGGTGAAGTAGAGTTTGTATTGTGCGGTACAGATTACTGGATAGAACGATTGGTAAACGATGAACCAGTCGATGTCATCACTTACACGGCAGAATTCAGTCATCTGACAGAGTGTAAATTCCTGATTGAAAAGTTCGGGACTAAGGCTATAAAACTCCAAACAGACACAATATCCGCTCAGAAGAAAGCGGCCGAGCATGGCTACGGCATTGCACTTCTACCACGACTAACACTAGGTTTAAGCTCATTGAGTTCGATTGAACCAGAAAATCCTATTACTCGCGAGATATGGATGCTCACTTCGAAGAAGACTTCAATGTCCACACCAAAGAAGCTTGTCATGGAAGAGTTGGTGAAAATGTTTAAGAATGAGCTGAAAAACTAATAAAAATGGCAGGGCATCCTGCCATTTCTTTAAAGGAGAGGTTCTTTTAGCTTTGAGCTGTTTGTACCTGGAAGCGATTTGTACTTACAGTTTTAGGCTTTGATGCTAAGCGACTGTAAATGTTGTTTAGCACTAGAACGAGGATTGTAATACCAGCGCCGTAAACCTCAGTATTCGTGATCGTTTCACCTCTGAACATGCCAATAGTGAAAGCAGTAATTGGTACCATGTTAATAAACAACACGCCGTTGATTGGGCCTAAAGTGCTTATTCCGTGGTTCCAAGAGAAAACAGCAATCACACCAGCAAATGTGATCAAGTAGATTAACTCCCATTTAACTGCTAGAACTTGGTTAAGCGACGGCGCCTGAGTGATTCCAGCGAAGTTGGTAAAACACGCAACTAATACGATGGTAAATGCACCAAAGAAACAGGACAGCGCGGTATAGCGTAGTACTGAATATCCACTTACGTAGCTCGCGCCTAATGTATACGTTACCCAACAAAACGCACCCGCAAGAATAACTAAGCTTGGTAATAAGCTGCCACCTGATAGAGCTGAAAGATCACCTTTGGTAATCACTAGTAGAACACCAAGCAAAGCAAAAACGATCGATACAATAGTGAAATTTGAAGGTCTTATTTTTTTCAGTGTCCACATCATAACAGCTGAGATTAAAGGCATCAGCGCCATAATTATCGCGCCATGTTGTGGTTTAGTGTAAGCCAGACCAGCAAAAGCTAAGATACTGAAACCTGCGAATCCAAATGAGCCAAACAACCATAGTTTGAAGAAGTCTCTGCCTGGCAATAAAGATGATAGTCCCTCTTTAGCTGCTAATATCGCTACAAATATGAGAGACGCGGTTCCATATCGAATTAAACTGATATGTACTGCATCCATTGTCGTTAAAGCGTTCTTCGCTATTGGGAACATCGCCCCCCAAGAGATAGCAGTACCTAACAAGCATAAGATTGCTATTACAAATTGTGTGAATGAAATGCTCGACGCTTTGGTTGGTTTTGATTCCGAGTTCTTTGATGGCTGAACAGTCGCTTTATTCAATATCATCTGCTTGAGCTCATCATTACGAACTTTGCCTGATGGTGAATATGGAATTGAATCGACTTGGCAAACACCTTCAAGTTTCACCTTGAGCTTTTTGCAGATGTACTTAATGTTTCTGACCAATTCGGCGTCATCAACAATAAACTCCTCGTTAATCGCATACCCACAAAGTATGGAGTTCTTTGAGACCGGTATCATCGCTACATCTTTGATTCCCGGGAGGTGTCTTACATCGTTTTCAAGTTCATAGACATTTAGTGCGCTTTCACCTTGTGCGCGGTTTCTCAGATAAATATTTCCATCAGCATCCATTTCGCCTGTCTCTGCGGTGATAAGGTATTTATCATCATCGATCACGACATATTCAGAATCTTGGTTTCCATAACCATCCATGTTCATGTAACTCGAAATAGCAATGCGTCCAACTTGATGATTTGGAAGCAGGTTACCGTTCTGATCGACCACTTTGATTTTGTTGCCATCATAAGCTCGACCAACACTTGTAGGGTTAGTGATCAAATCACATGGTTCAGCTAGTGCATTAACACCAGTTTCAGTTGTCCCATAGTACTCATGGATTACGGGGCCAAGAGCGTTGATAGCTTGAAGTTTCGCTTGTGGGTGAAAATGTTTACCACCAACAATGATGAATTTTAAATTGTTATCATTAGATGCATAACCACCTAGAGAATAATGAGTGACCACATCATTCAAAAGTGGGGGAGTCATGGCACTTGTAGTAATCCATTCACTTTTAATTAGGTTGGCCATATTAAGCGTGTCATGTGGTTTAGCGATAACGATAGTAGCGCCTAACTGCATGAATAATCGTGACCAACCACTACCGGCAGCATGATACAAAGGCATTGCAAGCAAATGAACATCTTCGGAAGAGAAGCCGTAACGCGCAGTGAAGAATGAAAATCTTCGAGCATCAAAAGACTTACTACGCACGACTGTTTTTGGTACACCAGAGGTACCTGAAGTGAATGATATACTTCTGAAAGGACGATGCTGTACTTTGATTGCTCCCGACAGATCCTCTGTATCTTCTAACAGTTCACAGAAGTTGATGCTATTCTTCAACTGACTATCTAAATCAACGATAGTCACACGCTTAGCAAGTTCCTGTAAATTGATATTATTTTCAATACAGTATGACGATGATACAACCAAAATATTGCAATTGGTTGAAGTCAACATCGACTCGATTTTCTCAGTATTCTGCGTATAGTCTATACCAGTGCATGGTATCTTTAATGAAGATGCCGCTGACATTAGGTAAACCAGTTTTAGGCAATTCGGTGAGATGTAACACATACATAGGTCGGCACGATTGTTGTCTATCTTCGAAGACAGGTTTACCGTGATTTTGTATGCCTCTCTATAAAACTCAGACCATGTGACTTTTTTGTCACCGAAAATGACGGCGTTTTTATTTCCTCGAGCAGAGGATATTTCCTTTAGTTTATCTATTGGAAGCATTATTTAATTCCCTTCAACAATTAATAGAGATGTATCGTCAAAAATTGATTGGTTAATTTTAGTTATTACGTTGTTACAAATGGTTTGTCCTGGTGTCAAAATCGGAATCCCAGGTGGATATAAAATATAGAATGAATTCGCTATATCACCGACATTGATATTTAGTAGGTTGTTTTTGGTTTTATACTTCTTGTCTATTTCACATAGAGCATTAGCCAGTAAGCCAATTAATTCATTTGAAATCCCATGATGAAGATTTAGAAGAATTGAATTATGTGAATATCTGCTAACATATATCCCATATTTATTAAATAGGATTTCTCGAATTTTAGCGCCGCTTAATAGTTTAGTGGTGCATGTTATCCATAGCTTTGTCGGGTCTTGAATTAGATATTCTTCTTCAAGAGTCAAACTAAGATATCTAAACAGGCTCAAATCGTTAATGAAGGATTTAAGGTATTCACACTGTTCACTTATTCTATTCGAGTACTGTACTGCGTATTGGTTAGCATGACTCAAAGCGAGTTCCGTACTTGCCAGAATAGGATAACTAGGAGAGGTGGAATGATTTCGAAAGTGACTACCAACAACCTTAGTTTGACAATCCTCCGAACCAAAAACATTGATTATGCTTGCTTGTCGCAATGCAAATAAGGACTTGTGAACAGAATGCGTCACTATAAAATTAACATCATATTTCTTTGAGAGAGTTGAGGCGTTTTGTATTGCACTTTTCTCTTTCATCTTAGGATCAAAAGTAGACCAAGCCCCCCATGCTTCATCTATCACGATGTTCTTTATGCCTTTAGCTCTTTCACAGACAACAGGAAGAAACTCTTGTAAATCAAAACACACGCCATCATAGGTCTGACTGTTGATGATGAGGGTTGTATAGGATGTTCCAGTCTCTTCAGCTCTGACTAACGCATCAATTATGCCTTGGGTATCAGCAGAGTAGATATAAGCATCATCATTGCAAATCAGATCCTGTACATAGTTCACATCACTATTTTGAGCCTTCAATGAAAAGTATATAGATTGATGAACACCTCTTTGACATAAGACCTTATCAGATGACTTACAAATAGCTTCTATTATAATTTTGTTTGATATTGTGCTACCGCACGTAACGAACAGTGACAAGTCAGAACCATACATATCTTTCAATATATTCGCTGATTCATCTATAGCTTTACTTGGATCAGTTAAACTATCGAAAAATGGTGAGGTAAGTGATAGCTCTAGTTCTTTTACCTTAGATAACCTAGCGTTAAAATCCTCACTCACTACGACATCTTTTGTTTTTCCAAGATTTTGTATGGGTAACGCATGAAAACTCCCTTTAAGCTTTTTATTAGCATTATTTAAAGAGTTATATATTGGTAATGATATGTTGTTCATAATCCCTCCGACGTTTATGGTAAAAGTAAATTAACACATTGAATATTTATATAAAAATTTTCGCATATAGTATGTGCAATTAATATTGGTGTTATTTTACTTATAAATCGCCTCCACTAAATTTTTGCACATGTCATTTGCAAAAATAGGAATTAACTAAGAATTTATATGTAGGTATGATTTGCTTCAGTTTCATAGGAGAAAAAACATGAATCAATTAAATACACTTCGAAATATTGCTGGTCTACAAGAGCATAAGGTTGATTGGAATAATGCAGCTGTTCTTTTTGTTGATTACCAAAATGAATATGTGGATGGTGTTTTGTCACTAGGCAAAGCAGGAAAAACAGCACTGGAGAACGCAGAAAATCTACTAGAGACCGCTCGAAGTAAGAATGCCCCAGTTTTCCATATACTTCACAAAGCGAGTTCAGCATCACCGGTATTTAACTGCAATTCACCTTTGTCAGATGCTATAGATGTTGTAAAACCTAATGACAACGAGACAGTAGTTCATAAGACACTACCTAACTCATTTTTCAATACCGACCTAGAAGAGATGCTGCAGTTAACTGGACGCAAGCAACTCATTATCCTCGGCTTCATGAGCCATATGTGTGTTACTGCGACAACTATCAAAGCTGTAGAGTTAGGTTACGATGTTATTGTTTGTGAAGACGCCTGTGCAACACGATCATTACCTGATCAAAATGGTAATCCAATCGATGAAAATCTCATTCACTTAGTATCTATGGCAGCATTAAGCGACCGATACGCTTCAATTCAACCATTGCAAAATTTTTCATAGGCCGTTGACTATAAAGTCCTGTAAAGGCTCAAACAGGGCTTTAAGTACGATCTGAAGTTCGGAGAATACAGTGTCAATACTCAACGTAGAGCTTTAACTCAGCGTTGAGTTTCTTTTTATAGGGGGGACGAATAACCACCTCAAAATTTGGATTAGATTTATTTAGTCAAAAATCGCAAGATTAACCGACTGAGCTCGATGGCTCTAAGAAGATTTGGGGCAAAAGTGTGTTGACGGCTCGCTAATCACTCTACTCTGAAACACACTCCAAATGGTAAACGTTAATGCATTCATTCAAAGTTATAACTTTACACCCTCACTGTAACCCTGTGATTTTTATCAAACTACATGCCGACTGATAAATTCTCCAACACCTTATCGATGTTTTCTGTACCGTTAGGCTTCAAACTCCTACAATGCAAGGCAGAGGGTCGGTGAAGGCTAAACTTTCACTTTTACATATTGAATACTCAACAATGCATTTGATTGCATTGGTACCGTCATCATTCAAAAGGAATAGTATGTTGAGCAAAGGATGGATATTGCTTGCCGCCGCAATCATCAGTCAGGGAGCATGGGCACTCGCTCCTTGCGGGACAGACAGTGGCATCGGGGACTGGTGCAGCCTGGATATTAATCAGCTACACCCCACTCAGGCCGGGGTTGGTCAACAACAAGTTGATAAAACACAAGCCAAACTGGCGACAAAAAGCCCAGCACAACTTAAAAAGTATATGAAAAAGAAAAAGATTCCGGTAATCGTAGATGCTGATGGCCAGTATTGGTTGGTTGACCGACATCATCTAACTAAGGCGCTTTGGCAGCAAGGTGTTGTCGAGGTGACCGTCCACATCCTTGCTCACCTCGACAACAAGGAGAGCTTTTGGCAAGACATGCAAGGCAACCACTGGACATGGCTGCGCGATGAAAAAGGAGCCCCGCTAACTCCCGATCAATTACCTGCACACATAAGTAAGCTACCCGACTACCCCTACCGCTCTTTGGCTGGTGAACTACAAGATGCCGGTTATTACAGCAAGCATGAACAGGTTTATTTTGTTGAGTTTGCTTGGGCTAGCTGGCTTGGGGAGCAAATGAATTGGGTGCCAGTCAATGCGAGTACGCTCCCAGAACGACTCGAACAAGCGGCACAACTGGCATGTAGCTCAGCCGCTAAGGCTCTGCCTGGTTACCCCGGAGAGCAGTGTTCAACTATGCGCCACCTCATCAACACGACAAACTAAGATTCTATCGCAAAGCGAGATTTAAATAAGATTCATCATTTTGAAGATACAATTAGCCTGCGAGCGAACAAATAGCTCGCAGGGCGTTGTTCGATAAGATGAATATGTATTTTGTTACAAATCGCCCTCTTGTCTTGTGGTTCAGTCAATGATTTACTGTCGCTTCCCTAGCAACAGAGGCTTTTATTGACAATGGACGACCCCTTCAGGCGACCAATATTTACTGATTCCCACCTTCACCGTGCCCCCTTACTTAAGGAGGCCACATGTTAGAACTCTTCCTACTACCCGAAACTTGGGCGATATTTGCCACACTGCTTGCTTTAGAAGTGGTTCTTGGCGTTGATAATGTAGTGTTCATTTCCGTCTTATGTGAACGGCTCCCCGTTCAGCAGCGGCCACTTGCGCGTAACTTAGGCATTTTGTTAGCGGTTATCGCTCGGATTGGTTTGGTTTTTTCTATCAGTTGGCTGATGTCGTTAACTGCACCGATAGTCGTTTGGTTTAACAACGAATTATCTGGACGAGATTTTATCCTCATCTTCGGCGGTGCTTTTCTGTTATTCAAAGCAGCAAAAGAGTTGTGGAACTGGCTAATGCCTGATGAGCATTCACATACGACGACAGTAAGTGCTGGCCTTGCGGTCGTGTTACTGCAAATTGTCGCGGTTGACGCGGTATTTTCCATGGATTCGGTAATCACTGCGGTGGGTCTAACTAATGACATTCCTATCATGGTCGCGGCCATTTTAGCGTCTGCGGTGATCATGGTATTAACCGCAGCGCGCATTAACGCCTTAGTCACCCGTTATCCGGGGTTTAAAACGCTGGCATTACTGTTTTTAATGATGTTGGGCGGCTTGTTAATCGCGGAAGGTGTTGAGCTGCACATCAATAAAGGCTACGTCTATTTTGCGATGGCGTTTGGTTTGGCAATGGAGATTTGTCATATTCAATGGGCGAAGAAACAAGCAATCAAGATTAAGCAGTTACGTCCTTTGAAGCTAGATTCATTAAAACTAAGCTCACTAAAAAGAAAAGCGCCTTTACTAAGTACGAAGTCAACAGCGCAGTGATATTGATAGTTAAATCGAATAAATACCGAACGTCATCACTACCACAACCCATTACTTTACTGTACCTGCGGATTGTGAATAAATGAAATAAAGTCATTGAGTTATGAATGAAAATGTGTATTTCCAAGACGAACACACTATCATAACAATTCGATTATTATTCACCCTCTATGGGTGAACCTTTTATCCATGTCGAATGGTTTGTACCGTTCTAGAAAAGACGATTGCCTATGAAAATATTTTTCCACCAGGAAATTGCCCTGCTTTTTGGTCTATTGACTCTGTTTTTCTTTAAAACATTAGGGGCTGATTTACTATCAGATACTACCCCATTTTGGATCTATATTCTTGTTTCTACTGGGCTATTTGCTATTGTGACATGGGCAATATTCTCAGTTGTTCGCCATTCGGATGCTCTAGCAGCCAAACTTGGTGAACCTTTTGGTACCTTGATTCTTACCCTCTCGGTGATCTCACTTGAAGTGGTAATGATCTCTTCTGTAATGCTCACTGGTGAACCTAACCCAACGATGGCTCGCGATACTATGTTCGCCGTCGTAATGCTAGTCACCAACGGCCTTGTTGGCTTTACTTTGCTACTGGGTGGGTGGCGTTACCATACCCAAAGCTTTAATTTAGAGGGCGTTAAATCTTATTTGGTCGCAATTATCCCACTAGCGCTGCTGTGTCTCGTTCTACCAAACTTTACTGAGGGTGGAAGTGAGGGAAGCCTGTCTAGCGCTATGTCTTGGATGCTAATTATCATATCGGTGTTGCTCTACGGCGTCTTTCTATTAATTCAGACCCGTAGTCACAGCCATTTTTTCGTTGGCAATGATCGTGAAAATGATGAAGATCATCATGGCCCACTCCAGAGCAATATCTACCATACATTCATGCTATTCGCCTACCTTTTGGTAGTAATCATGCTGGCGAAAACGTTAGCAATCCCTATCAACTATGGGGTGCATGTTATGGAAGCCCCTGCGGCGTTAGGTGGTTTTATTGTTGCGTGTATTGTGCTGGCACCTGAAGCCGTTGGTGCGCTTAAAGCAGCATTCAATAATCAACTGCAAAGGGCAATGAACCTCTATTTCGGTTCTGTGCTAGCGACTATCGCGCTTACTGTGCCAGCCGTTCTATTCATCGGCGCGATGATGGATCAAGAGGTGCGTCTTGGGCTATCCTCTGCTGATTTGGTATTACTTGTCACCACCTTAATGGTGTGCAAGGTAACATTCAGTAGTGGCCGAACCAATGTATTACATGGCGCAACGCATTTGGTTCTGTTTGTGGTTTATCTTTTCCTGATGTTTGAGCATGCTTAGTCGATAACTTCAAATTCAATAAACCGTAGCCAATAAAAAAACCGAGTTTAAACGCTCGGGCTTTTTATTGGCTGCAAGACTTACGGTCAAATACGCTCTACACATTCACGAGCAATTACCAGCTCTTCATTGGTTGGGTTTATATTCATGGTAGATGTCATCAATATATTTTCTAATTCACTTTCGCCTATGCCTTTTGGGTTTATTCGGACGGTTGATTCAACCGATTTACTTGTAACAACATTTTCCAAGGTAATAAAGGTAGTATGATCATCAATATCCCTAATATGGTAAAAAAGTCTGGCACTTCATTGAATAAAGTAACACCAAATAAGGTGACAAATACCAGTCCTGAGTTCTCTGCTAGGGCAATAGAATTAGCAGGTGCTCGTTGATACGAAGCAACAGCTAATCCGTTGTAAGTAAGAACCAAAGTTGCACTTGCCAAAATGAACAGCAGATTCGTGGTCGAAAGAGGCACCCAATGGAATATAGCTAGGCAGCCAGAGATCGGTAGTGAAAGTAATGATGTCCAAAAAAGCGTGCTGACAACAGTTTGCTCCGTTGGTAATTTTTTCGCGGTAAGGTTGAACAAGGCAATTGTAAATGTAGTAACAAGGGCGAAGACTACCGCCAATTCAAATTCTGATGGTCTTAAAACCACAATCACTCCTGAAAACCCTATAAGAGATAATACACTGCTCTTAATCGTTAGTTTCTCTTGGAGAAGTAAAATCGATAATGGAAGCATCATTAGTGGCGCAGCATGAAAAATCGCATTAGCCGTAGCTAAAGTTAAGTGAGTGATTGCAATTACCATGCAACCGCTGCCTATTATAATTAGATGTGCCCTAAATAGATTGAGTTTAACGCTATACAGTTTTCGCTTTTGCTTGGACTGCTTTAACCATAAAGGATAAATAACTAAAGTAGAAAATAATTGCCGTATAAAAATGTACTGAAAGGCTGATACCTCCCCATTAAGTAACTTAACTGCGACATCAGATAGTGAAGCAGCAAGATTACCTAATATGAGAAAGATAATCGCGAGGTTTACCACAGGAAAAGACACTGTTATTTTTCCAACTTCATATCGATATGTGGGATGTCATCCTCCAAATACATTACAGAAGTCGGCATAAATCCATGGTTTTGGTAGAATTCTGATAGGTGTTCTTGAGCGCCAATTTCGATTGACTCTCTGGGCCACAACTTGTCACATGCACATAGAGCCTCTTGTACCAGTTGATGCCCTATGCCCCCTCCACGAGAATTTTTTGAAATAGCAACACGACCAATACTGACGGATGGATAACTAACCCCCTTTGACATTAAGCGTGCGCAGGTTATTAACTTGCCACCTTGATAACCCAGTAAGTGGTAAACACCTTCTTGGTGATCTTTACCATCCAACTCAGGATAGGGACATTCTTGCTCGACAACAAACACGTCCACTCTGAGTTTTAGCAGTTGATATAGTTGCATTGTTGTTAATTGGAGAAACGGATGGAGTTGCCAAGTAATCATTTTAATTCAGCCTTACACATAGTGATATCCGAAATGTAGCAAGGTGAATAAGTCTAGACATTAACAATTGTTAAGTTGGATTGCGTTTTTTGATACGACTCAGGCTGATCGGTGTAATGCCAAGATAAGCTGCAATTTGATAATCGGTGAGGCGCTCTAACAAGTTAGGATAACTGTTACAGAACTGTTGATAGCGTTCTTCTGGAGTATAAAGCAACATAAAACGTTCTTTGTTTTCTTTATACATCAGTTGTATTTCCAATAGCTTGAGATAAATACTATATTTATTCTTACGCCATGTTCTTAATGTTTCGATAGGGAGAGACATAATCGAGCAAGGGGTAAGTGATTCAAGTTGGTATGGTGATGGCGTTTGGTTAACTAGGCTTTCAAAACCAATGATCCAGTCATTTTCCCAATAAAACTGTTTGCTAAACTCTTTGCCCTTATCAGTAAAATAAACAGCGTGACATATTCCTTCTAATAGAAAGAAAATCTCTTTTGCAACTTCCCCTTGATGGTGAAAAATATGCCGACTAGGCAAAGAACAAAGCTTTGCAGATTGCTTTAGTTGTTCTACTTCGTGTCGAGTAAAGTCATTTTTTTGTAACTGCTCTAGGAAAGCGTCAAGCATAATTGGTTGTACCTAAGTATTTATCTATAACCAAACATTAACTGAATATTTAAGCACACAATAAATTCGCCAAAAAACAATTAAAGCGGAGGTGTTCAGGTGATGATAACCTACATCAAATTAGCATTCTACGTGCCATTTTATACCCCTAGGTTCCTTATTTGTAGCTGTGAATGACTTACAAGCAAGAATCGTAATTAATAAGACAAGAAAATTTCGCATATTTACCTGTAGGTATCATTTATCAGCAAGACTTTGCAAGGTAGCATACCCTGTGAGTTTACTATCTACTAGTGTCTGCTTGTCGTTCAAAGCCGATCTTTAGAGTAATTGCGTTAGCTTGTTTCGGGGCATAAACAAGTCAACACGAACCTTGTTGATTTAAGGGCACAAAAATGAATTGTATAAGGCAATTTAGTAAGCCATGTGTGTGTCGCCATGCACATCCTTAGCGATGGTCTATCCAACATATGAGTACAAAAAAAGCGAGCACTAAGCTCGCTTTTATCCATTTGATTTTAAATGTAATTATAGCAACTCAACCGACTGTTGAGCGATCACGAATTCTTCGTTAGTTGGTACCACAAGCGCTACTGCATTTAGCATGTCTGATTTTGCGATAATGCCAGCATTACCGAATCGAGCTTGCTCGTTGCCTTGCTCATCTTCCACAAAACCAAGAATTTTCAGGTTGCGTAGAATCTCACGACGAATAGGCAATGCATTTTCGCCAATGCCACCGGTGAAAATAATACCGTCGAGCGAATCAAGCGCTGCAAGGTATGACGCGATGTATTTCGCCACACGGTAGGTGAAGACTTGGAAGGCCAATGTAGCGCCTTCATGACCTTGCTCCATGGCTTCGAGAATGCCACGTGCATCGCTGGTTAAACCAGAAACACCCAAGAAACCAGAGGCTTTGTTCAATGAATTAAACACTTGTTCTTGTGTCCACCCCTTCTTCAATAGAAATTCAATGATGCCTGGGTCAAGGTCACCACAGCGAGTGCCCATCATCAAACCGGAAAGCGGTGTAAAACCCATACTGGTATCGACACTCTGGCCATCTTTAATTGCGCACACTGACGCACCATTACCAAGGTGAACAGAAATAAAGCTGCTTTCTTCAACTGGCTTGTTGATCATTTTTGCCGCTTCACGGCTCACAAAATAGTGGCTAGTTCCGTGGAAACCATAGCGGCGAATACCAAACTCAGTGTACAGCTCTTTTGCAATCGCACCTGTGTAGGCTTTTGCTGGCATGGTTTGGTGGAAAGCGGTATCAAAAACAGCAAACTGCGGTAACTCAGGAAACGCTAGCATTGCCGCGCGCATACCAATCGCGTGTGCTTTATTGTGTAGCGGTGCTAAATCACTAAGCGCTTCAACTTCGTTGACAATTCTTTCGTCTAACTTAACGGTCTTAGTAAACTTCTCGCCACCATGTACTACGCGGTGTCCAATTGCAACGACGTCATCAATCAAGCCGTAGCTTTTCACAAGCTCAACCAGTTTTGCAACCGCCAACAGGTGGTGATTCGCTTCACCTTGAATCGCACAATTGGCTTTTTCTCCGTTAAACTTCCAGCTCATACGGGCATCATCAAGCCCAAAGCATTCACCTAGACCACTCAGTACGGCATCCCCCGTATTTGAATCAATCACCGCAAACTTCAGTGATGAGCTGCCAGAGTTAATAACCAAAACAAACGAGTTCGACATGGGGTAAGTTTCCTGTTTTAGACTAAGTGTTGAAGTATACAACTTCTTGGTTTACGTGACCCTCATTATTCAATAATTTTTTAATCTTTCAACTTTGTTTTAGTTTCAGCATCATGCCAAACGATTTTTTCTTGATCTGAGGCAAGTTATTATTTCTTTTGAAGTGAGAAATATATCAATATTTAAGTCCATCCTGTAGCGCGCAGTAAACATCTGCGCTTCCACCATTTTGCGTTGACAACATTAGGCAGTAAAAAGGGGGCTTACGGTGAATCGAAAGCGTTCTGTTCAGTACTCGTAACGTTACACACACCGGCAGTTAAACCGCATCAATGGGTGTAATACATACAAATACGCTTGCTTTCTATTTCTAATACGTTGAACGGCGTTTCATAGATATCGCTCAAAACCGACGATTGAATCACCTCTTGTACTGTGCCAGTTGCTACTACTTGGCCTCGTTTCAGCGCAATGATGGAATCGGAGTAACAGGATGCAAAATTGATGTCGTGAATCACCACGACCACCGCTTTATTCAACTCATGTGCTAAACGCTGAATAGTGGCCATGATCTGCAATGAGTGTTTGATATCGAGGTTGTTCAATGGTTCATCGAGAAAGATGTAATCGGTATCTTGGGCGATCACCATGGCAATAAAGGCCAGCTGGCGTTGGCCGCCACTCAGTTCGTCGAGGTATTTATCTTCTATCGCTTTAAGATCAAGATATTCGATCGATTGCTCAATCATCGCATGATCGTTGGCCGTTAATTTACCTTGCGAATAAGGAAAACGGCCAAAAGCCACCAGTTCTTTCACGGTAAAACGCATGGTCAGAGTATTGGCTTGGCGCAGAACTGATAGCTTTTTAGCCAACGCTTTAGTATCCCATTCAACCAGCTCTTTGCTTTCAATCCAAACTTTACCGCTATCACGGCTAACCAAACGGCTGGCCATCGACAGTAAGGTACTTTTCCCTGCACCATTAGGGCCAATAATTGAAGTGACTTTGCCTTTTTCAAACTGCGCACAGGCCTTATCCACAACGGCTTGTTGGCCAAACACTTTAGTCAGTTTATCTAGCTGAATCATATGAAATTAAACCATTTTATTACGTAAAAGGAGGGAGAGAAAATAGAGACCTCCGATGAAATTGATCACCACACTCAGCGTTGTTTCAAACTGGAATACTTTTTCAACCACCCATTGACCAGAAAGCAATGCACACACCGCCATCGCGGAACAACCAATCAATAAGGTTCGGTGTTGGTATGAACGAAACCACTCGCGCGTTAAGTTGGTGACCAATAAGCCAAAGAACATCACGGGCCCAACTAAAGCGGTAGAAATAGCAATTAATACCGCACTAAGCATCAATACATGGTGCGTCACTCGACGTACATCCACCCCTAAACTGACCGCGTTATCGTTATCCAACCATAAAACATCCAACACGCGATGCAGGCGAAACAGGCCAAAGCAAACCAGCAGTAGTAATGGTGTTACCCAATACACAAGTTCCACTTTCACGTTGTTGAAGCTCGCAGACATATTGGACTGTACCGATGAAAAATCATTCGGATCCATCAGCATGATCAAAAAAGAGGAAATGCTGGAAAACAGTTGCCCCAGAATGACTCCTAATAACAACAACACCATTAAGTTGCTCTGCTGCTTACGAAAATAAAAAGCGAATAACAAACTAGAAAACAGCAACATGGCAGCAACGGACAACGAAAAATTGAGATAAGCATTGAGCGCGTAGCTACTTAGGCCACCAAAAAGAGTCACCACTAGCACCTGCACGAACAGGTAAAGTGAATCAAACCCCATGATGCTGGGCGTTAAAATTCGGTTGTGGGTAATGGTTTGAAACGCTAGAGAGGACTGCGCAATGGCAATACCCGCTAACACCATCGCCAATACTTTGGGTACACGACGAGAAAGAAAATAGTGATAGTTGTCGGCGTTCAATCCAACACCAATAAACAACCCAGCAAAAAGCAGAGAAGCCAAAACCAGTAACCACAGTTTGCTATGATCACGCAAAGTGATGCTCGCACATACAGACTTACCCATGGCGTTGTCCTCGCAACAGCAACACAATAAATACACTGCCACCGAGAATACTGATGATCATCGAAATCGGCACTTCATAGGGGAAAATAATCAAACGACCGCCCAAATCACATAGCAGCACCAATAACGCACCGAAAATGGCCGTACGAGGGATATTTTTGCGCAAGTTGTCACCGTAATAGTGGCTGACTAAATTAGGCACAATCAACCCTAAAAAAGGCAGTTGACCGACAATCATCACAACCGTCGCAGACATCACCGACACCAAACAAACGCCAATCACCAGCACTTGCTGATAGTTAAGCCCTAAGTTCACAGCAAAATCTTTACCCATGCCGACGGCCGAAATTCGCGCCGCATACAAATAGCTAAAGAGGGCAACCGGAATCGCAATATAGAGCAGTTCGAAATCCCCTTTCAGCAAATTGGCAAAATTGGCTACCGTCCAGCTAGAAAGGTTTTGTATCGCATCGTATTTGTAAGCGATGAAGGAGGCGGCGGATTCCACCACATTGCCAAAAATAATGCCGATCAAAGGGACAAAAATGGCATTTTTAAACTGCACGCGCTGAATCAGTTGCACAAACAGCAAAGTGCCCGCAATCGAAACCGAGAAAATAAGCCACAAGCTTTCACCGTGGCCAAAAAAAACTAAGCTCAACACATAGCCCAGCATGGCGCATTCAATGGTACCGGAGGTAGAAGGCGCGGCAAATCGGTTTTGGCTGATTTGCTGCATAATAAGACCCGCGATACTGAGCCCTGCCCCGGCTAAAACAATCGCCAACAAACGTGGCAAACGACTGGTAAAGAGCAGTTGCCAAGTATGGGCATCCCCTTGCAGTAATGCCATTAGTGATAGATTGCCTACCCCCACAAACAGTGAAGATAGGCTGACTACCAACAAAGCAAGCAATAACTTTTTCAAAGCTAACCTCAGCTTGTTTGTGGCAAATTAGTGAATGTGTACAGCATTTCTAACGTCGCTGATCATCTGCTCTGTAGCAGTCACACCAGAAATGGATAGGTACCAAGCATTAAGGTCTAAAAAGGCCATACTTTTATTTTTGTAGGCCGCAGTCGCTTTGATCAGGTCATTTTCAAACTCTTGGCGAGTGTGACTTTGCCCTTTGTTGACCAACGTATCACGATCAATGATCAATAAGGTTTTAGGATCATGTTCGCGAATAAATTCATAAGAGATCAGATCGCCATGGCGTGTCGCTTTGATGCTATCGACGGTCGTTTTGAATCCAAAATCTTTATACACCGCCGAGAAACGTGATTCAGGCCCAAAAGCGGTAATGTTACCGCCAGAGCTCATCACTGTGAGCGCATCGATTTGGTTGTTCTGATTAAAGCTACGAAGCGCTTGAAACTGCTTATCTAAATCTTCAATTTTGGCTTCCACTTGGTCTTCAATAGCAAATACTTTGCCTAGATTACGCCACTGCTGCTGCGTACTCTGCCAGTAGCCTTGGCTTGCATCGGCTGCAAAAACGATAGTGGGTGCAATTTTAGATAGCTCGTCATAACTGGTTGCTGCGCGCGGCCCAATCACAATCACATCTGGTTTTTGCATATAAATGGTTTCGAAATCAGGCTCAAATAAAGAACCAGCAGGTGCGTATTTATCGCTGTTGTACTTCGCTAAATAATTCGGCAGTTCAGTCACTTTCGATACCGCGACAGGTTCAATACCAAAGCGATCTAACGTATCTAACGCACCTAAACCAATGACAACCACACGTTGCGGATTTTGCTCGATCGTCGTGGTACCGAGTTGATGATCCACAGAAACGGTTTTAGCACTGAGAGTAAAAGAGGTAAGCAAGCCAAGTGCTGCCAAACTAAACAACGATTTCATATAGGTTCCCATTTAAAATAACTGCGACAGATTTTGATAAGCATTCGCATTAAGTTCGGGTAATATAATCGTTGACAGTCGTTCAAGCAACCCTATTCACATCAAAATCAGCCATGATGATCAGAAGCAGCAAGAATGATGAAAAAGCGAGCGCTAATAAGAGATTCGCGCTCGCTTTCTAGGGGGAGAGAAATGTTATGGACGTGTCGGGTTAATCGTCAAAGGCTCAAAAGTGGCCACTGCGTTACCACTCGCTCCAGGATGATCAACATAGCTGGTGTCTTGCATCAAGGTGTAAAAGACATCGACATAATCGTCGTCGTTGACCAGTAAACCATCGGGAATCGCATCAATGATCTTGCCCGTGATTTGCGGAATAATCGCATACGCCTGCACTTCTGGATCAGGGATAAGCTTCAGCACTTCTTCCGCTACTTTGACGAGTAATTTAGCCAGCTCCTTATAGTCGGTACCATCATCTTGCTCCATCAAGATAAGATCGGCTGCGCCCCAACGGTAACGAGACCATTGGATCATCACTTGATTTGGGAAGTAATCTTGCTTGTCGTAATCCAAATAAGGCATTTCAACTAAGTCAATGGTCGGCTCATCTCGGCTTGGATTGATGCCTGTAACAATCGCATAAATTTCAGCCGCTCCAGAGATCCACGGTTCTTTGTCATCCGCTAAACGAATTTTTTTCAGTACTGTGGTGGAAATAGGCTCAGCGCTATTATCGCTGCTGCGGACCATCGCTTGCGCGGCGACGCTACCACTTTCTACTGTGGTCAATGTGGTCGATTGACCCAATGCGTTCATCTGTGCACGCATTGCTTGTAAGCCTGCGCGCAATTCCACTTCGCTATTACTATCAACCACGAAAACGGGTACATCTGGCATTTGATATACGTCCAGTTGATGCACCTGTCCGTACACATCAAACGCTTCAATATATTGCCAAGACGCATCATTACCTTTGGGCTCAAAAGCAAACAACGGGCTTTGCCCTTCTTGCCACTCTTTAATCATCGACGCATCGGCAATACGCAGTTGCAGCAATTGCTCAGTAAAATCCTCAATGCCTTTCATTGAACGAATTTGCGCGTCCGCTACAACCATCTGTTGACTAAAATCGGAATCAGGCTGCTCTTCAAACAAAGTGGAAACAGAAATGGATAGGTTTTGCGCGCTGATTTCAGTTTTAAGTGTGGTTTCAAGCTCGGCGTAACTTTCACTCAGTTGCAGTGCTAACGCTCTTTTTTGCTGTGCAATCGCATCAGCATTGGATTGGCTGGTGCTACTGGTTGTCGCTTCTTCTGAGTTGCACCCCATAATAGTGGCCACAAGCAGTAATGAAACGGGTGTTATATATCTCATAATGAACCCTTAATATTTTTAATTACAACATAGAGTAATAACTCTACATAAAAACACAATATCACCGAATGCTATTCTTTCAAGAAATAAATAGAGTGTTAATTTATATTCTTCCCACAAGATCAAATTATTATTAAGTAAAGATTAAATTACACAATGTTAATATAGCTATTACTTTTATGGCTAATTATATGATTTTAATAAAAAGAAGTGCTTTTACACTTCTTTTTATTCATTAATTATTCATAAGTTGCATAGAGCTCAACTTGGCTATTGGCTTGCTGTGCATTAAGCATGAAATGGACATAGCCCGCTTGCGTTACTGGCAGTTCAATATACTCATAGCTATCAGCGCGTTTAGACGCTTGGTCAAAATGAGTCAATGTAGGCCAGTGCTCGCTTTCTGCATAAAGATCAACATTGTGGGCTGCCATCTTATCAATAGGCTGGAGCCAAACTTTGACAGTGCTCATTCCCTCTGGTACATAAATCGCTGCATAGCGAGTTTGATGAATACCCAACGTCATTGGCTGACGATTTTCGAGAACAACAGGTGCTAAATCATCACTAGGCTTTTGCGTATTATCGGTAATGGCGTAACTTACTTTCGTATTTAATTCAACACGCTGGTAAGCTTCTCTACCCGTAATACTAAAATAATAGCGACCCGGTAAAACGGTACCATTGGCTTGTTTTTCTAGTGCAATTGTTTCATTACTATGCAGTTCAAAATTTGTTATTTGATAATCATAATAATGCGCAATTTTTTCATAACTTAAATAAAGATCGGCGTCACCATCACCGCTAATATTAATCGACAATTCACTGACATTATCTGGAACATCAATATAATAGAGTTGTTCACTGTACTGCTCACCCGACAAGGTAACACTCTGCCCTAACGCTAAATGATTCATCGTGTCTTCTGGTTGAATTGGTGGCACAGTCGGATCTTCTGGATTACCACTGTCCGTTGTCAAAGTGTCTAACCAAGTTGAAAATTCGCTGTCTAGGCTTTTGCCGATCCGTTTCACTTGCTCAGCCCATGCTTTGAAATCGCCACTACGTGATAGCGCTAGCAGTTGATCCACTTCATTGGGATGGTTTTCCAGCATAAAACGAACCGCTAAATAGCCCCAGCGATAAATTTGATTGGTGTCATTTTGATAAGTAGTGGCTAGCACTTGCGTGAGGCTCAGTTTTTTCTCAGCAATTAAGTCTACCGCCGCTTGGTAGCCTTTTTTATAGTGCATGTATTCAGCGAAGCCTTCCAACCACCACACGATATGGCCTTCACTTAAATTGAGAGAAAACGAACCGTATTGATTGTAGCGTCCGTCCAAATAATGCACATATTCATGCTCTAAATTGAGAATAGACAACGCCTCATCCTGCGCATATCGGTAAGCGACAAAGCGCGCTGTGTTGTTGGCATCAGCCGGGTTGCCTTCAAGGTATTGCCCGCCGTTATTAGTGGTATTGCCAAACAAGAAGTTGGAATAACTGACATAACTTTCGTTGCTATCAAATACCACCACTTCCACTTGTTGATTAAGATCATCGGCCACGGGCGTGAAACCTGTGTTGGCAACGGTATGGAAATCCGCTTCTTTCTCATTCAAAATGCCACACGCTTGCTCTGCTTGCTGAGGTGTTAAGCCTTGCGAGCGGATAATAGCAGGCCCATCACATTGATGGCGATTTGGCATGATACGCTGTTCAAGTTGCTGCTTAGCTTGCGTTAAATTAAGCGCTTCCAATGTCTCTGGCGCGTAGTAAGAAAGCATTTCAACCGCAGCAATCCAGAGTTTATCGCTACGTCCACCCAGCGGGTAACGTTCCAATACTTTTTCTAAAATCGCAATGACTCGAGTTTTGGTGTTTGGGTAAGGGCTAACCAGTAAGCGCCCCGTTTCACGCACCGCATTGTACAAAATGAAATCGGCATCGGTTCCTAACGCCCAATCATGCTCAGTGGCAAAACGGTACAGTGTCTCCAAATATTCTGGATGGGCTTCAATGTCTTGATAAAAATCATCACGCGAAGCATGGCCGCTCATGGATCGAAATAAGTTATTTAAACCATCAACAAACTGCACATCTTGCGCCGTTTGTGGGTTAAAGGCGTCCAATAGCACGATGAAATTCGCCATCGTTGAAGGTAGGCGTTTCACATTATCGACCATTAACGTTAAGCTCGACATGGCCGCCACTTGTTCACGACCTAAGCTCAAACTATAAGGCGATAACATAAACTGGTTAATCGTATCCGCAATCGCATTACTCAATTGGTCCGAATAATCACCAAACTCTTGTTTTACACCATAGCGCACATAATACGCAGCACGGATAAACTCCCCCAAATTAGCAATAGATTTGGCTTGCGCTTCCGTTCCTTGATATTGCGAAATTTCTAACGCCAGCGCTCGGTTAATGCTGTCTATATTCTTTTCACTGTATAGACCCAAGATGGCTTTACTATCGGTATAAAACCACGAGTTATAACAGTCTGGTTGTGCATTTTTAATCGCTAAAATGGGCTCTTGTGCTTGGGTGATATCATTAAACTGGCAGGCATCTAATGCATAAGAAAAAGACGGTAATCCTGCTAACGATAATGCCAATAGCAAAGCATTAGGTTTGGGACGAGGGGAATGAATAGATGGAACAGGAGCAATACGCATAGTAACGACTCTCTATAGGTCATAGAAATAAATGAGTCGCGGTTTATATCAGAATCACATTAATAAAATGAAACTTGGCGCATAGAAACCAAGATCTTACTTCAAAAAAGAATTGCTCTCATGAGAGAGCAATCGATTAACCAATAGATATTATATATCAATACATTACTAATTGTTTTCCACCACTAACTAAGTGATCGGATACACAGTACATTGAGTGCCAATCACATGAGTAATGGTTTGCGGCTCAATCATTTGCCAACCACTTTCACTGTCAAGGGGTTCTGACGCAACCACCATATTATCGCCTTCGCTTTTACTAAACACGGTCGGCGGATTACCATCAGAGCTATAACGCACTAACCAAAAATCTTGCCCATCAGAGATACAAATCGAAGCTTTAAAAGGTGTGACTATCTGTTTCTCCGCCAAAGCCTGCGCAATTTGACCAATCGTGGTCGTAATGGCTTGTACTGGCTGACTGCGTAACCCATTACTCATCATCAATAAAAAAATCAATTCACTATCTGTTGTTCCAACACGTTTGACGTATAGCGATTCCGGTAACTGCCGTTCTAAGGCGAATTTCACTTTTTCAAACTCACCAATTTGCCCGTTATGTAAAAACATCCAGTTATCCAAAATAAACGGATGACAGTTAGAACGGGAAACCTGCGTTCCGGTGGACGAACGCACATGCGCCATAAAACGGTGAGAACGTATGTGATGCGTTAAGGATCGCAGGTTTTCATCTCCCCAAGCGGGTAAGACTTCATGAAACTGCCCGGGGGTAGTTCGTTCGGTATACCAACCCAATCCAAATCCATCAGCATTGACACGGGTGACCGCTTTACGCGCTTCTAAACTTTGGTGCACGAGAGAGTGTTCCGGTTGATAAACCAGTTGATCGAGGTAGATAGGAGTTCCTTGGTAGGCGAGCCAGCGGCACATAATGCAAACATTCCAAAATAATCAGTCACTGATTTCAATAAAGCACGTTTGCTCAATGGCTGCAAGGTGTCCAGGCAACGATACCTTTGCCACTTGGCTCATCAACGCCACAAGTTAATGACTCTTAAATGCTGGCTTAAATGATGAATTATTTATTGAACTAAGATCATCTTTTAGCAAAGTTCATATTATTAAAAATACTAAACCTATTATTAGTCATTGTTGGTTTTGACCCAACATTTACTTTCGATTGAATTCTAACCTATCACTTTATTTATCTAAAGAATTTCATCTTCATCACTAAGAATAAAATACAAATCCATCAATTATTAATTCTAAATTTAAGAATAAAGAACCGACATATTTATCAATTAAAAACAAACCAAATGTTAACTAGTTATGTTTAAAATATGATGTTATTTCAAAACAACAATTATTTACACTTGCTATGCGTATGACTGATATATAGATTGTTACGAATAATTCACACATTATATGGATATACTGTGAAACATTTAATTTATTTTTTATTAATTAGTTACTCATCAATTAGCCTTGCTCAATCTTCAGTTGATGATGAACGGTTGCTCGCCTCATTAATCGAACGAGGTGTGATATGTGAAGGGCTGACATCAGAACAGCAACAACAAGCACTTGCCCTTTATCTACAAAGAAAACACCACAAAGAAAAGTCTCTAAATTCGACAACTCATCAAGAAGAAGCGTGTATTTCTCCGCCGAAGAGCGACTAAATCACCCGTTCAATCTTCACTGAATAACACTCAGAAAACTTGCCTAGATAAGAATATACCAGCCACTCATTGCGTCCATGAATTCTATTTTATGGCGATGAAAGCCATTTATTCTCTATAGCGCTCAGTCGTATGGAAATCAGTTCAGTGAAATTGTTAATACCATAAATACAGAAAGAAAAATAAGGAAAGCAGATGAAACACATAAGGAAAACCTTGCTTGCGTCAGCAATGGTAACACTATTTAACGTCAGTGCTTATGCGCACACCCCGATTGATTTAGGGGTAGTCAATGAAGATAAACTCATTGAAATGTTAGTGCGTAACGGTGTTGTGGATGGCAATGCTACCGATGCAATCAAGCGCGATGCCTTGGATCGTTATTTAGAGCAGAAAATCAAATCGGGCTTCCACGGCGATGCGCAATTTGGTAAGCAAGCTCTTGAGCAACGCGCACGGGTATTAAAAACCATTGAAAAACAAAAAGGCCAGCAAAAAGCCAGCGTTTTTGCTCTCGATATCAGCACCAAACGCACCGATAAGGTATTAGCGCTTTTAATTGATTTTCCCGATTTACCTTGGAACGATAACCGCCTGACCAAAGAGCATACTGAAATGCTCTATGCCAGCTACAATCCACCTCACTATCAAGATCTGCTTTTTTCCGATGCGGGCTATGCAGGCCCTAATGGAGAAAATTTCATCTCGATGCGTCAGTATTATGAAAGCGAGTCTGGGCAAAGCTACAGTGTGGCCGGGCAAGCCGCAGGTTGGTATCGCGCGTCTAAAAACGCCGCGTTTTACGGGGGCAACTCTGCAACAACAGACAAAGATATGAATGCGCAAGAGTTGGTGCGCGAAGCACTGAACCAACTGGCGCAAGACCCTAGTATTAATCTGGCCGATTACGATATTGAAGATCGTTACGATTACAATGGTAATGGCAACTTCCGCGAACCGGACGGCGTAATCGATCACTTGATGGTGTTCCATGCATCCGTTGGTGAAGAAGCCGGCGGCGGTGTGCTTGGACCTGACGCCATATGGTCCCACCGTTATAATCTCGGCCAACCTTATGTCCTTCAAGGCACAAAAAGTACGCTTCCAGATCGCTTTAACGGCCAATATGCCGCCTTTGATTACACCATGCAACCGATTGATGCGGCCGCTGGGGTTTGCGCACACGAGTATGGCCACGATTTAGGTTTGCCTGACGAATACGATACCCAATACACAGGTAAAGGTGAGCCAGTTTCCTATTGGTCCATCATGTCTTCTGGCAGTTGGGCCGGAAAAATTGGCGGAACACAACCGACGGCATTCAGCTCTTGGTCTAAACAGTTCTTACAAAAAGCGGTCGGTGGTCGTTGGATCAATGACGATCAAATTTCGATTGCAGAGTTAGAGAAAAATCCTCGCGTATTTACCCTATTCCAAACCACTGACAATGCTCGACCAAATATGGTGAAGATTGATTTACCACTGAAACGTGTTGATGGAGTGAAGCCTTATCAAGGTTCGTCCGCTTTTTATTCAAACCGAGGCGATGATCTGAAAAATAGCATGTCTCGTAAGCTTTCTATCCCTACAGGTGAACAAGCTACGCTGAATTTTAAAGCATGGTATCAGATTGAAAAAGACTACGACTTTGCACGCGTACTGATCAATGGTAAAGCGATTGCAGGTAACATCACCACCATGGATGACCCGTACAATACAGGGCTTGTACCTGCTATTGCTGGTCAGTCGGATGGCTGGGTCGATGCGATATTTGACGTCTCCCAGTGGGCAGGCCAAGAAGTGACACTCAGCTTTGACTATGTCACTGATGGCGGCTTAGCCATGGAAGGTCTTTACCTTGATAACCTACAGTTAGAGGTCGACGGGCAGCAAACCCTTATTGATGATGCCGAAGGAACATCCACCTTCGCCTTTAAAGGTTACACCACCAACAATGGCTTCCATGAAGCGCCACACTATTATTTACTGCAATGGCGTAGCCACAATGACGTCGACCAAGGCTTAGCCAATATCAAACGCATGGGCCAGTTGATGACTTTCGAACCCGGCCTACTGGTTTGGTATGTGGATGAATCTTACACGGATAACTGGGTAGGTAACCACCCAGGTGAAGGTTGGTTAGGTGTCGTCGATGCGGATCAAAACGCATTGGTTTGGTCAAAAACCGGTGAGGCCGCACAAACGCGCTTCCAAGTGCGAGATGCAACCTTCTCATTGCAAGATCAAACACCTCTACGTTTAGTCGCTGCCGATGGTGATGTGCTCGAAGACACAAGCTTAATCGGTAATGGTAATTTCTCTGATGGCGCGGATTACAGCTCACCATTAGTACCAGATGCTGGGCGTAAGTTAACGGAATTTGGCTTGATGATCGACATCCTCAACCAAGGCCAAGACAATGAGTACGGCGTAATTCGCTTATCAAAAGTCAGCGAACAAAACCAAGCTCCTGTCGCTAACTTTGAGCTTAAAACCGACGGTTTATCTGTCAGTGCTCTCAACTACAGCCATGATGAAGATGGCGAGCTAGTCAGTTACGCATGGGATTTTGGTAACGGCCAAATGAGCAGTGAAATGGCGCCAAGCTGGAGCTACACCAAAGCAGGACAATACACCGTAAGCCTAACCGTAACGGATGATAAAGGCGCAATCAACACCACAACGCGCACAATACAGGTTGAAGTGCCTAACGCATTACCGCAAGCCAGTGCTAAATATATCCACCTTGGACGCTGGGTAACGATGTGGTCAACCAGCAGCGATAGCGATGGGCGTATTGTCGATACGGAATGGACCCTGCCGAATGGAAAAATAAAACGTGGCAAACTCTTCACCGCCATTTTCCCAAGCTCTGGAAAACATGAAGTGAAAATTAAAGTGATGGATGACAAAGGTGCAACAGTGACTAACACCATTGTGGTGAATTTGTAACCACCTATTCTATTTTCTCTTAGAGAACTTGAGCGCGGCTTCGGTCGCGCTCTTCTTTATTGGATAAACAGAATTAAAGCGATTGATCACGTAACCTTTCCAACGCCTCGACGCGTTTGAGTTGTTTGACCTCAAACGTTTGGGTACGCAGTTGCGTAATTTGCTGATTTTTTTCATCTTGGCTCAAGCGCGTATTTTCAAGCACCGCCGAACGCTGTTGTAGATAGTTTTCGAGATGCTGAGAAAACTGCTCTCGTTGTTCACTAAGCTGCGTTAACCGCTGTGCTCCTTGTTCGCCAACCAACTCGTTCCAAGCTAAGTATTGCTCTTGCGTGGACAAATGGCGACTCGCGTTGAGTGCTGGCAGTAGTTGTACATTGCGTTCACTACGCTGAATGTATTCTGGCTGCTGTGCTAATAACGTTTGCCACTGCTGCTGCTCATCATATGAATCTACTGCTTGAGCTTTAATGCGCAGCTTTTCTAACGCTAAATTTCGTAACGCATTCTCTTCACCAAACAACATACTTTGCTGATCAACGTTAAAAAATTGACTTTGTATTTTCAGTAACTGCTGATTGATCTCAGCTAAGGTAGCAAGATCGAGATTGGCGATGGAAGCATTAACCTCTAACTCAGCTAATGCTTGTTTGTATTGGATAAACTGTTCAAAAAGCATTGGATCGATCACCACGCCCTCATCCTGCTCAGCATGCTGGGCAATGCGCTGCTCAACCTCAGGCAATGAGCTCTCTCCTAATGTAGAGATAAAATAGTGAATTAAATCAAGACTCGATGCACTGTCTATCTGCGTATCTTGTTGAGATGGCGTTTGTAATGCGCTCTGTGATGATACTGGCTTTTGCAGAAAAAGCACCGCACCGATGCTCCCCAAGATGATCACGATAAAACCAAATAGTGCGGGCTTTTTCATAGCCAATCCTTATAAAGTTTGATGTTACAAAACTTGAAGTTATAAACCTCGAAACTATCAACCTCGAAACTATCAACCTCGAAGTTATAAACCTTGAAGCTTCAATCGATTAGCGTGCTGGCGATACAAGGTAACGGGATCAGTTTCAAAAAGGTGGTGTATCCCAAGCAAGCCGTTGATTTCATCTAAGTGGTTCATTTGGTAATCATCGCGGATCACCTTACCCAAGTGAGTACTGCATACGCCGACTAAACCATCATTAGGGCCATTAAAGGCAAGTCCAGTCAACATCATCACAGCATCAGTTGGGTCAAGGAGGTTGGTAAAGGTCGAAGATCCTGTCCACGAATAGTAATAAACACCATTGTCAGCCAGTAATTCACCATCACCACATTCACTGCTTGGAACGCCTTCTGGGTAGTGTTGATTAAACGCTAGCGAACCTTGGGTAGTTAAAGCTTCTAAGGAAGCTAAAGGATCTTGATCTAGGTTACTTCCCCCAGAAAGAAGGCCAACCAAACCCGCCAATCCTTGCGCCATTTTGACGGCAATCGCTTCAGAAATGGAGCCCTCTTTGATGTGCCCACGCACTAAATCTGCCACGATTGAGCCTTTATTCACGCCACCAATGCTAGTCACAGACGCCACAAGATCGGGCCGGACTGATGCAACATAACGAGCGGTTGGGGCCCCATGACTATGACCAATCAGATTCACTTTTTGAGCGCCCGTGGCGGCTAAAAGTGACTCCACTTGTTGCAATAGTTGTTCACCTCTCAGCTCAGAGCTGTTGGTTGCGGAGACTTGAGCCACGTAGACCTTTGCACCATCTTTCGTCAGTGATTGTGGGATGCTGTAGAAATAATCGACTCCGGCCAGCGTATCAAAACCAAATAAGCCATGAACTAACACAATAGGATACTGGGTTTGGGTATAGCCTGTCTTACTTAACGCCACAGTGCTGGTTGCCGCCAGCGCCGTGGTACTCAGCAGACAAAAAGCAGCAATAATAATCGTTCTTTTCAAAGTAAATTCCTTCTTATTGTAGTGCCTGGTTTAGGCGCGGCATACATCTAACCTACCGTTACCACACCAGAGATTAGACCTCTGAGGAGCACCCTAACTGTAGAAGAAAAGCACTTTATTTCATGTCATCTTGCCAGCTTCGTGAATGAATCGAAAAAAACAACAGATAAAATTAACATTACATTAACAAAAAGAGCACTCACGTTTTAGCCAACCAGGCCAAAAGCATGAGTGCTCTTTACTACGAAACGATGAAGGGATCGCGCTATTTTAAAATAAATTGAATACCATCGGCTAACCAACCTTCAGACCAAACCTTGACTTGCCAAATGGCCGATCCGGCTGGCAGCTCAAACACTTCATCGTGGGTACTGATTGCGTAGTCTTTTGACCCCACTACTTTGGTTGAACCATCATCAAGCTTAAAAGCCATACGAAGTAAATGGTTGCCACCGTACTTGAACTCACCGGAAGTAACGGTTATTTGCGTAACACGTTTCAGATCAATTTCAGTCAAACTACCACTTTCTCCGCCTTGCATCGCATTGGCTTGCGTACCAATTGCATCAATCGCAGCGCCATGGCGAATATACAGTGTCCCCGATTGACCAACATCTTGTAAGGCCAATGAACCCGATGTAAACCCAAATACGGCCGATTCACTATCTGAATGAAATACGTTGGTGTAAGCGGTAATGGTGCGCACACTTACCTGATCACTGCCATCAGCATACAAACCTAACTCACCGGTTGTTTTATCATGACCAAGTAACTCATGAGAGAAAACATTACTCAGCTTATCGCTGTTTTCTATCCATTCCCAACGCTGACTTAAACTCGAACTACAGGTTTGTAATTGACCAAGTGATTGTCCATCCAAACATTGATGGATGTCGTTTGCACTCACATAACGACCTAACTGATCATAAATAAAAGATTGTGAGTTTTTGGTTTCATCACAGCTTGAGGCAGAGAGCGCGCCATTATCAGCCACATCAACGCAACGATTATTAAAGCTGCCCAATTGCAAATTCACTGGACGGCCGCCCGTGAATACTGGGTGCTCCCAATCGACAGTAAAGCTAGCACTTTTGCTCACTCTGCGGCGCGTCGTATTTTCAAAACCATGGTAGGACTGATGCGCACCTACAACATAATAATGCTTATAAGCACCGTTATAAATGGGACGAATATTGACCGAAGAATCAATGGTAAATTCCGTTGTCCCTGTTGCATTAGGAGCGGCTTTATAGATCACATCCATTTTTGGTACAAAGCTCGCGTAACCAATCGGGTTAATGCGGTTGGTATCCACAGGATAAGTATTGACCCACAGCGCATCCGTTGAACGATTTAACATCGATTCGGCAGTCGCGTATTGGCTACGATTCCATTTAAAGCTGACGTTTTGCGCGTTATTGGTGCTACGTTCAACACGATAATCGTGCGTTTTAAAGGTTAACCAACGGCTTTGGTTGTAGCTGGCATTGGCTTCTAGCTTGCCTTTAGGCCCATCAGCACTAACCTCGACACCACCACTCACTCCTAGCTGGAAGCCGGATACCTCTTTGACTTCATATTCGGCATTGAGATTTTCTCTCGGGAACGTTTTTAAGATCTGCGCTTTGTTGTTCGAAGAGTTAAATACAAATTGGTAGTCTTGAGCGATGGCATCGGTCGACCAGTCTCGGAAATAAGCATCTAATGTCGTGTAATCAGCACCCGATTGACGATAATCAAGACGGTCATTGAGATGGATCCCCGCACCCGTTGTATCATCATCTAAGCTGATGCGAACAATTTTCGCGTCCGGTGTCGCAGAACCAATGGTGCCATATTGTAATGAACGCTCTAAATTAACTCGATAAATCAACGAGATATTAGGGTTATCGCAAAACACTCGCGTGCCTCGATCCCAAAGATGTGAGTTATTAAACGTACATTCATTATCAGTAATAGGCCGATTGACATTCAAATAAAACGCGACGTGTGGCAAAGAGTTCGTTTCCGAACCACTATTTGACACCATACTGGCCGTACTACGGCGCTGACGAGAATGGGCAATTGGGGCGGCTTCCAGTAGACGAATGTTGGCATCATTCTCGTCATCTAACGGTGTGAACAACAATTCTCCTTTGTGTTCACTGATGATCAAAAAGTCACTGGCAAACGCTAAGCCCAGTTTTTTCCTGAGCAGTGCTTTCGCCTCTGTCTTTTGCGACTCACCTTCAATCGTACTGAAATCGACAAAATAGCGCATACGTTGATTCAGTACATCGTCACGAATCTGCATTAGTGTCGGGGGCTCAACCTCTCCTTGTAACCAATAGCTCGCATTGAAGTAATTGATTTGGCTGTCATCCTGAAGCTCACTGAACATTTCAATGGCCAAACCTTGCGGCTGATTCACGTCAGCTTGAGCGGTGTTCCATACCAAACCTGACATAATGGCAATAGCGCCAAGTGCTTTTCTTCTGTTTATTGACATATAAACCTCGTAAGCATTTTTATTGTTATCACAGTATTTAAAAGAAAATGAATACCCATTTTTTCAGACCACAAAATAAAAGGACATTGGTTTTTTGGCACCTTTGTGGCGAATTATTAATAGATCTTAAAATAACAAACACAAAGAGAAATGATTTTTAATGTGGCTTAAAATCACAATAAAACTGTTTAATTTTTACACATATTGACTGATTATAATTTTATTGATATTTTTATTAAGCAACTAAGATTTAACATTAGAACAAATTAATAAAGCAAAACCTTATTGTTATTTATCTAAATTAGGATTTATACAAACCCTTCGTATTTTCTTCACTGACAGTTCATTGTTTGATCTTAATACCAAATAATGTTCAACATAGTCGTTTATTGATTGACGCTTAACACCATAAATCCAAAATAGGTCTGACCAGTTTGTTAATTTCACTTTCGCACTTATTCTTTAGTAGATACGTGCCTAAACCAATAAGAAAAAAACATGAAACTAATGACGTTATTGATGACCTCAATATTGCCACTCTCCATGGCGATTGCAGAAAATACGGATACCTCCTCAGAATCAGTTACCGCTTATGGCGTAATGAATACGCAAAATAAGCAAACCTACACTTATGTACGCTGTTGGTATCGGCCCGCTGGCAATCATGATGACCCAGCAACGGATTGGGAATGGGCATTGGATGAACAAGGAAATGACTACACCATTAGTGGTTACTGGTGGTCGTCTGTGCGCTTTAAAAATATGTTTTATACCGACACCTCACAATATGAAATAAAACAGCGTTGTGAAGAGACGCTCGGCGTCAGTCACGATTCTGCAGATATTACTTATTTCGCGGCAGACAATAGGTTCTCATACAATCATTCGATCTGGACTAACGATAAACAAAATGCCAAACCCGTCATTAATAAAATGGTGACCATAGGTGACAGCCTTTCGGATACAGGAAATATATTCAATGCGTCACAATGGAAATTTCCCAATCCTAACTCTTGGTTTTTAGGACACTTTTCCAATGGTTTGGTGTGGACAGAGTATTTAGCAAAAATGCACGATTTACCTGTATATAACTGGGCGATTGGCGGTGCCGCAGGGCGTAATCAATATATCGCGCTGACGGGTGTGAACGATCAAGTCCGCTCTTATCTAAATTACATGACAATGGCCAAAAACTACCAGCCAGAAAATACGCTCTTTACCCTTGAATTTGGCTTAAATGACTTTATGAATTACAACCGTGAAGTATATGAAGTCAAAGCAGATTTTAGCAGCGCGATGATTCGTCTTGTGGATTCAGGGGCCAAAAATATTATTCTACTCACCCTGCCCGATGCAACCAAAGCCCCGCAGTTCAAATATTCAACAGCAGAAGAGATAGCGAAAGTCAGCGCTAAGATCACCACCTTCAATGCGTTTATTCAGCAACAAGCACTGTATTATCAGATGCAAGGGGTAAATATCATCCTGTTTGATGCTCATAGCTTGTTTGAAAACCTCACAGCCAATCCACAGCAATACGGCTTTGAAAATGCAACCGATGCATGCCTCAACATCAATCGCAATTCAGCTTTAGATTACTTGTACCGTCATAGCTTAACCAATGATTGCGCTTACCATAGCTCTGACAAATACGTATTTTGGGGCGTGACGCACCCTACCACGGCCATCCATCAATTGATTGCCAACGAAATCAGTAAAAACTCTCTCGCGTCATTTCAATTTGAATAAGCACGCCTGACCTTGAAGACAGCACGCAAGTGCTGTCTCTAAACCCAAATAGGCATCGCGGTAGCGGCTTTCACTTGACGCATGGCGAGGTGGGTATGCATATCTTTTACATTGTTGAGCCGCTGTAACTGACGCGTAAATGCTTCGTACCCTGATAAATTGGCACTAACGACTTCCAACAAGTAATCATACGCACCTGAAACCACATGGCAGCTGATCACCTCCTCCATCTCTTTGATTGCCTCTTCAAAACTATCAATGGAAGCGGCTTGATGATTATTCAGGCTAACTTCAACAAAAACCGTCATACCGACCCCGACAGCTTGCCGGCTTAAGCGAGCTTGATAGCCATCAATGATCCCGCTCTCCTCTAATCGTTTCAAGCGTCTTGCGCAGGGAGAAGGGGATAATCCAACCTTTTCTGCAAGCTCTGCGGTGCTTAAGCGTCCCTCTGTTTGTAATAAGGTCAACATGCGGCGGTCTATTCTATCCATTACTCGATCCTTGATGAAATCCACTAATATTTTGCTAATTTATAGCGGATAAGTGCTAAACCATCTAGCAATAAGGGTGAACTTGCCGGATAAAAGTAAGCCGAACCATAGATAATGGTGAGAAACCATCCATTGATGTGAATGAAATTATGATTTATGGCTACCTCGCGATAGGCACCACACTGTTATTATGGTCCGGCTTTTTCCTCTCTTTAAAGGCAGGAGCCAGCGGCCTATTAACCCCTGCGGATATTGCATTAACGCGCTTTTTACTGCCCGCTTTGTTGCTCTCTCCATTGGTTTGGAGAACTCGATATCAATTGCAAAATGTACCTATACGTTACTTGATTGGTCTATTTATTGGCTGCGGATTGCCCTATTTACTAGTGACAAGCCATGCGATGCACTACGTTCCGGTTTCTGATGGTAGCGCGCTTGTTCCGGGCGTGCTGCCGCTGTTTGTCTCGGGTATCGCGGTGTTGCTGTTTAAACAGCCGTTAAGCCGCCATCGAATAACTGGGCTGACTTTAGTGGTGGCAGGGGTTGGTATTTTCCTCTATTCAAGTGCCACTGATTTTGAGTCAAACCGTTTGACCGGACATTTGATGTTTTTAACCGGCAGCCTGATGTGGGCGATGTTTACAATTTGTGCGCGGGTAGCGAATTTGCATGCGCTCGTCAGCGCGGGATGGGTTGCTTTACTTTCTACTATTTTATTGGCCGTTCTAATCGCTTTAGGCATCGTCGATAGCTACTTAGCCACACACTCTTTTGCACACTGGCCGTGGAAAGAACTGGCGGGACACACACTGCTGCAAGGTGTCGGGGCGGGGCTCATTGCAGCATTTACCTATTTATATGCAGTTTCAACACTCGGCGCAGAACGCTCCGCTGCCTTTGGCTCTGCAACACCAGTCGTGGCAACCTTGTTGGCGATTCCCGTTTTTGGTGAGATGCCAACGCCTTTGACTTGGATCGGATTAGGGTTGATAAGCTTAGGTAGCTTGGTTGCCAGTAATGTTTTAATGAAACACGATCATTCGCAACATTACCGGCCCCCAACGCATCAAAAACGAAGCGCTAAGCGCTCATATCAGCGATAGCAAATCTCAGCCCAACGAGCCAAACCAGCAGTCACTGAACCAAAGTAGTTACCGCTGACAACGGGTACGTGGGGCAGTTGTTGCTCTACCGCTTGGCGTAATATTGGAGAACGAGCAGATCCGCCCGTCATAAAGATAACATCCGGCTTTACGTCACCTTGTTCAACCGCTTCTTTGACCAATTCCACCACTTTCGCTTTAGGGGATTCAATGGCGTCGATCATTTGCTCACGCTCAATTTGCACTTCGATCTGCTCAGAAAGAAGATCGAGCACCACCTGACATTGTGTAAGATCAGATAGAGCAATTTTTGCCTCTTCTGCACGGCGTACAATTTGATAGCCGAGCGTTTCAAAATAGACTTTCAGCAAACGCGCCAACTTTTCTGGTTGCTGCGCCTCTTTGTGTAGCAATTTCAATGCTGCCAAGTTTTGCTGAGCATAGAAGTCACGTTGCGCTTCCACGTTGTTAATTGCAATCGGGTTCCAAAACTGCGTGATCGGCATATCAATGCCAGAAATGGCTTTACTTCCTAATCCAAAAGAAGACATCAACTGTTTGAAAGCAATATAGATATCAAGATCATTGCCTCCGACCCGTTGGCCACTATGCGCAAGCAAACTCGCGGTGCGGTCGTCACGCCCTCGCCAACTCGGCCCCATTTTTAGCAATGAACAGTCGGTGGTTCCACCACCGATATCAACCACAAGTACGGTTTGATCTTGCACCAGAGTCGCTTCATATTCTAAGCCCGCCGCAACGGGTTCAAACTGAAAACTGATGTGCTGAAAACCGGCGCGTTTCGCCGCACGTTGTAAAATAGATTCCGCTTGTCGATTGGCCTCTTCACCACCTCGGCCATGAAAGTTAATAGGACGACCAATCACAGTATCTTGGATGGTGCGCTGAAGGTGCTGCTCTGCATTATGCTTAATATTGACCATCATGGCGCACACCAAGTCTTCGAAAAAACTGACCTGCACATCACGTAAACCTGCCGCGCCTAGAAATGATTTAGGGGATTTAACGTAATAAATATCGCGCGGATCTTGCAGATAAAGATCGAGCGCCGCTTGGCCAAAGGCAATGTCTTGCACGGCAAGTTCAATACTCTCTTCTCTATTCACATTGATCGCGCGGCGAAGTACTTGCTCACCAATTTTATCGCTTGGCGTAATATTGTGATGACGGAACAGATGCTCAGAAATGGACTCTCGCGTCGGGGCGCATATTGTCGAAGGAATGTAGTGGCTTTTACCTTCTATGGGTAACAATGTTGGTTGCCCATCTTGCATCATAGCGACAGAACAGTTCGCCGTTCCATAGTCAAAACCAATAAACATCGCTACCTCCTAGCATCAGAAAAAGGCCGGCGATCCTACCTTATGATTTTCACAAATACTATCCCCAAACTACTTGGAATGTCTGGCGAGAAAAGACATGGATTGGTTTACACAAGCCAAGAGACGAAAAAAGACAGCAGCAGACAGCCCACATAAGCCATTTTACTCACCTTGATATGTCGATAGTGGATAAGACAAGGTGACAAGATAAACAACGGGATCAGGACAAAAATGGGGTTCATACTGAATAGCCAGCTTAACAATACAACAGAAAGTGCATAGTAGAAGAGCCACGAATTTGGAACCGACAACTTTTTGCCAAGTCCCACTATAAATAATAATGCAGCAAGTAAAGGTAACATCATTAATCACACCTTTATGATATTGATTCTCATTTACATTAAATATTAGTCACTGTTCAGCGCAAAAGCAATAGAAAAACTAGGTACATTATCAGACACCAAGAACCATACTCAACACAGGCATTGGAACCGTCTTTCATTTCTCTTTACCCACCCGAATAATGATTAGTTTTTCTAATTCAAATCATAGATTTTTATCTTGCTCAACTTCACACTTTTAGATTGATAAAAGTGCCTAGCCTCACTAATATCTCGCGCCGAAAGAGTGATACTTTTAACGCTGGCCATTAGTTTCATTATTCAGATTAATTATATTTCGTAGTTGCACCATTGTGCAGGAGATAGACCATGTCCGCATCGTTTCCGTTAGTGAAACTCACATTTTTAATTGCGATTTTGACCGCTGTCGGCCAAATGACACAAACGATGTACGTCCCGTCCATTGGCCATATGGCGGGAGAATTTTTAGTTTCTCCTGCATCACTGCAGGCGGTCATGGCATGTTATTTAATCCCTTATGGACTATCACAATTTGTCTATGGTCCATTGTCAGACCGCCTAGGACGCAAACCGATTATTATCGCTGGGTTGCTGATTTATATTGCAGGATCGCTACTCGCATTATTTGCTCACCAATACGATTGGTTTTTGGTCGGTAGTTTTATTCAAGGGCTTGGCATTGGCTGTGGTGGTGCAATGTCTCGAACCCTTACTCGAGACTGTTTTTCAGGAGCAGAATTGCATAAGGCCAATAGCCTTATCAGCATGTGCGTTATTTTTTCGCCACTCATTGCTCCTGTTCTTGGTGGGTACTTAACAGAAAGTTTTGGCTGGCGCTCTAGTTACTTATTTTTATCCCTATTCGCGATTGCCGTGGTGATCACTATGATGACGAGTATGGTAGAAACATTGCCTAAAGCGGCTCGCAGACACGAATCGGTTGCAAACAGCTATCGCTATGTGCTGAGTGACAAACGTTTCCAAGGGTATTTAATTTGTCTCGTGGCGACTTTTTCTGGCGTCGCGGTGTTTGAAGCCGCTGCAGGTGTATTACTTGGTGGCGTTTTGCAACTGCCTGCCACCACCGTCAGCTTATTGTTTGTCTTACCGATCCCTGGTTATTTAGTTGGTGCGGCGCTATCGAGTGTTATTGCGTTGAACTTCAACGAAAAAAGCGCCCTATATGTGGGCTTGGTAGCGATAGCATTAGGTTCATTGGTGGTGTTTGTTTCTGGAGTGTTGGGGCAAACCAGCGCATTGACCCTAATTGGTGGTGCCACTGTCTATTTTCTCGGTGCAGGCATTCTCTTTCCCGCAGCGACCACTGGAGCGTTAACACCACTGCCTTACCATGCAGGAACAGGAGGTGCTGTGTTAGGCGGTATGCAAAACCTTGGGGCTGGTTTAGCCACCCTTTTAGCGTCGGCTATTCCAGCTCATGACCAGATGCCACTTGGCGCATTGATGCTGTTGATGTCTGTGTTTGCTGTGGTTGGTTTGATTCGTGTTTACAGTAAACATGATCCATCAAATGAAATGCCATTGGCTGTTTAATAAACTGTAATGAAGAAAAAGCAGACGGGCCACAGCCTCTCTGCTTTTTTATTTGCTTTTTTTATTTTAGACGTAATGCTGAATTCGACAATTCAATACAGTCTCATCAAAGTCAGTCAATCTTCATCCATCCTTCCGGCACGCTTAACCCCCAACGGGACATTTCGCCCTGATGATAAATAGCACGTCCTTGCTGGCCGATTTGGATAGGAATGCGGCTTGCGTCTTCATTATTATTTAAAATGCGTAACACCGTTTTGCCCGCCATTTCGCCTTGATCACGACCCGCTAACACAACACCTCCAGCCGCTTTGCCCGCACCGATCGAAAAATCCCAAAAACCAAATAAAGGAACCTCTGTATGTTGGTTTGTCCACGTTAATACAGTATCCGCTGGCACATTATTTTCGCTCTCATCGACCAAGGTTTGGTAAAGCCCCACAACTATGGCGCCAAATCCTTGCTCTTTAGCTGTGCTTATTCTTGTCTGCCATTCTTTCTCTGTCGCCACCGAAGCTATCTCTGTCGCAATGCCTAAATTCTTTTCAATCATACTCGCTTGGGTTTGCATAAATTCCAACGCAATACTCGCCGTACTACCCGAGTCAAATAACACCAATACTTTACGTTTATCTTTATCGAGCATCCGGCCAATTTCTCCCATGGTTTTCACATAGAGGGGGCGCTCTAAAACACCGGTCACTTTGGCTTGCCCTTGGTATTGAGCCATGAATTTTCGTGGGTTTGAATTAATACCCAGAAACACGATTGAGATTGGCTCGTTGTAGAGTTTCGGCAACATATGAACCAACGCATTGTCGTCTCCTAAAACCACTACCTGTGGTTTCAGTTGCTGATATCGGCTAAAGGCTTGTTCGGCGATTTGTGAATAACGGCTTGCTGGTACACGTTTGGTGTCCATCTCAAAGGTATGCAGTTCATGCGCAGGCGTTAACGACTGCTTAAGGGCGGATACATAGCTAGCGTCCCATTCATAACCTTGCTCGTAGCTCTCTATTAAAAGTACTTTTCCCGCCATCACGGGTGCACTTATCACACACAATATCCATATCCAACGCATGAACTGCCTCCAATGTTTCGGCTATTTTTTTATAGTGTAGTCAATAAGATGTTATTCACACTTCCCATGTGACATCTATACTCAAATTATCACTCAAAAAAATGAGAAGCAGGATGAACAAAAGCCGAACATTTAATGAAAGCATTGATAACCCACTATCGAGTCGTATTGGTCGCAGGATCATTTTTTTCCTTGTCATTTTGAGTGGTGCTGTCACCCTGATGACAACGTTAGCACAAACCTATTTCGACTATGATAGAGAGTTCGATGATGTGGCTCAGCGTCATCACGAAATAGAATTCGTTCATGCCGAACTGCTTGCCACTTCTTTATGGAATTATGATCTCGTGGCACTTCAACAGCGCTTAGATGGCTTAGTAAACTTGCCTAAAATTGATTATTTGGAAATCACGTCTGGCGGTTATCAATTCAGTGCCGGAGAAAAAGTGACGGAGCAATTAGTTGCACACCGTTATCCAATGCTTTATATCAACCCAAAAACGGAAGCCAAAGAGCAGATTGGTGAGATCTACGTTGAGTCTAATGCCCAAGAAATCTACAACTACTTAATCAAGCAGTTTCTATTGATATTGGTCGTGAACGCGATTAAGACTGCCTTTATTTGTTACGCTATTTTGATGATTTTCCATGAGAGTGTAAATCGACGAGTCTTCGCCATTGCTCAATACTTACGCAAATACAACCCTCGCCATCCACCAAAACCACTAAAACTTCCTCATAAGAAATGGATTATGGGGCATAACGATGAACTCACTTGGCTGGCCGATGAGACCAATAAAATTACCGGAAATGTAACTACGTTGTACAGTAATATAAAACTTGAACAAGAACGATTAGCCGATTTTACGGACGTCTCATCCGACTGGTTATGGGAGACGGATAGTACTGACAGGTTGATTTACACTTCCGAACCCATGCGTCAAGCTTTAGAGATCAGTGAAAATAGCAAGCCACTACTTTCAGAGATTGACTCACTGCGAGATATGAAAAAATTACTCCAATCCATTACTAAACACTGCTCGTTTTCAATGTGTGAAGAGACAATTATCATCAATGATTGTAAGCACTATTTGATGTTTCAAGCAGTAGCACGATATGAGAAGGATATGTTTCTCGGGTTACGGGGCACAGCCATTAATATTACCGAGCTAAAACTGGCGCAGCTTGAACTACAAAAACTCAACCAAAACTTAGAGCGTCAAGTCGCCAAGCGAACCTGCGATCTGGAAAACAGTATTGAGCAACTAAAAGCCACGCAAACACAGTTGATTGAATCTGAGAAATTAGCGGCTTTAGGTGGTTTAGTTGCAGGGGTGGCGCATGAAGTCAACACGCCATTAGGTATCGCGGTGACCGCAAGTTCGGTAATCATTGAGGTAACACAAGAGCTAAATAGCGCCTTCGCCAACCAAACGCTCACAAGTCAGCAGTTTTCTGAATTGATGCAGAGAATGAATGAAACCAATACGATGCTTGAAAGCAACTTAAATCGTGCTGCCAAACTGATCCGAGACTTTAAACAAACAGCGGTCGATCAGGTATCTGAGAGTCGTAGTCAATTCTCAATCCACCAAGTATTAAGCGCGCTTATCGCTAGTCTTCATCCCGAGACCAGGAAAATCCCTGTTATACCCGTACTAGAGGGCGATGAAGGACTCACCATGAACAGCTTACCTGGAGTATTGACTCAAATAGTCTCTAATCTAGTGATGAATAGCGTCAACCACGCTTTTAGTGATGAGCAAAACCCCATCATAACCATTGCGTTCAAACAGGAAGGAGAAAATATCCTCTTAGAATATAAAGATAATGGCTGTGGCGTCGAACCAAAACTGCACCATAAAATCTTTGAACCCTTTTTTACCAGCAAAAGAGGTAGAGGAGGATCCGGTCTTGGCTTAAATCTTGTGTTCAACCTTGCCACTCAGAAATTGAAGGGGAAACTTCAATTTAATTCCAATGTGGGTCAAGGTGTACATTACGTCTTTACTCTACCCAAAGCACTTGAACTCAGCGAGGTCACACTGAGTTCCGATCAAAAGAAAGAGCATTAAAGATGCCAATCAATCGTTGGCGGTAAGATGGAAAAATTTATTAATCTGGGTGTTGATCACGAATGGCAATGAAATCATCCCAATGCGCCAGCATCAAATCAACCAACATGGGGTCAAAATGCTTTCCTTTTTGCACAACAATTTCTTGCTTGATCGCCTCTTCCGGCCAAGCATCTTTATAACTGCGTTTAGAACCAAGAGCATCAAACACATCAGCTAATGCGGTGATTCTGCCACTGATAGGAATGCCTTCACCAGCTAATTGGTTTGGGTAACCGCTTCCATCCCATTTTTCATGGTGAGAACCGGCAATCTCTTTCGCTTTGATAATTAAACTGCGTTTTGAACGACTTAAGATATCAACACCGTATTCAACATGTTTTTGCATGATCGCCCATTCTTGAGCGTCCAATTTCCCTGGTTTATGAAGAATACTATCAGGGATCGCCACTTTACCTACGTCGTGCAGGGGTGACGCATTTTTAATCATATAAATATCCTGCTCAGGTAGGGTCATTAATGTGGCTAATTTTTCACAGATCAGAGAAACACGCTGTACGTGAGCCCCTGTTTCTTTGCTTCTGGCTTCGACGGCATTGGCTAAGTTATAAACAAGCTCCCTCGATGTTTCGCGTAAATCAAGCTGTAAGTTCAAGTTCTCAAAAGTCAGCCCAATATTATGCATATAGATTTCAAGTAGACGTTCATCGTTTTCAGACAAGCGCTCAAGTAAATTGATATAGAGTAGATTCTCTACGCCACGGCTGTCTGTCATATACAGTACAGAAGCATCATCATAGCTATGAGACATTTTGGTCTGCAAAGCAAGAAGACAACGCTTAGCCACTTCCGAAGGTAAGCGCGAGAAATCACAATCAGAATAAAAATCGACAAATCCTCCAATAGCCGCGAGCGTTAAAGCACACGAACCTTCACCATCTGACTTAGGCTGAACGATGCAGTAAAAAGCAGATGCGTGAAGCTTTAACAAGGAGGTGAGTTGACTTAATACCGATTCAGCATAAGCTTGCAAGGTGGTAGTATTTTGTACCTTCGCTGAGGCTTCAATTACGCGTTTAAGCCCCTCTTTCTGCTCTTCTATCAAACAGAGATCCCGATAAGATCGCAACATCGAATAGAGCAGGGTTCTGAGTTTTTGTGTGGTAAGCTCTGTTTTCTCTTTATAGTCATCAATTTCATACTCTTGGATGACCGTATCTTCGGGAGCTTGCCCTGCTTGCCCGGTACGTAATACCAAACGAATGATTCTATTCTTACACTCTTCACGGATATGCCTAACTAAATCTAACCCCGCGTGTTCCGTCTCCATAACTACATCAACGAGCGCTAAAGCTATATCGGGCTGAGTATTCAGCACTTCTCTGGCTTCAAGACCAGACATAGCAGACAGTAGCTCTAGTGGCCGTCCTTGAAATGAAAACCCTCTTAGCGCTAAACGAGTGATCTGGTGCATCTGCTCATCATCATCGACTAGCAGTACTCGCCATGGTTTATTTTCAACACTAAGTTCATGACTCTCTTCACTCTTTGGTTGAGTCTCTTGTCGAAAATCCGCAAACAGATCCATCGCTTATCTCTCTATATTGACAATATTCCTACTCTTATAGGTTTAGCACATAACCGTTTTGTTGGTGGTTAGAATCTAATTAATGTGATGAATAAATTGATTTTTACAAACCATATCCTCAATGATATTGATATTTCAATCACCTTCATAAGCCGTGCTCGAGGTGCAATAATTTCATCGCGTTTAGTAGATAAGAAAGTTTATGAATGAAGAGTGCCATTTACCAATGCCGTGGAATTAATCATTTCGTTTTTTACGAAATTCTCGTGGTGTGCAATGGCTCCATACCTTAAAACGAGTACTAAAGTTTGCTGGGTTAGGATAGCCGACAATGTCACCGACATGTTGGATTGGCCAGTCGGTAGAAACAAGCAAACGAGCGGCGTACTCCATACGCATTCGCGTTAAGTGGGCTTTAGGACTGTGGCCAAAGTGCTGCTGACATAAACGATGTAAATGAGCTTGCGAGCAAGGAAATAATGCGGCGAGATTTTCTATTGTCCAATCTTTATGCAGCTGGCTCTGGACACGCTGAAAGACGCGATTTAAACGCAACAAAGTACGCGAGAGCGGCAGTTCAATCGGTGCTCGGAGCATGATTTCTATCTGTTCAACAATGCGTTGCCCGACCTGCTCACCAAGCTCAGCAGGCAATGTTAAGGTTCGCAGTAGCGCTTGAATACTCGCATACATGACCGCAGCGATAGGCGTTAATGTGTAATGTATTTCTTCTTTTACGGTGTTTTTCCAATGACGCTGTGGTGCAAGAAAGATCCACACCACTTGCCACTCTTCTTCTTCAATTCCAAAACCATTTTCGACACCCGCAGGTACCACAATTAATGAGCTCGGTTCCAGTAAGTAACGGTCGCTCCCACTCGTAAGCCAACCTTTTCCCTTCACCGTGTATAACAGCATATGCACGCTCTGATTTTTCCGATAAACAGAAAACATTTCGCGGCAGGTTGCAATTCCGCATTGCACAATGCCGCTTTGCTCCAATGCTAAAACGCGACTTTGGTCAATAAACTCTTGATGTGTTTTATCTGAGATGGAATACCGTTCTTGCTTGTCTGACATATGAGAGTTTGGCAAAAGCTATAGAGGTATTGAGAGAATACAAAAATTACGATTCGATTTACACTTGCCGCATATCAAAATGAGGTAATGCAGCATGTTTATGACTCCCTTTCATCAGCTAGACCGTCAATTTTGGCGCAAATTGATCGATATTGGCGTACCGGTATCCCTCCAGTCAATGCTGTTTTCACTGTTAGGTGTAGTGGATATTTTTATGGTCAGCCAATTAGGTGAATCCGCTACGGCGGCCGTTGGTGTTGGCAACCGAATATTTTTCTTTAATCTCATCGTTATTGTTGGCGCTAGCGGTGCAGTAAGCGTGTTAGCTTCGCAATATTTTGGTGCAGGTAACATCGAGGGCATAAAACGAACATTGGCTCAGTCTTGGATAGTGGCTCTGCTGTTTACACTCCCCTTTATGCTGCTCTATTTGTGGATACCTCAGTCTGTTGTTTCTTTAGTGGCCAATGATGCTCAATACGTCACACTAGCCACGGATTATTTATGGATCACAGCACTTAGCTTATTTTGTACCGCATTAGTAGTGCCACTAGAGAGCGCACTACGTTCTGTCGGCGTGGCAAAGTTGCCAACTCAAGTAAGCATTCTCGCCATCATTATTAACGCAGTCTTAAACGCTTTACTCATCTTTGGCCTGTTCGGCTTTCCAGAATTGGGGGTTGTGGGTGCAGCGATTGGCACAAGCATCTCACGCGGCTGCCAAACCATGCTGCTTTTTTGGCAAGTAAAGCGGCATTACGCTCATCTATTGCCCAATCGCGAAAACTGGCAGCAAGCAAAAATGAAACACCATAGACAGCGCTATTTTAAAGTCGCAAGGCCAATGATTATTCACGATTCAGCATGGGCGGCTGGCATTTTGATTTACAACGTTATTGTCGGCCAGTTGGGCGTTTCTGAACTTGCGATTATCTCACTGCTTTCCCCCATTGAAAGTGTACTCATTTCCGCCTTTCTTGGATTTGCCGTGGCCGCCTCTATCTTGCTTGGACATGAAATTGGTGCACAGCGTTACGAGCGTGCCGCGCAGACTTCTTGGTGGTATGTACTTACTAGCTGCGGGCTGGCGTTGCTGCTGGCATTGTTCTGCTTTTTGGCTGAACCTTGGATTTACGCTTTGATCGAAAAAAGTCCACTGCATGATACACAAATGGCCGTGAATGTTTGCTTAGTAATGGCGTTTGGGATGGTACTACGGGTATTTAATATGGTCGGTATCGGTGGCGTGTTAAAAAGTGGCGGCGATATTAACTACAGTATTTTCATTGACTTATTTGGCCAATGGGCGATTGGAATTCCGTTGGCTTATTACACTGGGTTGGTTCTTGGCTGGCCTTTGCATTGGGTTATGATGGTTATTATGCTTGAAGAGGCCGTCAAAATTATCCTTACAACACAACGGATCTATTCCAAACGTTGGATCAATAACTTGGTCAACGAGACAGAGCCTTCAACGCTCCAAGCATAGTTAAACCGAGTATAACTCTATGCTTGGAGCGAATGTAACCAACACAGTTGCTGATTAAGTAGGAAATGTCTTAGTGTTACGCCTTATATTTGAACTGAGCAATCTCACTATTTAGTGTCTCTGCTTGCCCAGAAAGGTCGGTAAGTACCCCATCAACATCATTCACCTGCCCAGAAACCGACAGTGAAGCATCGGCAATCGAAGTAATACTGCTGCTGATTTCATCCGTTACTGATTTTTGCTCTTCTGTCGCGGCAGCAATTTGCACATTCATGTCATTCAGTTCGGTTAACATCGACATGATTTGAGCAAGCATATCCGTATTCAAATGGCAGGTTTCAACCCCTTTCACCACGGTTTTATTGGCCTTTTCAATTCCTTGCGACACACTGTTTATTTCATGTTGTAGCGAATCGATTTTTTTACGGATCTCTTCAGTAGAAGTCTGCGTGCGCCCTGCCAATGATCGCACTTCATCGGCAACGACCGCAAAACCACGACCCTGCTCGCCAGCACGTGCTGCTTCAATCGCCGCATTAAGGGCCAGTAAGTTGGTCTGCTCGGCGATACCTTGGATAACATCAAGCACTTCAGCAATAGAATTACTTTCACTATGGAGTCGCTCAATAGCTTCCACCGCCATCCTCATCTCATCGCTCAACAAACTGATTTCATTTCCCAACGCTTCCCCGACGTCGACACTTTGTGACCCTGTATCATTAGCTGATTTCACATAATCGGCAGCTCGGCTAGCAAACTGCGCTACCTCGCCAATTGAAGCACTCATTTGATTTACCGCCGCCGCGACCGATTCTGTTCTCATACTCTGCTCGGCAACGGCGCCTCGCGTGCTCTCCATATTGGAAGACATACGATGAGTGCTGCCGTTGAGTGACTCCGTCGCCCGCGCAAACTGCTCAATGGTTTTCTGTAAGCTGCTAAATAGCTGATTAAAGGCAACCGCAACTTCCGCCATTTCATCTTTACCCTTTTCACTTAAACGCGCGGTTAAGTCATTCTCCTGATTAATCCGATGCAGCTCTAACGACGCACTGCGGATAGGTTTGGATATACCACTTCCTACGATGTAAGAAATAAAGAGTGAAAGCACCACAAGAACAGCAATGCTAATCAACACAGTCTGCAGTACTGAACGCTCTAAAGTCGAGACATCTTGTAACGCCTCAGATTGGTCGATTTCAGTTAATATGGCCCATTTTTGTCCCAAAACATCCAGAGGTGCGTAGGCCGAAAGTACTTCAACATTACGATAGTCTTTGATGGTTTCTAGGCCTTGTCCACCCGCCAATGCCTGTCGTACCGCGTCGGTCTTGATGCGTTGACGTCCAATGGCCGAACCCTTGGTTTTGATTTGCTCAATGGTGGCAGGCTCAACACCAATATCAGTTAAGGTTTGAAAGTATTGCTCAGGATCTTCTAATAAAAACCGTGATTGACTGCGCAATAAACCATCTTGCCCCACAAGGTAAGTTTCTCCACTTTTACCGAGCCCCGCATCAGCCCAGCTACCGCCAAATGTCATGATGTTGTTGATCACATCGATCGGCATCTGAAAGATCAGCGTGCCTACCCGCTGCTGTTCTTTGAAAATTGGGGCCGAAATAAACGAAGCCGCTGCCTCATAGGAAGGATAATAAGGTGCAAAATCTTCGAGGTAGGATTGCCCCTCTTGCAAGTTTTTTGCCTTAGCAAATGCATGGCCTAGCCCCGAATTTTGATATGCGCCAGTTGATAAATTGGTCGCAAAATCCAGTTCTTTAAACACGGTATAAACCACGTTGCCTGACAAATCGACAAGGAAAATATCGTAATAGCCAAACGCTTCTAAAAATCGCCTAAATGAGGCGTGATAACGCCGGTGAGCTTCATCATAGCTGCTGCCCAATGAATCAAAATCCAAGTGATGTTTGGATCCAAGCTCGTTAGAGTTTACGCCGATGTAGCGAGCCTGCAGTGCTTTTCCCTGCTCTGAAAGCTGTGCAAATGCACCAAGTTCATTTGGCTGACTGCCATTGTTTTCCTGACGGTAAGTACGACCAAACTGATCACGATAATACCGTTCTAGCGCATCCGTATCTTGGGGCATTATACGGTGGGCAGGATAACGAGAGAACGAACGAGTAAAAGAATCCATTGCTTCTTGAGTCGATACCTCGGAAGACAAGGTCTCAATTTGCAGACGGATCTGTTTGAAATAGTTAGTTATTTCACTCTTTTTGATTTCGCGTACGGAGGTAAGTTGATTTGCGGCTCGGTCATAAAGTGCTTGGCTTGAGAGCTCTGATGCTCGCCACCCAACAAAACCACCGCTGATTACCACGCCAACTGAACACAAGATAGTACATGCCGCAATGATTTTCGTTGATATTTTCATAGTCAAACCCTACGCATAGAAATGAACAACTTTTTGTAAAGCCATCGTCGCCCCCAGCCACTGGGTTTATATGAAATTTGTATTATGAGCTTTTCAAAGTGTAGGTCACGGTTTGGCTTTTGCGTAGAAAAACGACCGGATACATCCAAACAGCTTGAAGTTGCGGGTAGGCGGTAAGTGAGCTCATCCCCATGAGCACAAGTAAACCCTATGCTGGGGTGAGCAAACGTAGCCAGCACTGCTGCAACTTCAAGTGCACAACGACGGGAAAATAACCATCAGGTCGAGATCTAAAACTAAAACATTGATAGTATTGGTTTTAATCGATTAATCCATCACATTTTGCGGCGCAGATAAAATCGTTTTTGTGCAATCCTTTGATGGAATGGCTCCACCAAGTCACGGTCACTTTTCCCCACTCTAATAACAAACTGGGGTGGTGGAATTCCGCTTCAGCTAATTGAGCAACTTGGTTAGAAAATGCCCACGCCAACTTGAAGTTTTTGAACACATACACTTTTTCCAACTGGGGAATGCCATCACGTACAACAATAGACCACCCCTCAAGTTCAGTGAGTAGTTGCTGCTGCTCGGGGATCGATAATGCTAACGCATCAAGGCTACAAGCTTCACAACGTAATTCTTCAAGCATGGGTCTCTTCCTTGGGTTGAAATAAGGGGGCCAACAAGCCTGCCTGCATGGCACTTTCTACCTGCTGTACAAGATTTTCTTGGCTCAAATGGTACAGATCTCGTAGATCATCCAACACATAGTAAATGGGTTGCATGATATCAATACGATATGGCGTTCTCAGCACTTGTTGGATGTCAAATTTTTCACGTATGGCCGTTTGATTATCAAGGCTATACACGGTTTCAGCGGGGGAGGATAAAATACCTCCGCCATAGATTTTTACACCGTCACTTTCTTGCACTAAACCAAATTCGACCGTAAACCAATAGAGCCGCGCCAAATAAGCTCTCTGTTTTGGGCTCGCGTTAGCCCCAAGCTTGCCGTAAACCTGAGTAAATGATGCAAAATCAGGATGAGTAAGCATCGCGCAATGACCAAAAATCTCATGAAAAAAATCCGGTTCTTGCAAATAGTCAAACTCTTCACGGCTACGCAAAAACGTGGCAACTGGAAATTTTTTCTCTGCCAACAAGGCGAAAAATCGATCGAAATTAATTAAAGCGGGCACCGGCTCGACTTGCCATCCGGTTTCACGTTGCAAAATACGGTTGATATCGGGCAACTGAGGAACCTGATCTTTAGAGAGTTGCAGCATCGCTAACCCATCCAAATAGGCTTGGCATGCTCGCTGCTCAACGACGGTCTCTTGACGTGCGATCAGATCATACCAAATCCGATTCTCTTCGTTACTCCAGTCAATGAAACCTTTACTATTTAATGGCTTAGAATGATACTGCGTCATACCACAACCTTTTAACAAACCGATTACATTAAGCCTATCGCCTCGTGAAAAGTCTGCCAATCTTAGGCTCGACATCTGACGACGTTCACGCGTAACAAATATTTTACATTTATAGTTTTTTTACTTAGATATCAGGGATATGATTATGGCCAACCCGTTTGACTTTACGGCATTCGCCGACAACACTAAACAGTGCCAACAGATCAGAAAATAAACGTGCAAGGGATCGCGATTATGTTTGAAGAAAATTTGACGCCGCATACACCGCTTTGGGTCCCTAGCCAAGACCGCATCAAAGCGTCCAATTTAAACCAGTTTATTGAGCACATTAATATGCAAGGTGAGGCGATAGAAAGCTACTCACAACTGCATCTCTGGTCCGTTGCCGCGAGAAAACAATTTTGGTTAGAAGTGTGGCAATTTTGCGATGTGATCGGCTTTCGTGGTAACTGCATTTACGGTGAGGGGATTGCGAGATGGGACGACTTCACCGCCGCCAGAGACACAATTTGGTTTCCCCAAGCACAATTGAACTACGCGGAAAATCTGCTCTCTTATGCGTTTCAACAACCGGAAGGCATTGCCGTTTGGTTTAAAAATGAAAATGGGCAAAGCAAGAAGCTAACATGGCAGCAACTCAGTGATCAGGTTTCTATTATCCAGCAGTGGTTAAAACAAAATGGAGTTGAAAAAGGTGATGTTGTCGCCGGTTGCTTACCCTATATGACCGAAACTTTAGTGGCTATGTTAGCGACTACTAGCTTAGGAGCCGTTTGGACATCAACCTCTCCTGATTTCGGTGTCGACAGCGTAGTGGAGCGTTTCGGCCAAGTACAACCCAAAATTTTATTCTGCTGCAATGGGTATACGTTTAATGGCAAAACTCACCTCATGGAAGAAAAAAACGGTCAGATTGCCGATGCTATTTCGAGCCTACACAACATTTGTCAGATCGAATATTTACAGCAACGCTCACTCACGGCTGATTTTAACGACGCTTTTTCTGATTGGAATGCGATTCTCGCAAGTTACCTTCCACGTGGGCTACGCTATGAACGCATTGGCTTCAATGACCCACTGTTTATCTTGTACTCATCAGGTACGACAGGTAAACCCAAATGCATCGCCCATTCGGTTGGCGGTACGATTTTAAATCATCTCAAAGAGCATCAATTACACTGTGATATTCAACCGGGCGATCGTGTGTTTTATTACACCACTTGTGGGTGGATGATGTGGAACTGGCATGTTTCGGCGCTCGCTAGCGGTGCTACGTTGGTTATTTATGATGGTAGCCCAATGTATCCGCAACCGGGTGTATTGTGGGATTTGGCAGAAGAAGCCAACATCACTTTGTTCGGTACATCGGCCAAATATTTAGAGGCACTGCAAAAAACCGCGTATTCACCGAGCGATTACTACCCTCTCTCCTCGCTGAAAACATTATGTTCAACAGGTTCGGTTTTGTACCCAAAACAGTTTGATTATGTATACGCCAACATAAAAGCGGACTTACACCTCGCCTCTATCTCGGGTGGAACCGATATTTGTGGCTGCTTCGTGCTTGGCAACCCCATATCGCCGGTGTATCGAGGAGAATGCCAAGGCGCAGGCTTAGGACTTGATGTCGCCGTATTTAACGACCTTGGTCAACCCGTGATACAACAACGGGGAGAGTTAGTCTGCTGCAACAGTTTCCCTAATCAACCCATCGGGTTTTGGCATGACGATGGCCAACGTTATCACGATGCGTATTGGAGCAAGTTCTCTGGTGTATGGCACCACGGTGATGAAGTTGAGTGGAGCGACAATGGGGGAATACGTTTTTATGGGCGCAGTGACACCACCTTAAACCCTGGAGGCGTGCGTATCGGCACGTCGGAAATTTATCAGCAAGTGAATAGCTTGCCTGAAATACAAGATTCGGTCGCAGTGGGTCAGAAAATCGATAATGATGAGCAGATCATCCTTTTTGTACAACTGGTTCCACAGTGCGAACTCAACACCCTACTGGTGAACACCATCAAACAGCGCCTAAGAGAAAACTGCTCCCCTCGTCATGTTCCTGCGCAGATCCATTCCATCAGTGATGTCCCGCGCACCAAATCCGGAAAACTGGTAGAACTCGCGGTGAAGCAAGTACTGCATGGCGAGACAGTCAAAAACTTAGGTGCAATTGCTAATCCTCATGTATTAGAAGAAATCCACGCGCTGTTTACATAAACATTATTCTTGAAATAAAGGCGATGGAAGTTGATGTAGGCGCATAGCGGTAAATATTTCGGCAGCTTGTCAAATAACCCGCATCTTTTCGTGTAATTTGTCAGTATGTCAGTGATATGCTTTTGAAAAAGTTTGGAGGAACCGCCTTTATTTATGGATTATATTCACCTTTCAAGAATCAGTTTAAAACACTTAACAGCGCTACACGTCATGCTCAGTACCCGCAGCGTCACGCAGACAGCAGCCCAGCTCTGCATTAGCCCTTCAAGCATCAGTAAAAACTTGTCGCAATTGCGCATTCTCTTGGAAGATGAACTATTTTATCGTGATGGTACACATTTAATACCTACCCCTTTCGCGCTACAAATGGGCCCCACTGTCCATTCAATCCTCTCTAGCATGAATGGATTGCTGCATCACTCAAATTTCGAACCTCAACATTATCAGGGGAAATACCGCCTTGCGATGCGAGAAAGTGCCTTCGAGTTGTTTGCTCCTATTTTGACAAACGTAATAAAAAATCATGCACCGCAAGCTTCCTTTACTATCTACTCGAAAGATCACTATGGCTTCGACGCCCTGCAAAGCGGGCTGATTGATTTCGTCATTTTGCCACACGATATCAGCCAGCCCCCAACGCGAGATAAAGAACTCGTGTGGGAAGTGATTGCTCACGATGAAATGGTCTGCTTAATGCGTAGTGATCATGCTTTAGCCAATGAAGAACTCACTATCGATCACTACCTTGCTCAATCGCATATCGGCATCATGGACAAAGAGCTGGCTGAACCTTTTTTTGAACAGAATTTAGCTCAATCTCATCGAGCTCGTCATGTTCCGGTTGTTGTTGCTGACTTTGGTGCGGCCGCCATCTTATGCAAACATACTGACTCACTCTTTACTTGCTCCAAACGCTGGGCGGAACAAGCGATGCAAGCTAGGGAGTTGCTCATCAAACCGTTACCTTTCAATTATGGGAAAGTGGCTTACAGCTTAGTGTGGAACAAGCCCAGTATGAACGACCAAGCTTTGAAATGGTTGTGTGATCAACTCAAAAAACCACACAGATGTTTGTGAATTAACATTGAAAATTTAGCTCAATGCTCAAAATAAAGTAGCTCAATGCTTAAAATAAAGTAGCTCAATGCTTAAAATAAAGAAGGCCAGCACTATTTTGCGCTGGCCTTCTTTATTTATCTTCTGATGTGCTTTTATTTTTGCTTAACCCTAGCCATGAGTTATCAGTCAACAAACAGAATTATTCGTGATCAATGCCTTATAGTCTTCTAGGGAGTGACTATCATGACACTTATCAACAAGCTAGAGCTTACGCAAGTTGGTCATTATGGAACAGTGAAATAATGTAAATAAGCCATTCTCAATCTGGAAAACCATCGACTTTATGATGTTATTTCCTACCAATGCCCATCACTACTGGCGCTAGACCTTTTGAATTTTTAATCTCAAACGCAACTGCGGTTTCGACTTGGCTAAAACCTGCGCTTTTCAGTTGTGTCTCAATTTGGTTTTGGCTAAGGCCATAGTCAGGATCATCTTCTTCAACCAACCAATCCCAATGAATAAAGACGCCATGCTCATCTAATAGAGAATGAATGATGGTAAATACTTCATTAAGATTCGGCACAAATGCGCACACAGATGACGCCACAACAAGATCGAACTGTTTGCGAAAGGCCGGATGTTGCGCGACTAGACCACGGGTCAGAAAATCCACCACGGGTTCAACGTTGACCAACTCTTTTTTATCCAACTCTTCAATCATGGCCTCAGAGCCATCGAGCGCGACAATATCTCTGGCATGGCGAGACATCATTTGGCTCAGCAAACCCGTACCACACCCGAAATCAAGAACATGTTTACCTTCGAGAGTGACCCGTTTCTGCAATTGCTGAAACACATTTTGAGCAAAAAGCGTTGTGGATTCGTCCTGCTCCCACTGAGCTGCACACTCATCCCATTCGTTCGCCATCATGGCCTCCGTGTTACTTCTTGTATTGGGGAAATTTTCCCAAGAATAAACCAAAACTGTGTTACGTTCATAGAGTTACAGCTCAATCTTGACTAAGAAATGATGAACTGGCTTTGATTGGCGAGAAAACCGTCAGTTGGTAGCAGAACATCAGATAGGCAGTGGTACTAAAATTGTTTATGATCAACCCATTATTGTGCCTTAGAGAACGTTATGAACCTTTCTCAAATTGAAGCATTTTTCTCTGTCGCGGACACTGGCTCAGTCTCTGAAGCGGCGCGACAATTAGAATGTAACCGAACCAAACTCAGTATGGCGATTAAAGCGTTGGAAAAAGAGCTCGATACCGCTCTTTTTGTGCGCACCGGCAACAACCTGACCTTATCTGAAGCGGGGAAAGCAATTTATAAAGATTGTGAAAGTGTTTTGGTGACCATTGCGCGTATAAAACACACCTGTACGCAAATATCACGGGGCTTCAACGCCGAGATGTGGATTGCCCGTGATGATTCTCTTCCTGATGCCTTGTGGCAAGATTTTGCACACCAGCTGAATAATCGTTTTCCCGCGACCTCGTTTAACCTTGTATTGGCTTCAAGCGGCGACTTAGCCAACTTGATTGCCACTCATCAAGTCGATTTTGCTTTTGGCGTCGATTACGAAAGAATCAACGACCCGCGGATCACGTATCAACCCTTGGGTAAAATCCGGATGATGTCAGTGTGCAAAAGTGACCACCCACTAACTAAGATTTCTCGAGTGACCGACGAAGAACTGCGCAGAGCAATGCAAGCCGTGATGGTCTATTTAAACGAAAAAGATAACCCCGAATTACAACCTTTCTCTCGTCGCTACATTGGCTTTTCCAGTTTCGATTACATGCTCAATACCATTTTGACTGAGAATGCATGGGGCGTATTGCCAGAACCTTTAATTCGCCACTTCCTACGTGAACAAAAGCTAACGGTGATTAAGCACACCTACGGTCTCACTCAAGAAGATTACTGCATGTTTACGGCCACTGGCATGGCCGAACACCCTGGCATGAACTGGTTAGCCGATAAGTTGCGTGACTATTTGTTTGATTTTTAATTTTCTTGTTTGATTTTTAATTTTCGTTGTTTAGTTTTTAAGATGCCCATATTTTGAACAATCTAAAGCGAAGACAGTCAGCGTCAATTATTATGACAGGCAAATAATAACATAACCAATTGTTTTAATTAAAAATAAACTCACAACCCAATATTCAAGCCAACGACCAATACACTTAGAGATTGTCAAAACTGTGCTTTAAGCCAAAATAACAGCATGTTTTCAACAGGTAGTCTTTTATGTGTGCTCGAACAAGAAATAATGAAAATCGCATTTTGACGATTTCAGCCCTTTTAGCTTCTGGCTTTGCTAGCAGTGGTTTGGTAGTTGGTATGCTTGTCGGTTCACTGGTTATCGTGTTTGACGGTGTGTATTCACTGGTTAGTTTGCTGTTAACATTATTGTCGCTGGTGGCGTCACGCTACATTCGTAAACCTTCTGACGCCACTTTTCCTTTTGGACGGGCGGTGCTAGAACCAGCGGTTATTGCCATCAAAGCCAGCGTTATTTTGTTAGTCGTGAGTTATTCGTTGTACTCGGCTGTCATGGCATTGTTTAGCGGTGGTCGAGAAGTGGATGCCTCTATCGCAACTGTTTTTGGCACAGTGAACGTGATTGGTTGTGCGATTGCGTGGTGGTTCATGGTCAACAAGAGTAAACGTTACTCTTCTGGTTTGATTGACGCTGAAGTAAAACAGTGGCAAATGGATACACTACTAAGCGTCGCGGTAACGGTAGGCTTCATTGCCGCTTGGTTGATGACCTTGTCTCCTTGGGCAAAATATGCCGTCTATGCAGACCCAATCATGATGTTATTAATGTCGTTTTACTTTATCAAAGTGCCTTATGACATGCTTAAATCGGCAACGCGTGAATTGTTGATGATGTCACCAAGCAAAGAGATTTGTAAAACCGTGGATCAAGGTGTCATTGCCGTAGGTGAAGAATCAGAGCAAGATATCGAGTTGACTGCGGTGACTAAAGTCGGTCATGAGCTGTGGGTCAATGTCGATATTCGCCCTGATGAGAATGAAATGATTGCACTCGAAGATATCGAAAGTACTCGTCGCTCGCTACATAAGCGTTTATCAAAGCTGCCATTCGTACTGCAATTAACCATGAACGTGGCTCGCTAATCAGTCTCAATTAAACGGAAAAAGCCCTCTCGTTCCCGAGAGGGCTTTTTTTATACATAGCAAAGCCGTTGCGATGTCAGGCTATTGGCATTTTCTCTTGCACCGACGATTGACGTTCTCTGGTCGCCCACCAACAAATTAAAGAACCCATCGTCACCATAATCACACCTTGCCAAAAGCTAAACCCAAGCGCTACACCTAAGATTAGCGATGAAAGCAAGGTTGAAATCACTGGCGTGAAATAAGAAAGAGTTGCCAATAACATCATATTCCCGCGCAAGATTGCCACATTCCAAAGTGCATAACCGCTGCCCATCACCACACCCGTTAACGCTAAATTCAAGGTTGCTGGAACGCTAAACACTAAAGTGCTTTCGCTGCTAAGAAAATACTTAATCCAGAGGGCGATAGCCGTAGCCATAAAGAACGGGATAATAGCATTTTGTCCATTGGCTAACTGTTTGGTGATATTGCAATAAACAGCCCAAATAATCGCCCCGCCAAACGCCATGCTATAGGTTAAAGGATTAGTCGCAATATTGGCTGAGATTTGCATCACCGAAAATCCACTATCACCAGTAATGGTCCAAGCAACCCCAACAAATGCGAGCGCAACGCTTGGATACACCAGAATATGGACGGGTTTACGGCTGAGAAATACCGCAAACAACACCGTCAAGGCTGGCCACAAATAGTTAATCACCGCCATCTCGAGCGCTTGATGGCGATCATTGGCCATACCTAACGCTAATGCTAAGCAGATTTCGTAGCTCACAAAAAGCGCGCCACCGATCAGAACATAACGCAGAGAAAAGTGTTTGAATTTAGGCACGCCCATGACAAGCATCAGAAATACTGAGCTCACAGTGTAAATCAGCGCCGCCCCACCAATTGGGCTAAATTGCTCGGTGACCGTTCTGATTAGCCCCATTAGACAGCTCCACAGCAAGATAGCCGCAACACCAAATAGTGTATGTTTATGCTGCTTCAATGATGCCCTTCCTTAACTGCACTATGCAGGTCAGATGTTCCATTCATTTCTTTTAATGAACGGAGCACTCTCGCTGGTGTGCCCCCGACTAGGCTATCAGCTGGCACATCCTGATTGACCACTGAATTTGCCGCGACAACCGAACGCGCACCAATCGTGACTCCTTGATTAATCACAACGTTGCCACCAATCCATACGTCATCTTCAACCGTAATCGGCTTACAAAATGTTTCCCACAAGCGGCGGCTGCGATAATCCAAAGCATGCGCTGGCGTATAAAACTGGGTGTTAGGGCCAATCAAAACATGATTACCAATCGTGATTTTAGCGCCATCAAGCATAGTGACATTCATGTTGATAAAGGTTTCATCACCAATGGAAATTGTTTCACCGAATTCACAATAGAAAGGAGGCTGCACCACACTTTGTTGACCAATTTGACGATATAGCTGAGTTTGCAATTGATGGCGGGCTGTAGCATCGGCGCATTGGTTGATCTGCAACAGTAAATGTCCTGCTTTGCTACGAATGGCTTCCATTTCTGGGTCTGCACCGTCAAACACCATACCATTCATCATTTTTTCCATTTCGGTCATGAGCCGTTCCTCCTTATGCATCTAGTGTATTTAGACTACTTGGATAAACAAAAGAAAAAAGAGAAAAGCTCACTGTTTCACTTTCCTCTTTAATTTCAACCAACCTGTAACGCACAGGAAAAGGCAAGATCAGAGCATATTGCTTTTTCCTAGTCTTATTGATTGAATGGCTTAAACAATCGCCCAACTGTGAGTCATTGTGACACCTTTGCCTAACATTAAGCAGACAGAACAGTACTTTTCTAATGAATCGGTCGTCACTTTTTCAACGACATTAGGGTCAAGATCAACGCCTGATACGTCGAAATGGATATTGACTAGCGTAAAAATCCGCGGCGCAGTTTCACGGCGCTCAGCCGTCAATTTGGCGTTACATGCAGTGACCTGTTGATTAGCCGATTTTAAGCCATCAACCACATCCACAGAGCTACAACCTCCCGCAGCCATCAGAACCATCTCCATCGGGCTAGGCGCGGTTGCACCACCACTGCCATCCATCACCACCGAATGACCAGATTGGGATTGGCCCAAGAACTTGAAATTTTCGACCCACTTTACTTCAGCTTGCATTATTTTTGCTCTCTTCTCTGTGCGATGAAACTACAGGTTATCGGTTGGAAAAATCACGCCCGTTTGGCGACGTATTTCTGTCAATAATTTGGAAACGGTGAGTGAGCGTAATTTGCATTGCTCATCTATTGTCTTGTTCTGTATCTGATCTGAAAATTTTTGTGCTTCGTAAAACATGCGGTTGGCGTGTTGCTCAATACTCAGATCTTGGGTTTGACCACTACGGTTAATTCTCGTAATGCGGTTGCAGGTAGAAATCATCTCAACGTGCAGTGCGGCCTCTTCACCTTGAATTTCGCTCGGCAAATAGGAGTCACTGGTTTTTGAATGCATTAATAGCACATCAAAACCGTCATATCCTAAGATCACACTGCCGTTACCATCAACCCCCGTCTCCAGTAAATGCGCTTGGGCTTGTACCGATTTAGGCTCACCAAACAGTTCAATGGCTGAGCCCAAACAGTAATAACCAATATCCATGATCGAACCATTAGAGAACTCGGGCAAAAAGGTATTGGGCATCTCACCTTTGAGATATTTAGGGTAACGAGAGGAATACTGGCAGTAGCTGAGCACCGCTTTACGGATAGCGCCAATCTGCGATAGCTCTTGTTTGAGAACGGAAAAATTGGGCAAATGTGGGGTTATAAAAGCCTCAAATAATACTACGCCATGCTGTTTGGCAACTTGATACATCTGCTGTGCTAATGAGAAATCAGAAGCCAGCGGCTTCTCACAGATAACATGTTTGCCCGCTTGCATCATTTGAATCGACTGTGGACCATGCAGTACATTCGGGCTGGCGATGTACACGGCATCCACATTGTCACTCTCACCTAGGCTCTTAAGGTCAGTAAACAAAGCAGGAGCATCGTATTTTTCGGCAAATTGTTTCGCCCTGTCCAGCGAACGGGAATAAACCGCTACTAGCTGAAATTCCCCCGTTTTTAATGCCCCTTCGATAAATTGGTCAGTAATCCAGTTGGTTCCAATAACGGCTAAGCGAATCATCATCATATCCTTTCATTATTTTCACCTATTATCTGGAGTTACTCCGCAGGAAGCAATGTTAACCTCACCACTTATTATTTTCAGGTGGCCATTATTTTCAGGTAACCAAAATAAAGAAAACCCCACTAAGCTCTCGCTTAGTGGGGTTCCAGTTCTTACTCGCAGCAATCCAGCTACTGATAAGTGCTCCCTGCATCAATTCCTTGATAGTCTGCTGATTCCCTCAGCACATTCCCTTTCATCGCCTTCCTAGCGGTGTCCTTAACTCCGTCGTCCCGACAGATTTGTGCACTTTTCCTTTGCACCGTCCATTAACTTTCCTTGATAACCATCCTAGTTATTCAGCATCCAGCTAATGTCCTTCGCTATCCTTGCCGATCATTCTTCCTGAATTATCGAATCTTCGTCCTGAAGATGACCTATCCTTGGGTCTTTCCTGTTCCGTGTCCGCTTCCTGCTGACAACTTCAGATTACGGATTTCACTTTTTTCAGCAATCCCCCACCTGTTGTTTTTTCTCTACAAGAAAGACACCGAATGAAAATTATCATTTAAATTCAAATAATTACAGAAATTCAATCTCTTTTTATTGCATAGCGAAACGTTAAAGTCTCACGATACGTGTAAGAGATCTCTCACAAACTTAATCCTATAATTGCCTATCGCCGCAGCTAAGATCCCCGCACGAAATGAGATAGAGCTCTCACTCTAATACTGATTGGCACGGCTGAATTCTGTTTAGAAATGAGAATTGCTCTAGACTAAGTGTGAGAAAACTAGGATATTAATGTCGATCTTAATCACATATCTCCCTCGCTACTGAGGAAATGCAAGAAAATCGTCAGAGGAACAACACATGATTTCGAAATGGGCACAGCGCTTTTACCAAATGGCAGAACTTGTTGGCTCTTGGAGTAAAGATCCCTCCACGCAAGTCGGCGCAGTGATCACTAAGCAAAATCGCATCGTTTCGGTTGGATTTAACGGTTACCCGCATGGTATTTCAGACAGTGCAGGCACCGATGATCGTGATATGAAATACCTCAAAACACTGCATGCTGAGGAAAATGCCATCCTATTCGCCAAGCGTGATTTGGATGGTTGCGAAATTTATGTGACACATTTTCCTTGCCCAAACTGTGCAGCAAAAATCATTCAAACTGGGATTTCCGCAGTACACTGCCCAGAGCAAACAGAAGACTTCTTATCCCGTTGGGGTGATAAGATCAAAGTCAGCCAAGATATGTTTTTACAAGCGGGTGTTAAAGTAAACTGGCTACCGCTTAGTGATTTGAAATAATTAATCAATGGTCAAAAAAACCGCCCTGCCAAATTGGAAGGGCGGTTTTTTCTTTTAACGAGTTAGCGTGACAACTTTTACTGAAGCTGAATTTCCTTAATCATCCCAGCTTCAGCATGGCCGGGTATATTGCAGGCGAACTCAACATTATTATCACCATGGAAGTGCCATAACAGTTGTTTCGCTTTACCCGGTGCCACGGTGACGGCACTGCCACCATCATGTTTATGATTGCCCATTTGGCGCATCATTTCTCGGTGTTTTAGCTGCTCCTCGGCTGAACCAATCGAAAATTCGTGCTCAATTTTACCTGTGTTCATAACGACAAATTGCACCACATCATCAGGTTCAATATTCACCTCCTTTTTGAAGGTTATTTTCATGTCATCCGAGAGTAAAACATGCACCACTTTATCGGGTTTTGCTCCTTTAGCAGGCATGCCGACTTCTGACATGTCATCCATCGCCATGTTCATCGTGTCTGTTTGCTTCATCGCCATACTGCCATGGTCCATTTTGCTATGGTCCATTTCAGCCATGACAGAAGAGGTGAACAACGCCAGTGAAAGTGTAATTAGTGTTTTTTTCATTTTGATTTTCCTTAAATTGATTCAGTTACTATTTATTTTCCGATTGGTGCTTAGTTTATACTTTGCCAACTGCACGCTATTTGAGTGTTGCGATTTCACGGTTTTTCCATAGTTTGAATACCGCGGGTAGTACCAATAAGGTTAGTAATAGTGCTGAAGCCATGCCTCCAATCATGGGGGCGGCAATGCGCTGCATTACCTCCGAACCGGTTCCCGTGCCATACATAATCGGGATCAGGCCAATAATAACTGTCAGTACCGTCATCATGACTGGGCGCACGCGCTGTCCTGCTCCTTCGCCAATGGCATTGATGAGATCTTGGCTGTCAATGGCCGCACCATTTTCCTGTGCATCAATTTTTTTGTAGTGCCAAGCTTGGTTTAAATAAACCAGCATGATCACGCCAATTTCTACCGCAACACCTGAAAGTGCAATAAACCCCACCCCCACGGCGATTGAAAAGTTGTAGCCAAGGTAGTGCATCAACCACACGCCACCCACCATCGCCAGCGGCAATGTCGCCATAATGATCAACACTTCTCCGATTCGACGGAAACTGAAATAGAGTAGCAACATGATGATTGCGATCGTGATCGGTGCGACGACACTCAAGCGTGCTTTTGCTCGCTCCATGTATTCATATTGACCAGACCACACGAGAGAATATCCCGCTGGCAGCTGTAATTGCTCCGCTACCGCTTGTTGCGCCTCTGCCACATATGAACCGAGATCGCGTCCATCAATATCGACAAAGACCCAGCCGTTTGGCCGTGCGTTTTCGGTTTTGATCATCGGCGGGCCGTCTTCGTAGCGAATATCAGCCACATCGGCCAAGGCCAAACGTGCACCGTTTTGAGTCACCAAAGGTAAGTTTTGCAGCTTCACTACCGAATCACGGTAATCTTGCGGGTAACGTACATTGATCGGATAACGCTCTAACCCCTCAATGGTTTCCCCTACATTCATGCCCCCCACTGCGGTTGAAACTACTTGTTGCACATCTTTAATGCTTAGCCCATAGCGCGCCGCTTGTAACCGATTGATGTCTATCGTTACATAACGGCCACCAGCCACACGTTCAGCATAAACCGATGCCGTGCCTTGAACGCGGTTAAGGATAGGTTCAAGCTGCGCACCGATGGTTTCAATCTGTTTGAGATCGGGACCCGCTATCTTGATACCAATCGGCGTTTTGATCCCTGTAGCTAACATATCGATGCGTGTTTTGATTGGCATCACCCACGCGTTGGTTAACCCCGGAAATTGCACTAAGCTGTCAAATTCCTTACGTAGCGATTCTGTGGTTACGCCTTCACGCCATTGATCGCGAGGTTTAAGTTGAATCACCGTTTCAATCATGGTTAAGGGCGCGGGATCAGTTGCGGTTTCTGCACGCCCCATTTTGCCCCACACGGTTTTGACCTCTGGTACGGTTTTGATGAGTTTATTGGTTTGCTGCAATAGCTCACGCGCCTTACCAATCGAGATCCCCGGATAGGTTGTCGGCATGTACATGAGATCGCCTTCATCTAATGGCGGAATAAACTCACTGCCTAATTTGCTCATTGGGTAATAAGCGGAAGCCATTAATGCCAAAGCCAATACAATCATGCTTTTGGGATAACGCAAACTCAGGTTGAGTAGTGGACGATAAAGTGCCACAAGCCCTTTATTGATAGGATTTTTGTGCTCGGAAATAATATTGCCACGCACAAAATAGCCCATAAGAACAGGGACGAGCGTGATCGCTAAACCTGCGGCGGCGGCCATGGCATAGGTTTTAGTAAACGCCAATGGCGAGAACATCTTGCCTTCTTGGCCTTCGAGTGCGAAGACGGGCACAAAACTTAACGTAATGATAAGTAGTGAGAAAAATAGTGGCGCACCGACTTCTTCAGCGGCTTTGCCAATCACCTGCCAGCGATTTTTGTCGGTCAGTGGGGTGCGTTCAATATGTTTATGCACATTTTCGATCATCACAATCGCCCCGTCGACCATAGCACCGATAGCAATGGCGATCCCCCCAAGTGACATGATGTTGGCATTGATACCTTGCCAGTGCATCACAATAAACGCCGATAGAATGCCCACGGGCAAACTCAAAGCAATCACTAATGATGAGCGGATATGGAATAAAAACAGCGCACACACGACCGCAACGACAATGAACTCTTCTGCTAGCTTATGCCAAAGGTTTTCAACGGCTTGATTGATCAAGGTTGAACGATCATAAGTGGCAACAATTTCGACACCTCCCGGTAAGCTGCGTTGGAGATCAGTCAATTTCGCTTTGACGTCATCAATCACTTGGCTAGCATTTTCACCAAAACGCATCACGATCACGCCTCCAACCGCTTCTCCTTCACCGTTAAACTCAGAAATACCACGACGCATTTGTGGGCCAAGGTTAATATCCGCCACATCACCTAACAATAATGGCGTTCCTTTGTCGGTCACTTTCAGTGGTAGCGCTTTAATGTCATCAATACTGGTCAGATAGCCACTGGTGCGTACCATGTGTTCGGCTTCCGCAACCTCAATCACTGACGCTCCCGACTCTTGGTTACCATTTTGGATCGCCGCATTGATTTGTTGTAAAGTCAGGTTATAAGCGCGTAGCTTTGCCGGATCAATTTGCACTTGATACTGCTTAACCATGCCGCCAACGGTAGCCACTTCGGAGACACCATTCACCGTTTGCAGCTCGTACTTCAAAAACCAATCTTGCAAACTGCGTAGCTGCGCAAGATCGTGTTGGCCGGTTTTATCTTGCAGTACATAACTGTAGATCCAGCCAACCCCCGTCGCATCCGGCCCCAAGGTTGGTTTGGCATTGGGTGGCAGTTTTGGCGTCACTTGGCTTAGATATTCCAATACCCGCGAGCGAGCCCAATACATATCGGTTTTATCATCAAAGATGATGTAGACGTAGGAATCACCGAAGAATGAATAGCCACGGACCGTTTCTGCCCCCGGAACGGCAAGCATCGCCGTTGTGAGCGGGTAAGTGACCTGATCTTCCACTACCTGCGGAGCTTGGCCGGGATAGCTGGTTTTGATGATCACTTGCACATCTGAGAGATCCGGTAAAGCATCAACAGGCGTGTTCTTTACACTGTAAAGTCCGCCCAAAGTGAGAAACAGAGCCGCCACCAACACCAAAAAACGGTTATTGATCGACCAACGAATAATCGCACCAATCATTGTTGACCTCCTAACGTTTCTGCGGCGGTAATGTTCGTCTCACTATTTGCCTGCTCACTCGCTTCCAGTGCTTTTAGTACATATTCGTCACCCTGTTTTGCCACTAGAAATCGAACCCTTTGCCCTTCAGCAAATAAGCTGAGATCCAACGCCTCGTCGACCGTGAAATTGATCTGACCTGCTTGCCAACCCCATTTGCTTACCGGTTTATAGTTAAGTGTGAGCATCCCGAAATCAGCCATAAGCGTACTGATGTCTCCCGTAAGCCAAGCTTCATTGGCAGCTTCCACCCCATTAATACGTGATAAATCAGCGCTTTGGCTCGACTCTGAATCTAATAGGAAATGCGCCGACGTGACGACCGTGTCTTGCTCCGTTAACCCTTGTAAAACTTCAAGGCGCTCGCCTGCTTCGCGGCCAACTTCAACCCTTGCTGAACGGTATTTGCCATTTCCTTTAGCAAGTACGACGCGCGTCATGCCGCCCGAATGAATGACTGCTGATTTAGGAATGGTGAGCACCGCTTGTTGCGATACGGGCTGCAAAGCGATATTGGCGAACATGTTAGGCTTCAACTCCCCCTTCGGATTGAGAAATTTCAAACGCATACGCAGCGTTCGGGTTTTCGGATCCAAAATGGGATAGACGTAATCTATCTTCCCTTGCCACTCCTTGCCGGGAATAGCATCCAGTGTCATTGACGCTAAACTACCCGACGTAATCCAATGTGCTTGGCGCTCGAATACCTCAGCATCAACCCACACTTCGTTTAAAGAGCCTGCGCTTATCACTGCTTGCGCTGGCGATAAGTAACCCCCTTCGCGAATATTCAAACTCGCAATCACCCCATCAGCAATGGCTTTGACCTCTATCGATTGAGTGGCTTTGCCTCGAGCGATAATCTGTCTGATCTGTGCACGATCAACCCCTAGTGAAACCAAACGCTCGGTTGCGCCTTTCAGTAAACTTTCACGGCTGGCTCGATGAGCATTTAACAGCTCCTCTTGCGCTTTAACCAATTCCGGAGAGTAGAGCGTAAATAAGACATCGCCTTTACGAACCTGCTCTCCAACCGCATTAATGTTCAGTTTTTCAACCCAACCAGCAACGCGAACGTTCGTTTGCCACAATAAACTGTCATCAAATGCAATGTAGCCCACTGTCTCAATACGTGGAGATAACTGCGCAAACACCACGGGTTCCGTTTTCACACCCAAGTTATTTTCGACCGCAGCACTGATGGTCACCGTGCCACTCTTCTCTTGTGCTTGCGTCGGCGATTCGGTGTACACAGGGATGAGATCCATCCCCATCGGCGACTTACCCGGTTTATCACGTTTATAGTTTGGGTCCATCGGCGCAACCCAATACAGCGGTTCAGACATCGCATTGGTTGAGTTCATTGTCTCCATATCATGACCAGACAGGTATTGATTGATACTAAACCCCAGTAATCCACCTATCGCTAAGGAAAATACGGCTATGTTTAATGATTTCATTGAGTTCTCCTACTTTTCTACAGGCGTAAGTGTTTCTAAAGAGGCAAGTGAAGGGGCAATAGCTTGAAAATCGAACCCATTTAATAGATAAGCGAGGTTACTTTTGGTTAGGTTTAAATCGGTCATTAGGCGTACTTGCTCTAATTGCAGCGCTAGTTCATCGCTGGCGGCACTGACGACATCATTAAACTGGGAGGTATTGTTTTCATAGCCTCTCTCAACTGCTTGAGTGCGGGCTTTCGCTTGCGTTAATAAGGTGGTTTGATAGCGCGATAAACGCTGTTCGAGGTTCATTTTATCAACCAATAAGGCATTCACTTTGGCGTTCATCTGCGCCAATAGAACATCGCGCTGTGATTTAGCCGCGCCCACTTGATATTGCGCCGCAGCGTGGTTTCTATCTTGGCGGCTCCCCGTAAACAGCGGGATATCCATGGTGAGATAAGCACTGACCATATCGGCTGCGGGTCCGCCTTGCATGCTGCTTGCCTGACGATAGGCGTACATCACTTCCACACCAAACTGAGGTTGATAGGCCGCTTGTGCTATTTCGACTTGCGTTTGGTTGGTGTGAATTGCCGCTTCGGCCATGCCGACCATCGGGTGCGTGACCAACAAAGCGTAGTGAGTGGTGCTGTCGTTAACCGTAACCAATTGCGCATCTAAACGGGACCAGTTCACTGACTCTTCAGCGGCTAACATAGGCTGTTCAACCAACCAAGCGCTACCTAACCATTCGGATAATTGCGACACAATGCGTTGCTGCATTTGTTGATTGGCTTGTAATTTTTCATCCAACTTGGAAACTTGTAACTGCGCTTGCAGCAGATCTTGCGCTTCGCTTTTACCTAATGAATAGTTCGTTTCAATAAAACCAACCAGCTCACGCATTAAGGTTTGGTTTGCCCGCACAATACGTTCAGCGCGTTGTTGGTAGCCTAACTCTAACCATAATTGAGTCATGCTGTTTGCCACTTCCAACTCACGTAAATTAACCTGAAGCGCAACGCCAGTGGCTTGTTGCTTTGCTTTTTTCGCTTGTAATGCCAAGCTTGAACCCCGTTCAAACTGCTGCATTAAGCCCACAGAAATGTTAGTCATAGGATCTTCATCAAACTTAAAACTATCAGTGGGCAAACCACCAAAGCCAACTTTGATCTTAGGATCCATCAGGGTTGAGCTGGCCATTCCAGTTTCTTGTATTGCTTGAGACTGAGCAAAATATTGCTTGCGGACGGCATCATTCGATAATGCAGCGTCAATCAGCTGAGCTAATTGTTTTGCATGCGAATCTGGCTGAGCCATCGCGGCTTGTGGGGCTGCATTCACCATCAAGGGGAATGACAAAACGCCCACTATACTGATCGACCAAGCGATCACAGAGAGTTTAAAGTTCACAATAAAATTCCATCTTTCATGCATCGCAAAAGGTTGAGATGCAACAGAGAGTCACGAACCTAGTTAAAGGCCGCACAAACACGCCATAGGCGTAATGAAAGGGAAATTAAACGATAGGGGGACGGTAAAGTGAGCGGGCGACCATCACAATGCCACGCGTTGCTTCTGCATTGATCAACAATAAAACCGCGTGAGGTGTGAAGGGTTGGTGTTCAGTGATAAAGAAAGCTAACGTGGTCATGCACATGACGCTGCAACAGGAATCAACACCTTGGTCGCTGTGATCGATGCAATCGTTACTCATCGCTGATGAAGTCATGTCACTTGCATCAGAATCATGGTGCGCAGCGTTCATATTTGAGCAGTGTTGCGGCGGGTTTGCATCGTCAGTCACTGAATGGGATACAGCCGAAGTCGGTGACATTGTGATCGCCATTAAAGGTGCACTAGACACTAAGCTTGAAGCAAGCAGCGTCATCATCACCAACATGGAAACCCAAATTGTATGCAGCGAAAGTTGCATATCCAATATCACTATCTGACTGAAAACTCCCACAGACTAAAGCTTTCCCTAGGGGTAAGGTCAATTAATTTAAATTTCGAAAATCGATAAAAATAGCGATTAGGCTATCTTCTCAAGAGTTCGCCACTTGCAGATCGCTAAAAATATCAAAAAGTTGCTTGGATTTATAAGGTTTGGGCAAATACGCATCCATGCCCGCGTCAAAGCAGCTTTTAATATCCTCCTCCAAAACGCTGGCGGTTAAGGCGATAATGGGTAATTTTTCAACGCCTTGCTCTTTTTCCCATTCGCGGATTTTCTTAGTCGCGGTTAAGCCATCCATCACTGGCATCATGCAGTCCATTAACACCGCAGCAAAATGTCCCCCTTGGGTGATGGCATCTACCGCTTCTTGCCCGTTGTTGGCCACCACATAACCAATCCCTGCTTTTTCAAGGAAGAAGCTGGCGATTTTTTGGTTCATCAAATTGTCTTCAACGATCAAAATACGCTTATGATTGCACTCTAAGTAGTCTAACTGACTCTCCTCGACTGGCGTTAAAAGCGTTTCTGTATCGGCCACTAATGCTTTGAGGGCACGTTCAAAACGCGCCCCTAAAAAAGGCAACGTGATACTTGCCTGCGCAAGATGAATTGCGTCTTTGTTGACGAACAAGTGATGCTGCAGAACCACTATTTTTGCACTTGAAAAATGCTCACGCAGCGCAATGAGATCCGATTGCATGCTGTGGCTTAAGCTTTGGCAATATAAAATACATACGGCGCTAAGCCCACTCTTGACTGCTTGTTCAACATCACGTGCTTCATTGAGTTGAATCCCCCATTGAACGCATTCACGCCGAATAGCGGATGAGTAGTTAGACATATTGGTAATTAACAACGCCTGCGTGGCAAGAGGCTCAACTTGCGGCTGATCTTCGGCAACCTTAATGGGAACGACAAATTCAAAGCAGCTACCTAAGCCTTTAGTGGACTGTACATGAATGTCACCCTGCATCAGATCGACTAATTGACGGCAGATAGCCAACCCTAGCCCAGTCCCGCCAAAACGACGGGTAATACTGCTATCTTCTTGAATAAATGGATCAAAAATCGTATTCAACATCTCTTTATCGATGCCACTTCCCGTATCGGATACAGCAAAACGTATCGAGGTTATATCGCCCGTTTCTAAGGTTAAACCCGTGTTGACATAACCATCTTTGGTAAATTTCACCGCATTGGACAACAAATTCATCAAGACCTGCTTCAGACGATATTCATCCGCGATGATAAAACGAGGTAATGTAGGGTCGAGATAAATATTAAGCTCGATATGCTGGCTCAACGCTTTCGCGTTCACCAAGTTCACCGTGTCGTATACCAATTCAGCGAGTTCAAAGCGATGTGGAGCAAGCTCCAAGTTGCCTGATTCAATTTTAGATAAATCGAGAATATCGTTAATCAAGATCAGCAACGCTTGCGAAGAGGTATCAATATCGGCCAGGATTTCACGCTCATTCCCCGTAAACTCGCTGCGTGACAATATTTCAGTCATACCGATGATTCCATTAAGAGGCGTTCGGATCTCATGCGACATATTGGCTAAGAACGCGCTTTTGGCTCGATTAGCGGCAATTGCCGCTTCCTTTGTTTCCACCAAAGCACTCTCGTACTGTTGCTGTTTCTCAATAATATGGTTGAGATTGATCGTAAAACGGGAAAACTCATCTTTGCCATCAATCGGGATCTGTTCAATGCCGTTCTGCTTTTCACGCAATCGACTCATGGTATTGATGATCCGCTTGAGCTTTGACGAGATGCGAGATGAGGTACTTGCTCCTAGCACAAACAGCAGCGCCAACACGGCCAACAGCGATGCCGATATACTTAACATACTCATTTTTTCTTGCTGGAGACGCACATTCAGTTGAGCCGATAAGTGTTGGTTGACACTTTGCACCAGTTTATCTATCGCCAAGTAACGCTCTTCCACATTTTTGACATAAGAAGCTAATGCTTGAGGATCGGCTTCATTACTAACGATTTTTTCGCGAATCAAAGCAGCTTGGCGAAATTCAGGTTGCGTAAACAACTGCACCAGTTGTTCGAGTTGAGCGCCGTTATCAATGATACGTTCGAAGTATTGTTGCTGGCGCTCAACAGCTTGAAAGTATTCTGTTTGTCGAGATTGAAATACCCCTTTATCCATGGTTAATTCTTTGATTAACCACGCCTCTTTTTGCACCCAAAATGCAAACCAATGCAGGTCGCTATACACCAGATCCAAGGTATGGATATCAACAGGCGCAAGAAAACTGTTGGTTTTTTGCAGATCGGCCATCACTTCATACAAAAGATTAAATACTTGGCGGCCTAATTCTAGGGTCTCGCTTTGTGAGGCCGACGGCAACTCATCCAACAAATGGTGAAGGTCAAGCACACGGTTTTCTATCAATGTACGGTTACTTTTACTCCCAAAATGACTATTTGTAGAACCTGTATCCAGCACAATTTTATCCAGCGATTCAGCTAGCTCCTGCTTGAGCTGCGGCCGAGAGTCCTCGCTATTTTCGCTGCGCAGCTGCGCACTGAGCAAGGTATAAAAAAGGGCTGAACTGGTGGTGACCTGATTGATTGCTCCAATCTTTTGGTTCAACACATGGTATGTGTCTAAACGGCTTTCAAATGGGAGGAATAGACGCCATGCCACAGCCAGAATAACCAGTGTTGGTATGAGGCAGAGTAAGAACAAGCGTGCCTTAATTGAGAAGTGGGTAAGTATTACCATTGTTATCATCCTTGGAAGTAATACATCCTAGCCAATGGTTAAATAGTAGACGTTATTTTATGCGTCTGCGCTCTTATTAAGATAAAACCAGCGCAGTAACGAAAGCATTGCGTGTCACGATTCATCCAATAAGCGTGATGGTGAATTAACCGAAAACTCACCACATTGTAAGATAACAATTTGAATCTAATCTCATTTTTATGAAAAAGAAAAACCATTCCACATCAAATATTTGAAGCAGACCATTATCATCACAAAATAAGTCGCGACTTTAGAATTTGTCAATATCTCTAACCACCGCCAAAAACCACTCAATACGCTGATTTTTACCTAGTTTTCAGTAAAAAATGTCGTCATTATTTTTGCTAGCAGAATAACCATTCCACATTTACAATCCGGCCACATAAAAACAACAATAAACATCGACTTGTATCTCAGCACAGATGACCGTGCAAGATACGCGTTCACCAGCCCTACACTGTGAACATTACTGCTTAACATAACGTGAAAGGTCCCAAGTCAATATGAGCCCAGAGAAACATCTCTCAGACTGGCAAGCCAGCCAAACGATTGCTGAATCTATGTCTCCCCTTATCGGTCAGCTTTATCGCCAACAAGGTGTTGAAGTGGTTTTATTTGGAAAAACACTCATCAACGCCACCACCATTGATATCATCAAAGCACATCGCGTTGTCCGTCGCTACACGGGCGAGGCGCTTTCAACCCAGCAAACGATGTCGATTTTACAAAAGTTGACCACGCTTGCTCTGTCGCCATGTCGTATCGACATTGGCCAACTTGCTCATCAATTTTGGCAACAACATGGTGATGAACATGGCCTTGAGGATTACCTGCTAACGGCGCTTAATGGTGCGTTGAATGGTGAAACACTCAGTGAGCCTAAGGATGTGGTGCTGTACGGTTTTGGTCGTATTGGTCGCTTGCTGACTCGTCTTTTGATAGAAAAAAGTGGCCCGGGCTATCCACTGCGCTTGCGAGCGATTGTCGTTCGTGGGGGTAAAGCAGGAGATTTAGAAAAACGGGCAAGCTTGCTACGCCGTGACTCAGTTCATGGCCAGTTTAACGGCAGCATCATCATCGATGAGGCTCGCAAGGCCATTATTGCCAACGGCAATTATATCCAAATCATCTACGCCAATAAGCCACAAGAGGTTGATTATTCACACTATGGTATTCATAACGCGTTAGTGGTCGACAATACTGGTGTTTGGCGTGATAGCGAAGGGCTTAGTCAACACTTGAACTGTCAAGGGGCAAGTAAGGTGCTGCTGACAGCACCCGGCAAAGGTGAGATTAAAAATATCGTGTTCGGCGTAAACCACGCTGATATTCAGCCCGAAGACACCATTATCTCAGCCGCCAGTTGCACCACCAACGCCATCACACCAGTACTGAAAGCGATTCATGATCAATATGGCGTACTTTCTGGCCATATCGAAACGGTGCACTCTTTTACCAATGACCAAAACCTTATCGACAATTTCCATTCAGGTGAACGACGTGGCCGCAGCGCATCGCTCAACATGGTGTTAACCTCAACGGGTGCTGCCAAGGCAGTTGCCAAAGCGTTACCTGAACTCGCTGGTAAGTTAACCGGTAATGCAATTCGAGTCCCCACGCCAAACGTGTCGATGGCCGTAGCTAACCTCAACTTAGCCAATGCAGTGAATAAGCAAGATCTCAACGCATATCTACGTGAAATGGCGCTTAACTCGCCACTTTCAGCGCAAATTGATTACACCGACTCAACAGAAATTGTCTCCAGTGATTTGGTTGGCTCTCGCCATGCTGGCGTGGTTGATGGCGCAGCGACGATCGCTCAAGATAACCGTTGCGTACTCTACATTTGGTATGACAATGAATTTGGCTATAGCGGCCAAGTTGTACATTGTATGGAGCAGATGATGGGCGTTCGTTACCGAACTTTCCCAACTATCGCCCAGTAAACGGCTTAATATTGTTTTTATCTCCACAACATAATAATAGTGAGTGTTTATCTCACCTCCCCTGCTTGCCGCCTTTTGATATAAGGCGGCTTTTTTATGAAGTGATCAGTTCAATGAGATTTCAACGTCCGAAACTAATGTGCTTGAACACGCTAAGGCATAGCCTTGTTCAATCTCTTGTGCGCTTAATGTTTCGGTGCTCAAACGCTCGACTATACCCACCTTCACTTTGCATTTGCACGATCCGCATATCCCACTTCGGCAAGCCGCAATCACTGGTACATTACCTTTCTCTAACGCATCGAGCAGTAAACTGCCCTTTTTCACGGTCACGGATGATGCAAACGCTGGCGTGCTGACTGTCACCTCCTGAGGCTCAATCTCGTCTTGATCTGAGCTCTCTTGTTTGTGGTGGCTCACTTCGCTTTCATACACTGATGGCGTAAAACTCTCTTCAAAGAAGTGTGCCATATCAAAATTCAGCCGTTGTAGGTAGCTTTTAACATCTTGCATAAAACCAACGGGACCGCACAGATACACACTGCGCTCGGCAATATCAGGGCACAATCGGACTAACCAAGCCTGAGTCAACCGCCCTTGTTGATGCGAGCTGCCCGTCGTCTCTTTGAGCAGAAGTTTTAAATGAAACTGCGGATAACATTGTGCCAGTTGTTGCAGCTCTGCGTAATAAATGGTGTCGGAAACACTTTTGGCGACATGAATAAAATCGATCTCAATGTCGCCTTGTCGCAGCCATTGTTGCGCCATAGCCATCACAGGGGTAACACCACAACCCGCACTGATCAGTGTCACTTTTCGTTTCGGCGCGCAATCTACACTGTTAAATGCACCCTGCGGTTGTAGCACCGAGACCGTATCGCCAACACTCAATGCATCGACAATATGGTTTGAAACCTTTCCGCCTACTACTCGTTTAACCGTAAAGCGCAGAAAGTTTTGCTGTGGCATTGAACTGATGGAGTAAGCACGAAACGCCACGCCTTCTGGTAATTCAAAGCCTAAAGTTGCAAATTGACCCGGTTTAAAATGAAAGGCGCTCTCTTCTTTCGAGGCCAGTTCAAAACTGACGCTTTCCTCGGTTTCTGCCCATTTTTGGCGGCAAGTTAATTCAAGCACATCTTGGTAAGCCCAAGCTGACATACCCATCCCTCATACAATACTTTTTTCAAATCATGCTTTATTCAAACATCTTAAGCGGCATTAGGCTCTGAATACGCAGAGCCTAATGCTGACGATTACGCAGCCAAAATCGTTTTTAAATCATTCTCAGCAGTAGTAATTCCTCGTAGATCGAACTCTTGTTGCAAAATCTTCATCAAGTTTTCGGTGAGGAATGCTGGTGCGGTTGGGCCGGTATAAATTCCTTTCACACCTAACGCGAGTAGCGTCAGTAGAATAACAATCGCCTTTTGTTCAAACCAAGAAAGAACCAATGTCAGTGGGAGATCATTCACACCGCAATCAAACTCACTGGCCAGTGCGAGTGCCAGTTGAATCGCTGAATACGCATCGTTACATTGGCCAACATCCAATAACCGCGGTATGCCATTGATGTCACCAAATTGATTTTTATTGAAGCGGAATTTGCCACACGCCAACGTTAAAATAAGGCTATCTTCCGGCGCTTGCGTTGTGAAATCAGTGTAGTAACTGCGTTCAGATTTATCACCATCACAACCTCCCACCAGGAATAAGTGCTTGATGTGGCCCTGTTTGACTTGTTCAATCACGGCTGGCGCGGCCGCCATTAATGCATTACGACCAAAACCAACCGTAATATGTTGCTCTATTTCATCGTGTTTAAAACCGGGCTGGGCTAACGCGCATTCGATCACTTCACTAAAATCGTCACCTTCAACGTGTGCCACACCCGGCCAGCCGACAATACTGCGGGTAAATAGGCGGTCGGCATACTGCCCTACATTCGGGTTGAGCAAGCAGTTTGATGTCATCACGATTGCACCGGGGAAGTTAGCAAACTCTTTTTGCTGATTTTGCCAAGCGCTACCATAGTTGCCCACAAGATGCGGATATTTATTTAGCTGCGGGTAAGCGTGAGCAGGCAACATCTCACCATTGGTATAGACATTAATGCCTTTGCCCTGAGTCTGTTGCAGAATTTTTTCCAGATCATGCAAGTCATGGCCTGAAACCAAGATGCACTTACCCGCTACCGTTTTCACATTGACGCTCGTAGGTTCAGGGTGACCAAAGGTTTCGGTTTCACCCATATCTAACATCTCCATAATGCGGTAATTAACCATACCAATTTGCATTGCCGTATCGAGTAACGCTTGTAGGTCAGTTGGATCAGTGCCAAGCCAAGCCATAATTTGGTGGTATTCAGCGTACACGGCTTGATCACTTTGGCCTAAAACGCGAGCGTGTTCTAAGTAAGCCGCCGCACCCTTTAACCCATATAAGCAAAGTAAACGCAAACCAATCACATCTTCATGTAGGCTTTCACGCCCACGGTTAACGGCCGCTATCGGTGCAAAGGCCAACAGAGCCTCTTTGGTCTGTGGTAATTCAAATTTGGCAGCAGCAGAGAGCTCAGGCAATTCAAATCCGACTAATACCGCAGCCGCTCTCACGTTTTCTTCCAAACGTTGACGATACTGCGTGGAGTCTTGAACGAGTTCAAGGATACGTTCAGGATCGAAATTGACATTGGTTAACGTGGCAAAGAAGGCTCTGGGAGCCCATTGATCAATTTCTTGATCGATCACACCACACGCTCGACCTAAATTGGCCCAAAAAGAGACGCCCTGTAATGAATACACTAATACATCTTGTAAGTCTGAAACTTCAGCCGTTTTACCGCACATGCCTTGAGAGTAGGCACAACCTTTTGCCACAGGGGTTTGAATGGTTTGTTCACATTGAATACAGAACATTATTTTAGCTCCAGTTATTTGAGGCGTGTCGATCACGCTTATTATCCGAAGCCTTTAGGGCATAATACATGCCAAAATATAACCACTTGTTTTTAAAAAGAATAAATAAAAAACCATACAACAACAATGTCAATTTGACTGCCAAAAAATAACAAATAAAGACACCAAGGTGTCAAAATGACTCAAAATTTGAACTATCTGTCAGAGTCCCAATATTATTGGGGGAATGAACGTCGTCCATACAACTCCAAAAAATTAGAGACACAACATTCATGTTGGATTCATCTTGGCTGCGTTAACCTAGCTTCAATTCAGAAAGAGGTACAGGTTATGAATAGATTTATTGTGACTACATTTGCGCTGATTGTAGGGTTTTTCGCGTTGATGCTGAGTTTACTGCTCGCCATTCCTCTCGCTATTGCAGCGATCATCACTGGCAAACGTATAGAAAAGCAGCTCAAGCGCTACACCTTTACGTCAAAAAGCGGCTACGTTATTGAAGGTGAATATGAAGAAAAAACTCAAGCACACTATCGATGAACAACCCTATTCGCACTCTTTCATTGGCACGGCGAAACTCATTAGAAGCGGGAGGCATTTCCTCCCGTTTTTTGGGTATTAGCTAAAGAGTCATGACGACGCGGATGGCAAGCGCAATCAGTACTACGCCCGACAAACGGTCAATCAATACGGCACGCGCGCGCAGTTTATCGAGTAATATTGGGCTAGAAAGAATTAAGGTGATGAATGTATACCAAAGCCCGTCCACTAAAAATGGTGTTAACACAATAATGGCTTTGCTACTCAGTTCGTTGCCGATGGCGACAAATTGACTGAATAACGCGATGAAAAATAGCGCGATTTTAGGACTAAGCAGAGAAATCAATAATCCCTCTTTAGCCGACTGCCACACACTGACCGTCTCACCCGATTCTAATTTAGCCGCCACACCCCCTTTTGAACGTAATGCATTGATACCCAAATAGGCCAAATACAACGCGCCTGCATAGCCTACTGTCTTAAACAGTAAGGGGGATTGATGCAGTACAACCGCTAAGCCAATTAAGGTAATGAAGGCATAGACACCAATACCAAATGCGTGCGCCCACGCCGTTGCAAACCCATTTTTACGCCCACCAGCGAGGCTGTGTTTGGCCACCATTGCCAAGCTTGGCCCTGGCGACATCGCGCCTAAAATACAAATGGTAAATAGTGATAACCAAACGGTGAATGTCATGGATTTCTCGCTGTTGTTTCGGTGATTTAAGGTAATGACGATAACGAAATGACTCGCATAACGCTACCTGAATGTGGCGCTGCCCAAACGGCCTGATATTGCAGGTGAGCCGTTGCACTCAATGGGCATAGGCAAACTGAGATAGATGCATATTATTTCGCATCAGCGTATGCTAACCGCCAGAACGATATTTGGGAACGGAAGCCGTGAATAAGTTAAAACAAGAGATCACCTTGCTGTCTGGCATTGGACAACTTTCCACCACTTTAATGGGAACAGGGCTATTTATGATCCCAGCGATTGCCGCTGGGATTGCAGGTGAGCTCTCACTGTGGGCATGGCTACTGCTGTTTGTGGCGATTTGCCCGATTGCACTGACGTTTGCCGCTCTGGGTAAGCGTTACCCTAACGCCGGCGGAACCGCCTACTTTGTCCGCCAAGCTTTTAACGCTAAGTTGGAACGCTCGGTTGCTTGGCTTTTTGTCAGCGTGATCCCTGTCGGCGTTCCGGCCGCTGTCGCATTGGCGGCAGGCTTTGCTCAACAACTCCTCCCTGCGCCACTGAACTCGGCGCTGATGGCGCAAGTATTAACCGTACTGTTGCTGATTGCGGTCAATTTGGCGGGCACCAAATCTTCCGGGCAGTTACAAACCGTTATTGCGCTGAGCATTTTCGTATTAGTTGGTGCTTTTTTCTGGATAGGCGATGTTGGTGCTGCAGATTTAACCATGCCCGCACTCAGCACGGACAGTATTTGGCCGATTGGCGCTGCACTCGGAGTGATGTTCTGGTGTTTTGTTGGCATTGAAGCGTTCGCTCATATGGGAGAAGAGTTTAAAAACCCACAGCGCGATTTTCCGATCGCGATCATTGTCGGCTGCTTTGTGGCTGGAATCACCTATTGGGCATGCTCGGTAGTCATCCTCAAATTTGGTGCGTATGGCAGCGCAGAATTTGATAGCACCTCCATTCCTTGGCTGAGCGAACAAATTTTTGGTAGCAGTTTGGCAACGGTGATAAGCCTTATCGGCTTTTTTGCATGCTTTGCGAGCATCAATTTATACACGCAAAGCTTATCTCGCATGGTGTGGGCACAAGCAAGGCAATATCGACCAGAAAGCGCAATCGCTAGAATTTCAATCCGCGGCGTTCCAGCCAATGCAACCATTGCTGTTGGAGTTGTATTAATGGCTTCTTGCCTGCTTGGTGAATGGTCTGGTCTCAATCTGGAATTTTTCCTAAAACTTGCGAATGGAATCTTTGTCTTAGTTTATTTGTTAGCGATGTTCGCCGCTTATAAATTGCTCAGTGGCATCAACAAACTGTTGGCGGCGATTTCGTTGATCCTCTGCACTGCGGTATTTATCTGCTTAGGCTGGTCAATGCTGTATGCTCTGACTATCTTCATTTTGCTCTCTTTACCTTGGCAACGTTTGGCAAGAAGAAGTCAGCCGAAGCAAGAGCTTTAACGTATCGCTTACCTTGCGGTATTACCATGACCACTTAAGTGTGCATCATTCTGTAAATAAAAAATTTTGCCAAACAAAAGGCTCTCAATACAGAGAGCCTAAAAAATAGCAAGGGGAGGATATTAAATTTAAGTGCGGATGTGCTTAATCGCGCTGTTTAATTCATCGACATTACGTTGCAAATCAACAACGACTGGCCCGAGTTGATTGATGGCAACGTTCATATCCCCCGAAAGGGCTTTAATGTTACTAAGATTGCTGGAAATTTCGTCGCTCACAGCCAATTGCTCTTCTGTCGCAGCCGATATCGACGTATTCAATTTATGGATCTCAATCGCCGATCCTTGGATGGTACCAAGCGCTTCGTTCGCCACCGACATATTAGAGCGCGTTGACTGCATTTTATCAGCACTCACTCGGATCGTTTTGGTCGATTGTTCTGCTTTCTCTTGCAGCATCGAAATCATGCTCTCGATCTCACCCGTCGATTGTTGAGTTCGTTGGGCAAGTGAGCGTACTTCATCCGCTACCACCGCAAAACCTCGACCTTGCTCACCCGCACGAGCAGCCTCTATCGCCGCGTTCAATGCCAGTAGGTTGGTTTGTTCAGCAATCGCTTTAATCACATCAAGCACATTACCAACGTTATTAGACTCATTCGCAAGTTGCTGGATGATCTCGGATGTTTTGGTAAATTCACCCTCTAAATCACCAAATTCATGGGTCGTTTTATCAAAGACCTGTTTACTGGTACTGGCTTCTTTTTCCGCGCTGCCCGCATACTCTTCTGCCATGGTGGTGCTTTCTGCCACACTAGAGAGCGCCGATGTCATCTCTTCCATCGCCGTCGCCGCCATTTCAAGCTGTTGATTTTGCTGATTCGCCACTTTGACGTTTTGTTTGGTGACATCGCTTATCGTTTCAGAAATGGCCGAAATGGTGTGGTTTACTTGGTTTATTTTGCTAATGGTGGTGGCATAACTCCCAAGCACCTTATTAATGGTGCCGCCGATTATACCCAGTTCGTTGTGACTGTTATCGTCAACTCGCAAAGTCAAATCAGAATTTTTGTCTACTTGTTGTAGCAATTTAGCCATGGTATCAATCGGCTTCACTACTTTTCGGTTAACAATGGCATACCCAATAATGGCAATAACAAAAACGCTAATTAAGGAGATATTACCAATCAATACCGTACTTTTTACTTTCTGCGCCGCATCCATGAATTGTTTATTGGTTCGATTTTCTAATTCAATAAAGAACTTATCGATCGGAGCCATGATTTTGGCTTTCTCTTGATGGTATTCATTACTGTGTAAGAGAGAAATCGCCATATTACGGTCTGGCTCTTTTCTAACGGTGTAGTTGCCATTGCTATCAGGGTAAAGCCCCTTAACAGCATTCATCGCTTTGACTTCCATGTTCACTAAGCCATCTGAATTAGCTTGAGCTTCTTTGAGCAAACTAAACTCTTGCGGAGTAAAACCAAGATCCGTCATCATTTGGTTGAGAGAGATATTCTTACCGTCTGCTTTAGGTTTTTGTCCATATTGCAACACAAGGTCCCAATATATCGTGTGATAGTTCTGCGGGCGAGGTTTCTTACCATTACGAATATCAAGAATATCCATGTACATTTTTTCATACTTTTCATCGCCACTGACCACATAAGTTCGGCCCAACCGAGTTAAGTCATCAGAGCTTTGACGAAGCTCATCGGCCGCTTGGTAAGATTGATAACGAACTTGAGCCATATTATCAACTTGTTGCATTAGCCCATTGAGCTGTAATACCGTCACAACACTAATGACAATACCGATACCGATGACAGCAAACACGAGCTTCATGGTGTTGTTGATATTCATAAAAGTATCCTTCTTCATTTATCAACGAAATTATTTCTGTTTATTCATTGTTATTATTGCTCTTAGCATAGGATGAGAATGGCCAAAATGTCGAATTTTACGCCACAATTATTGCATCAATTTTAAGCACCATCATACTTCAACTTATTTTTTCAGTCGGTACTGGCAACTGAGCCAATACCTCTTTAGCCGCTTCAAAATCAAAATCTTCAATCGCATGCATCAAACTTTTCTTTTGCTCGTCAGACCATAAATTGCATTGTTTAATTTGGTGGATCATATGAATCGCATCAGCATCGTAGTTTTCAACACATTGCACTAATTGTTGGTAGAGCAACGCAATATCACGGTGCTCTTGCTGCGGATATAATTGTGTCTGCTCCCAATCCCTTAACTCATCCAACAAAGTAGACATGAACTTTGAGACCGTGTTGAGATCTTGAATGGCGGGTTTCGTATGTCGCTGCACTACCCCTTCCATCTCGTTGGCTAGCTGCGCAATAGGCTCAATCCCTAGATTAGCCGCTGAACCTTTTAGGGTGTGCATCACTCGCTCTGCCTCTTCCCACTGCCCCTTATCAATCAATTTAGGGAATTGCGCTATTTCTTGCTGCTGGCTGGCAAGGAAGTGATCCAATATTTCAAAGTATCGCTGCGCATTGCCACCAATTCGGAAAATCGCTTGCTCCACATCAATACCCGTCAATTCTGGGTAGCCAGTGCTCAGTTTCACTTGATCCGGTAATACCGTAGAGGGTACTGGCGTGGTTTCATTAGCCTTTAAATATTTGCGCAGTACCTGATACAAGCGCTGTACATCAATTGGTTTCGCCACATGATCATTCATACCTGCATTTAAACAGTGCTCGACATCTGAAGACATCGCATTGGCGGTCATTGCAACAATCGGTAGCGTTTTCCACTCCTCATGTTGGCGGATCTCTTTCGTCGCACTGATACCATCCATAATGGGCATCTGCATATCCATCAGCACTAAATCAAAAGCTTCTTTCTGCAATTTCGTCAAAGCTTCTTGTCCATTATTAGCAAGAACAATGCTCAATTGAGTACTTTCTAACAGGCCGAAAGCCACCTCTTGGTTCACTTCGTTATCTTCTACCAAAAGCACTTTTTGCCCAATAAATGTTGGCCTTGTATCATGATCAAGATACTCATGGCTCTGCCTTAATTGCTCGATGCCGTAGCTGTCCATAATGGCATCAAGGAGATTTGATGGGTTCACAGGTTTCACAATCAAGGCATCGACTAATTTACTGTTTTCTCCCACCAAGGAGATTTCTCGGCCATAAGCCGTGACGAGGAATCGTTTAGTGTTATCAAAAACACCCAATGGTTTCATTCTCTGCAGCAACTCTATGCCATTCATACCCGGCATATTCCAATCAATAAACAGCATATCAAAATGCGTATTGCGAATTTCATCTAGCGCCTCAAAACCGTTACTGACTGACTTCGCTTCAAAATGCATCGCATTGAGCAATGTCATTAAAATATTACGCGCCGAGTCATTATCATCGACTACCAACGCACGTTTGCCTGCTAGAGCGCTGAGTGGCTTAGCGATATCGCGCATTTTGGCTTCTTGCAGCCCACACTCAACCGTGAATTCAAAGGTGGATCCTGACCCTTCTTCACTGTGAACTTGAATGTCGCCACCCATCAATCCGACTAGCTGTTTACTGATGCTAAGCCCCAAGCCCGTGCCTCCATATTGGCGAGTAATGCTATTATCAGCTTGAGAAAATGCAGAGAATAGAGTGGCTACGTTAGATTCAGCAATGCCAATACCTGTATCAGAAACGGTAAACTTCAAGGTCACGTTGGCGTCGTTTTGCCCCACGACTCGCGCCGAAACGATGATCTCCCCTTGTTCGGTAAATTTCACCGCATTGCCACATAAGTTAACGAGAACTTGCCCCAAACGCAGCGGGTCGCCCACCAAGCCCACTGGAATGTGTGGGTCGATATCTAATAAAAACTCGATGTTTTTCTCTTGGGCTTTTAGCGAAATTAAGGTGGTGAGGTTATCCAATACCTCATCAAGGCTAAAATCAATGTGCTCAACATTCAGCTTGCCCGCCTCTATTTTGGAAAAATCCAAAATGTCGTTAATGATGCCAAGCAAGTTTTTCGCCGATTCATTAATCCGTGAAATGTATTTTTGTTGCGTAGGATTGAGCTCGGTATTGAGCGCTAGATGGGCCATGCCCAAAATGGCATTCATTGGTGTACGGATCTCGTGGCTCATGTTCGCGAGGAAATCGCCTTTGGCTTGGCTCATGGCATCCGCGGTCTCTTTAGCTTCTCTTAATTGCTCTTCCATCTGCTTGCGATCGGTTAAATCAAGCAAAATTCCGACAATTCCAGAGACTTCACCGCGATTATTTTGGAAAGAAGCTTCGTATACCAACATCTCTCTTTTGTGGTGCGAAGCGTCATAGAGAGACAATTCGTAATCTTGCGAAGACTGCTCCTCTCCAAGCCTTTTATGTACTTGGGCAAAAATGGTCGCCGTTTCATTTTGAAAGATATCTTGCGGCGATTTACCGATAATTTGCTCGGCCGACAGGCCAACTAAATCCATAAACTTAGCGTTAATGGTGAGATACGTACCCAAGGCCGACAAGCAATACATGGGGTTCGGCGTCGCATCGAGGATCTCTTGATTCAGTTGAGATTGTTCGAGTACTTTCTGCTCGGCTCGTCGCTGAATTTCAATGTTTTGGCTCAATTGAATACTGACCGATAAGTCATCCAACATTTGCGATAACCACTGAAATTGCAAACTCGACAACGACCCGATGGTACCCAGCTCTAGTAAAGCGACAGGATGCTGATTGACGTGCAGCGGCAAATAATACACTTCGTTAATAACTAACTTGCCACCGTTAAATTCAATGTGACAGTTGCCATCGAGTGCTTTCATCGCATAGGGCTGGCCACTGAGCAGCACGCTAAGCTGCGTCGATGATGGATCGGTGTATTGTCTGGCCGAGTTCTCACCATAACCCACACCAGCCACTCGTTTTAATACGCCCTCTTGATAGATGTACATGCCAACCATTTCCAAAGGAAATTGATGCAGTAAGAATTGCGTAACTTCATTACACAAACGGTCCGTAGAATCGTTTTTGCGCAGGATGATATTGAAATCTTTAAGCAAGGTATTTTGGCTAAGCTGCTCAGCGATGTGATGAAACACCACATTCAAACTGTCGATAAAATGTTGTAGCTCTGCATAGGCAGTTTGAGTGATCGTAAAAGCGTAATCTTCCCGTTTGACTTGAGTCACAACCGTTTTGAGTAGCTGACTTAACGGATTGATGTAAAGACGCCACAGCAGAACAAAGGAGGCGATGATCACGCTGAGTAAGGTTAATACTAACGCCAAGTTTATCCATTCATAACGCAGCGCTTCGCTATCGGCACGTTGAATGTTTTGCTCCATGCGTTGCATGATCGATTGATGCGCAGAACCAATCGCCTGCATAATTTTCGCCTTTTCCGCGAAGTATTGCTCACCATAGAGAATAGCCCGAGCCAATTCCAGATCCGGCTCACCTGTGTCGACAAATTCGCCTTGGCTATTCTTTTTCCATCCTTTGATGGCCATGAAGGCTTCTCTTTCGAGTAACACCAGTGAATCAGACAAAGTAAGCGCATTTTTGAGCTCTAAAAACTCCACCGATTCAATGCCCGAAAGACGCATTCTATCGAGTAACGAAGGGTTGTCTGGTGTGCCACCCAGTGAGCGGGCAAGTAGTTTGTTTTGTGCAACGACATCCCAAAATTCGTACTCATTCCCTTTCGGTAAAGGCACAGAACCATTTCTGACGCTCAGCACATAATTAAAAAGGTTGAGCCACTTTTCATCGCCAGTCGAAGCGTAGGCTCGGGCAAATTTGGTTAAGTGATCTGAGCTCTGCTTCAACTCTTGTGACAGACGATAGAAACGGTAAAGTTCGTCGTTCAGTTGTCGGCTCTCAGTTCTCAGAGCGGCTACTTTGTCTGTGATACTAAACATCGCAATGGAACATAATCCCATAGCAATAAATAAGACGGTGAATAAAGTTCGGATGGATCGCATGTGAAGCGCCTTCTTAATAATTTTCTCACTCTACTAACGCTGAGATTAGCTATAGTTATTGATAAGTTTAGACTTAAACCCAACCTTCGCCGCTCAATTGCTATTTTTTATTAGGAAAGACTCATGCCCATCGAAAACTTGGACAATTGTACCGTGTTAATCGTCGATGATTCGCCAGATAACCTTGCGTTTATGTCACAAGGGTTAGCAAGCCTGTATCATATCAAAGCGGCGAAATCGGGAGCGATGGCCCTTAATATTTTAGAAAAATTTCCCATTGATTTGGTGCTACTCGATATTGTGATGCCAGAAATGTCAGGCTTTGAAGTGATACAAAAGATCATGGCAAATCCTAACACCCAAGATATTCCTGTAATTTTTCTGACCGCAAAAGATAACCCTGAAGATCAAAAACTAGGGTTTGAGTTAGGTGCGGTTGACTATGTATACAAACCCGTAAGCGTACCATTGCTAAGAGCCAGAGTAGATACTCACCTGCAAAACAAGATCTCAAAAGACATACTTAAGAACCAAAATGGCTACTTGGAAAAAGAGGTGATCAAACGTTCAAATGAGTTGGATAAAATGCAAGACGCGGTCGTGTATGCACTCGCCAGCCTTGCTGAAACCAGAGACCCGGATACGGGTAACCATATCCTGCGAACACAACATTACGTCAAAGCGTTGGCCGAACAAATGGCTAAACTGCCAAAGTATCAACAAAAACTAACGCCAAATGTTATTGATACCTATTTTAAAGCTGCGCCCTTACACGATATTGGTAAAGTCGGTATTGCCGACAACATACTATTAAAACCTGGAAAACTGGACAGTGATGAATTTGAGATCATGAAAGGCCATGCCAGCTTAGGTCTACGTGCGCTAGAAAAAGCGGAAAAGATGTCAGGCGCGAAAAATGACCTTATCGATATGGCGAAAGAGATCGCCTATGGACACCATGAGAAATGGGATGGTTCTGGCTATCCTCAGGGCTTACGAGGTGATGCTATCCCTCTCAGTGCACGCTTAATGGCTGTTGCTGATGTATATGATGCACTGATTTGCCGGCGTATCTATAAAGAAGCAATGCCTCATGACAATGCAAAAACCATTCTTTTAGAAGGAAAAGGACGCCACTTTGACCCAGAAGTCATTGATGCTTTCTTGGCGATAGAAGAACGTTTTATCTCAATTGCACATGAATACGCCGACGATTGATATCTTGGTAAGCAACGTATTATTAAACAAAAAGATAAGCGTATGAAGGTAACCTTTCGCCCCGCAAGTGACAGCGATTATCAATTTGCTTTTGATCTAAAAAAAGTCGCAGAAATGGATGGTATTACGGCGATATTTGGCTGGGATGAAGAGTTGCAACAAGTGCTACATCGCCAAGAATGGCACTCTGGTCTACCAACCATCATCTGCGCCGATGGCCAACCAATAGGCACTTATTTACTGCAGAGCAAGCATGAAAATCTCTATTTCTCGCGCTTTTTTATTCTGCCAGATTTTCAAAATAGAGGGGTGGGTAGCCAAGTGTTACAACTGGTCGTCAACCAAGCTAATCTGACTCAATACCCATGTAAGCTCTGTTATTTGCAAGGTAGCCCCGTCGGTGCTTTGTATCAGCGATTTGGGTTTACGCACTACCAAATGGACGATGAGTTTTCTCATATGCATTTCATTCCAACCCCCAAAGGCCAATAGCTAAGTACCCTTTGTGCTATCTTAAATTAGGGTTGGCGATCGGCAAATAGCCTACGCGGCGAGAAAATAAGCTTCATCATTAACGCCAGCCCCCCTGTAGCACAACAAAATAGTTACATTTGTTTATTCATATTGATTACTTATTGAATAAAATACGTGAGCAACCTCTGATTAATGTCGTTTCATTTATAGGCTAAATGGTTGTGTGAACAAGGTTTCATCTTTTTTTAACGTTACGTTAGACAATATTTTCATTAACACCTTTGGATAGGAAACAGATATGTTGTATTTGGAATTTTTATTCCTGCTATTAATGCTCTATATAGGCTCACGCTACGGTGGTATTGGCCTTGGTGTGGTTTCTGGTATTGGCTTGGTCATTGAAGTTTTTGTCTTCAAAATGCCACCCACATCACCACCGATCACCGTCATGTTGATCATTCTTGCCGTTGTCACCTGTGCTTCAATACTCGAAGCGGCCGGCGGATTGAAATACATGCTGCAAGTGGCAGAACGTTTACTGCGTAAGAACCCGAAAAATGTCACTTTGATTGCACCGTTCGTCACTTACGCAATGACGTTTATGCTGGGTACTGGCCATGCGGTGTATTCCATCATGCCGATCATTGGTGATGTGGCATTGAAAAATGGGATCCGTCCTGAACGTCCAATGGCTGCGTCTTCTGTTGCTTCGCAAATCGCGATTACCGCTTCCCCAATCTCAGCGGCCGTTGTCTACTACCTTGCTCAATTGTCGAATATTCAACACGAGATCACCTTGCTCTCTATTTTGCTGGTCACTGTGCCTGCGACCTTATTCGGTACGCTGCTGATGTCTTTGTACAGCTTGCGCCGTGGGAAAGAATTAGATGATGATCCTGAGTATCAAGAACGTCTGCAAGATCCGGTGTGGAAAGAGAAAATCCTAAACACAACCGCGACAACGCTAAATGAAACGTTACCCGCGGCAGCGCGTAATTCTGTGTTGATTTTCATTGGTGCGATATTAACCATAGTCGTACTAGCGATGGTGCCAGAAACACGCACTATTGTTGAAGGCAGTAAACCGATCAGTATGGCGGTGGTTATCCAGATGATGATGCTCTGCTTTGGCGGTATCATTTTGCTGGCAACCAAAACAGACCCACGTGATGTACCAAACGGCGTGGTATTCAAATCGGGTATGGTGGCGGCGATTGCGATCTTCGGTATTGCTTGGATGTCGGATACCTATTTCCAATATGCGATGCCGCAGTTTAAATCAGGCATTGTTGAAATGGTTACCGACCATCACTGGACCTTCGCACTGGCATTATTCATTGTTTCGGTTGTAGTGAACTCTCAAGCCGCAGTGGCGGTGATGATGTTACCTGTAGGCCTCGGGCTAGGTTTAGAACCTGCGCTACTGGTGGGCTTAATGCCCGCATTGTACGGATACTTCTTCATTCCAAACTATCCGTCAGATATTGCAACGGTCAACTTTGATACCACAGGCACCACCAAAATCGGTAAGTACTACTTCAACCACTCGTTCATGTCCGTCGGTTTAATTGGCGTCGTAAGTGCGTGCTGTTTAGGTTATGTGCTGAGCCAAATCGTCATTGGTTAACCCACTGTAAATGCCCCAGACTGATACAGTGCTGGGGGTGTGTTTACTGCTAAATAAAAAAGTGCACCCAACTGAGCCTGAAGCCGTTGGGTGCACTTTTTCTTTATTTAACTGCCCTTTTCTTTATTTAAACGTCATGCTTAATAATGTTGTTGTCCAATAAGAAGCCAACAATGTCAATCGACGCCATGCCATCAAAATTGAATTGGCTGGCAAGATCTTGCACCACAATGGTTTGATGTACGTTATTGTCCGTCAGAATTTCCAATTCCACATCCGTCGTGTTGGTCATCACTTTCGCTTCTATCTGATGAGAAGTGTGTAGCGAAACGAGCAGTTGATCCATGGGCAAATGTAAATCGGCAACAACATCAGTGAGATCTATCACATCACCTTCACCAGCGTTGAAATCAGTGATAGTGTCGGTTTGCTCATCAACAGTATCGAGCGTCCATTTAAATATGTCAGCGCCACTTCCCCCGGTTAAGATGTCGGCACCAAGCCCGCCAATCAAGGTATCATTTCCGCCACCACCCACTAAGGAGTCATCACCATCGCCACCTTCAAGGTGATCATGACCACTGCCTCCTAGCAACTGCGCTCCAACATTACCGGCGAGCAATTGCGCATCATCCCCGTTCGTTGATTGATCAATCGTGCTACCGTCAGGCAATACTTCAATCGCAATATCAATTGATGCAGAAGCTACACGGCTACCATCCGTTTCTGTTGAGATAGCCGCTACCGACAGAGTGTGTTGCCCTAAATCGAGCCCGCGAACCTGTAATCCGTCGATAGCATCAGCGGAGACAATCCACACCCCGTTTTGCTCAGTCACGCTACCCGAGCTACTAGAAAGTGCAGCGCCACTTGGCAGACTGTCGATCTCCAATGACAACACTTCATGGCTATCCGTTAATGCAGCGATTAATCCCAGCAATGCAATACCTTGAGCGCTGACACTTTGGCTAACATAGGTCTGCTTCATATAATTAAAGCTCGGATCAAGGGTTAATATCGGTGTATTGGCTTTAGGCGTCACCGCAATACTGACGGTTTCTGTCTCTTCTAACGCCATACCAGAAACATTGTCGGCATAGATACCACCATCATTGGCTTTAATTGTCAGATCAATCTGGTCACTGCCAATCGCGGTGGCATCAACAAAAACACCACTGGCGGGATCGCTGCTATTGAGTAGTGCGTTGATATCCGATAACGTGCCTTGTAGGACAAGTTCTCCAGCCAAATTGGTGCTCTGCGTGACAGAACTTAACGCGGGAATCACGGCACTGAGCAGACCTTCGCTCACGCTTAAAGTTACCGTCATGATGTCGTTAGTATGTGATCCAGCGTAATCAACATCACTCACACTCAAGCCGGTAACTTTTTGCCCCGCCTCTTCATCAATCGTTGTGGTGACCGTAGCAGTATCAATGGTGGGCGCATCATTGACCGCCTGAACATCAACTGAAACAGTAAACTCACGCGCAGGTCCCAAATGTTCAGTACCGTCCAGCCCTGTATCAACCGACTGTACTTTAATCGTCAGATCTCCCGCCCAAGTGTCCTTATGCCAATCACCAGAATTAAAAATCAGTTTATCTAAGCTTTGCGCATCGGCATTCAACAGCCATACGCCACCACCGATGTAAGTCCCCAGCGTGCCATCAGGCAATGCAATACTTGCTCCATCTGGCACCCCGGAAACTTCAATTCGCAACGTTTCTGGCGAGTTTTCACTATGGTTAGCACCGGCTGCAATCGAATCGGCTTTATCGATAATTTGCGCGTTGATATCAATTTCAATGTCAACGCCTTCATCGCCAGCGCCGTTAGTCACTGGTTCAGCATCCACCACATCCCCAACGGGCGTAATATCCAATCTAAAGCTGCCGTTATGCTCTACAGGCACACCAAGCAAGGATTCTTGGGTAAAGACCTTGATGCCGATTTCCACTTCGCCACTAAAGTTCTTCGCCGGTTTCATCGCAATATCGGATAAATTGATCGAGGTTTGTGCTGGGTTGTTAATCTGAATGCTCCACTCACCACCACCATTATTTTTCACGGTATAGTCAGAAGAGAGAGAACTCACGACAAAATCCGTCGGCACCCCAGTAAGCTTGATCGACACAAATACCTCAGAGCCATCTGTATCGGTCAGATCAACGGTAAATTCGGAACCCGGTTTAGAAAGGACAATCCACTCATCTTCCAAACCGCTCACTTCAATATTGCTGCTGCCACCGCTGGAAATAATGACGTCGTCTACCACTGGCGTCACATCAAAACTTACTTGTGTGGTAAATGGTTTATCGGCATCGGTATTGACTACTCCCAACGCATTGGCATTGGTATCATCAAATTGCGTGATATCGGTCACTTTCCCCGCCACAGTAATGTTGACGGTATTATCATCATCGCCAGTCGGATAATTGGGTGCGGGTTTGAAATAAACATTGTCTAATGCCGCAGGTAGCTGAGACTGACTAAAAGTGATACTGGTACCGAGATCATGGCCTTGCGCATCAACAAAGGTTCCGATATTGGTTCCTTGCAGGGTTAAGGTGACTTCGCTCAGCACCTCTTGCCCTTCCGTGGCGCTATTGCGAATATCAGCAAGGTCAATGTCGAGCGAAAGATGAATAATACCATCTTCATACCCTATGCCGTCATTGGTCGGAACGTCGGACGAGCTTGAAGTCGGCTGATGATTTGCATCTAACCCAAGCGAACCTTCCACAGTCAATGTCGCTTTAGGGTTAATGTTATCATCTTGCGGTTGATGCGTTCCGGGAACATCGGCCACCGGAGAAACTGCCACCGGGATTTGCGTACTGAGGGTTTTTTCGTCACCAGAAGCCGTGTCTGTCGTCACAAAAGTGATCGGCAAATTAAAGTCGCCAGCGTAATCTTCGGGCAGATGCAGATGCAGATTTTCTAACCCTGAAATCGAGCCATCGGTATTCACGGTACCTTTGTACACATATAAGCCATCAACGAAATCAAAATGACCACCAGATAAACTTGCGCCAACTGGCAATACACTTTGCGCGATAACAATACTGAGCTCATCTTCTACACCATCAAAACCTGAAGCGCTCACCATCAATTTATCTTGAATTTGCTGACCTAAATTAATGGCGTTATCTTCGATGCCTAATACAATATCATCCGCATTGCCAACTAAAGTAATGTCAGCCGCTACCGTGTTGTTGCCCGTAGCCGTGAGCGGAAATTGCAAGGTGATCTCTGATTGCACTTGTCGAACTACTTTGGCTTCAGAGCTATCTTCCCCTTGGTCATACACTTGGGCAAAAATGGTCACAGTGATGTCGTTATAACCATCACCATCAGGATCGTTACCACTACCTAATGTCAGGCCATTCGGTGCTTTTACACTGAAATTCTGCTCATCAACAATGGTCCATGAACCATCCCCATTATTAATGGCACCAGTAATCAGTAGTTGATCAAGTACCTGTGGCGTAATATTGCTAAAACGCACCACCAGTTGGTCGACCACTTCTAATGATTGGTAACCTTCTGTCGATTGAGTGTCTGCATTATCAAAGCGTATAACGTTCGCATCAGGCTCGCCGCCGGCCGCATCATTAATAGTAAAGTAGATAGCACCAGAGGCATCTGCGACAGCTTTGTTTATGACTACGCCGTTGCCTTCAACACGCAGTTGTCCATCAGCTTCAACTATCGGCCTTACCGTGACATCAACAGAGCCATGAATGACTTTCGAAGCAATACCTTCGCCAGAATTGATTGCATCGACGTATTCGTTGTCTTGCTCTTTAACCACAATCTCAGTGCTCAAGGTAAAATCAGTACTGGAGTGTTCTGGTGGCTGAACTTGAACGTAACCAGTTGTCAGCACTTGCACTGAGAAATCTTGATCGCTCTGTCCCAGTGCGGGGGTCAAAATGAGCTTGCCGTCACTATCTAAGGTCGTGACAACACCATCGACGTAAATAGTACTACCTGCTGGGAAGCCAGAAAGTGTAACAGAGGCAAAATATTCATCAGCATCAAGATGTTGTTCCTCTTCTGGCTGCCAATGAACATTAATGCGGCTGTCCTCGTTACCAAGCGAGTGTGATTGATAGTTGTCAACAACATCAATCACCGGTGCCACTTTAATGCGAATTTCCGACTCAATTTGACGCGTATGTCCATCATTTTCAGTAACGATGGTGGTCATTTTGATGTTGATGTTTTCGGTCGATGAATGAGATGGCTCAACTCGAATACCTGAATCAACCTGCGCTGAAGTTAGATTCGCCTGATAAATAGGTTGCTGCGCAGTATCGTAACCAACAAATACCAAGTTAATCACGCTACCAACACTGTCATACAGTTTGACACCATCTGGAATGTTCGACAGTAAAACGGTGATCGACTCAGAGCTGTCCGCTGGATTATCCGCAAGCTCACCGGATAACACACTAAAGCCAAAGCCAACGGATTGATTTTCATCAATCGTCGTTTCAATCACTTGCAGACCATTTTCACTAAATTCATTCCAAGTGTTAGTACTGTTTGAGTGAAAATCAATGGTTGGAATGTCTGCTACGCCCTTAACTGAAACATTAACCGTCTTAGCACCTAACGATATTTCATCTGCCACCGCACCCGTAGAAAGATTGACCACATCTTTAATAATCCCTTCAACAGAGAAGGTAAAATCAGCGTTACTATGTAACGGGGGTAGCACTTCAACTTGGTCAAGATATTGTTCAGGAACTTCATAATAAGTATGACCATTGGCATCGGTTATTTGGGATATTTCGCTGGCTCCAGCTCCCAACCAAATCAGTGTGACACCTGTTTCTGAAAAATCAGAGAGACGCACATAGAGTGTTTCTGAACCATCAGAATCAACGGATCCGGCCATCGTAATGACTTCACTTAATAACAAGGGATCGTGATCTGTGGTGGGGTCAACGGTATTTTGCGTAGCGGCATTATCTTCAAAAACATTGATTCGATTGACAGAGAAGCTACCCATATCGGCAACAGGGCTAACATCTATGACGATTTCTTTCGTTTCTGATCGGGCGCTCTCTTTACCAACGTGAGCGTTATTTTGCTCGGTCGTGATCGCTGTGATATCAAGTTTGATCTGACCACTGAAATTATCATTGGGGTCAACTTGTACTTGGTTAATGTTACTCGTACTAACAAGATAATAGTGACCTGAAGCATCCGAGCTCATTACAACCGGCGTACCATCGGCATAAACTAGCTGCGCCTCACCTTCACCTTGAGTAAAGCGGATCTCATACAGGACTGTTTCGGGGGTACTGTTATCTTGTGTCTGCGCTAAAACATCGAGAGTAATATTGTCACTATCTTCTACTGCATCATAATGAAATTGGCTGCTTGAGTTCCAAGTCGCAATATCGGCAACACTTTCCACCTCAATGCGCAATTTCCCGTTCACATTATGATCATGCAGGCCATTATTCAAAATTTGTACAGCGATATTAAGTTGGAAGCCACCGTCAGCGCTGGCATAGTGGCGGTCAGGCACAAAATACAAGTTTTCAACCTTCGCCACGCTGCCGGTTAGACTTTGCTCAACCGCATCAGCCGGTAGTACAAACCGTCCACTGACGACCTCTAGTTTGACATAGACACCAGAGTCGTTGAGATAATAAAAATCACCATGAGCATTACTGGCCGTAATTTTCACTTCGCCAAGCGATTCGTTTCGATCTAAATCGTGCAGGTTGACTCGCAAATCCACTTTAAGCGGTGAAGTATCTAAACCCGACTGGTTATCTTGGCTATTAGTGATTTGATTGGGGTTGCTAAACGGAATAGTGACGCCATCGCGTCCAGCATCTTCAGCGCCAATCACATTAGCAACTGTGATAGTGGCATTTCTATCAAGAATATTGATGTTCAACTGTTCGGTTGAGGCATCGCCATCAAAGTCTTGCGCAGTGACATCGACAGTAAATGAAATGGTCGGATCATCACCATGTTCAAGGCTAGCAACTGGTTTAAATGTCGCGTTACCGTTAGGCGTAATCGTCAGTGTGCCTAAATCACGCTCAACACCATTTTTTATTTCGACAACCGTGACTGTTTTGGTTACTCCGTTAAGTTGAACTTCATTAGCTAAACTTACGCTGTTAGCCTCTCTAAATTGAATATCCCGACCCGCTTCATCAACGGCCACAAATTTAGTGATCGCACCATGATCTGCACCTTGAGTATCCGGCGAGGTATTGTTGTCTTGGCTAAATAAATTGACTGTTTTTATCGCCGTATTTTCAACACTAGTGATGCTTTTATCATGCAAAGTTGGAATATCATCAACAATCGATATTGGCAAACTCGCTGAAGCTGAAACATCGCCATCTCTATCGGTTGCGGTGATAGGAAGATCTAAAATATAACTATTTTCGCCAGCAGCAGTAGGGTGGTCGATGGCTTTAAGCAGTTCAAATTGGTAACTATCGGCCGAGCCATTTAACGTGAGACGAAAAACCACGTCCGTCGTATTCTTAATCACCGCCTCATAAACAGTGACACCATTACTGCTTGAAATTTGGATGATATCTATCTCTTGACCACCGGACGTTAAATTCTCGACAGGCGTTACAAGATCCGATAATTGATAACTGACAATACCATCGGCACCGTCAATCACATCAAAATGTCCAGCAATAACGGTGCTGTCTGAACGATCAGAACCAATCGTGGCTAAGTCATCTTCATCCACGCTCTGTTCGCTACCGGCGCGAATGCCGACAATCGTTGGCTTGTCATCAACAATAGTGACAGGCAGTAGAATATCGGAGGCATCGCCATCATAGTCCGTCGCCACCACGTTGAAATTCACCAGTCGCTCATCGCTGCCTGCGGCGTGATCAATCGGACCTTGCAAAGTAAAACGGTAACTGCCATCCGCATTGAGCACTAAGCTAAACACCGCATTGCCACTGGGTGTGGTGCTGGCTTGGTAGTGGTAGTTACCATTGGCATCGATTGTCGCAGCGCCCAAGATCACCGCTTCGCCTTGCGAGGTTAAGCCCGCAAGCGGGTTACTGCTGGTATCCAACTGATAGCTCACCACCTTATCCGCGCTTTGAGTAGTAAACACTCCCTCAGCGAACAGCGGCTCTTTGCTGCTGTCTGAACCTGACGCTAAATCGTCTTCGTCAACGCTGAGCGCTTGCACGCCGGTGATGATTGGCTGATCATCATGGATAGTGACGGGCAGCAGAATGTTGGCGCTGTCGCCATCATAATCGGTTGTCACTACCTTGAAATTTACCAGCAGCTCATCGCTCCCCTGCGCATGGTCAATCGGACCTTGCAGGGTAAAACGATAGCTACCATCCGCATTGAGCACCAAACTAAACACCGCATTGCCGCTCGGTGCAGCGCTAGCTTGATAGTGGTAGTTGCCGTCGGCATCGATTGTCGCCGCGCCCAAACTCACCGCTTCACCTTGCGAAGTTAGGCCTGCAAGCGGGTTACTGCTAGTATCCAACTGATAGCTCACCACCTTATCCGCGCTTTGAGTGGTAAAGATTCCCTCTGCAAACAACGGCTCTTTGCTGCTGTCTGAGCCTGACGCTAAATCGTCTTCGTCAACGCTGAGCGCTTGCACACCCGCGATGATTGGCTGATCATCATGAATGGTGACAGGCAGCAGAATGTTGGCGCTGTCGCCATCATAGTCGGTTGCAACCACCTTGAAATTCACCAGTAGCTCATCGCTCCCCTGCGCATGGTCAATTGGCCCTTGTAAGGTAAAACGATAACTGCCATCTGCGTTAAGCACTAAGCTAAATACCGTCTGACCGCTTGGGGTAGTACTTGCTTGATAGAGGTAGTTACCGTTGGCATCAACTGTCGCCGCGCCCAATACCACACTTTCACCTTGCGAGGTTAATCCAGCTATGGGGTTGATGCTGGTATCAAGCTGATAACTCGCTACCGTATCGGCCCCTTGGGTAGTGGTGAAATAGCCTTCGGCGAACAACGGCTCTTTGCTGCTGTCTGAGCCTGACGCTAAATCGTCTTCGTCAACGCTGAGCGCATCCACACCAATGATTTCAGGTTTATCGTCAATAATGTTGATTGGTAAACGCACACTTTCAGATCTATCACCATCATAATCGGTTGCCAATACCGAAAGGTTGAGTAATAACTCATTACTATTGACTGGATGATCCAGCGCGCCTTGTAACGTAAACTGGTAACGACCGTCTGGGTTTAATATCAACTCAAAAATAGGCTGGCCATTGGCGCTCGCCTGATAGGTATAAACCCCGTTCAATGACGAGGATGAGGCCAATTGCACCGCGACACCAGCCGAGGTTAACCCCGCCAACGGATTAGCACTTAAATCCAACTGATAGCTTTCAATTTGATCAGAACCCAATTGGGTATCAAACTGTCCTGAAACGGTAATCGTCTGTGAAGCACTGGCATCCGAGCCGATATTTGCCAAATTATCCTCATAAACGGACGTCGACGGTTCATCGGACATAACAGGGTTATTACCATCACCAATACTGATTGCGATAGAAATCGGCGAGCGAATAGGATTTCCACCCGCATCAGAACCGGTTACATCAAATTGAATCGCAATTTGATCATTGGCAAAAGAAACTAAGCCACCTCCCACGGAGGGAACATGGTCAATCGGTTGACTAATGGTCGTCACTATCTCTAAGTTGATGTCTTTACCGACAGACGTCGCCACTAAATCAATCCGTAGCACTTCACTGCCGTCAAGTTCACCGACAATATGGTTAGCCGTAGCATCATAACGAAAGCTTACCGCTCGCCCAGCCGAAGTAATATCGCTATTCAGCTCTGACAATAGCGCAGCTAATGAAAGGGATTCAGGGACAAAAGAGGCGGCATCCAGTGGCAGATCTCCCGCCGCGATTAAAACATTTGCCGTCACTGATTGTGGATACGAACTTAGTGAGAGCGAACCTTCAACTAATGCCGCTGATAATGATTCACCCCCAGCGGTAAAACGCAACGGACTCAAATTCGTTTCAGTCAATGATTGCTGAGCATCACGCCCTGCAGTTTCGAAAAACGTACTCGCCAATACTTCTGCAAAATTGTAATCAATGGTGATGAAGCCAGCATTTGCAGAGCCTTCACCACCTGCTCCGGCGGCGGTTGCTTCAAGTATTTGGGTCGGGTCTTGGCCATCTAAAATGGCTTGTTGGATGGCAGCAATATTATCTGCGTCAAAACTCACCTCGTCTAATAAGCTCAGATCAGCGTTGATCTCGCCTTCAATCGGAAATTGAACTAAGTCAACTGAGCTCTCAGAATCTGGTGACGCATTGCTAAAACAAGTAATACAATTCTGATCGACTACGGTAGCTTGGCCATTAAACAGTATCGTCACCGACGAATGATTCACTGTGATTAAGATTTCATCTTTATTTAATTGATCACCCGCGCTTACTTTACGCGCATTACCTTTGGCATCTGCTGCGATAACATCACCAACCACTTCTTGTACTAACGCAGGTTGAACAACCACATGTAAATCCATAGAGCCCCCAGATACTTCTTTAGCAAATCGATTCAGAAAACGAGCAATAGACAACTGTTATTTTAGTCGCAATTGATTATGCAAATTTATATTTATGTAAATTACATCACTGAGCATAATTGTGCGTTAAAGCATCACTAGCGTCAAAACAGAGTCTGCCTAGCGAAACGCCACATAAGAAAACCTATCGGCTTGTATATTAAGAAAAATATGAAATTAGAGACGTTTAGCAAAGAGATTGACAAGCAGATTACTGCACGTCATCTCATTTTTGAGACAGTTACTTAGGTTACGTTTAGGGATTAATTACTTATAGTAATCAACATCAAAGCAATACTGATTTTTACTGGTAATAACCTATGAGCACTGTCTGTAATGCACAAGAATGACAGTTCACCGAGCAAATTTAGCGTTGCAAAAGAGATACTTTCGGCAAAGATAAACGCATTTATTCCTATTCTGGGTATTTTCTTGTTTGTGTTTACTTTCGCGATAGTTAAAAACTTTTATAACACTAACCGGCAGGCAACCCGCTTCGGTGAACAAGCCATTACACAACTGGAACATCACATCAATCAAACGTCGGATGAACTGAACCAGTTAAGTAAAAACATTTCAAAGCACTGCCAAAGAGAAGACATCATTGCTCTGAGGAGCTATGTATTTCGCTCGAAAATGGTCAAAGAAGTGGGCATGTACAACGCTCACGGGACTATTTTTTGCACCAGCAATGAAGGCCATACCACCATTCATTTGTACAAACATATTCTTGACAGGCTTAAACAATCTCCAACGAATACGACCATTTCATTAACAAAATCTCGCAGTAAAGAGCAAACATTTTTTGTCTATGCTTCACAGCCAGATATGAGCGGCCTCAATGCACTGATGCCTCCAGAACAGTTTATGAACCTAGTCGCTCCTAAACTTGCCAAATGGCACTACGGCTATCAGGTCAACGTGTTAAGCCAAAGTATTCGCAGTGATCAGGAAGAGATCGATTCTGCTCATACTAGCTTTCTCTTTAAATCCGAGCATTACCCACTCTCAATTCAGATCTACTTAAATAACGGATCTTATGCTTACCATTTTCTCGATAACTTATGGCTTGTCTTGCTTACAGCAAGTATTATCTCTTTGATTTATCTTGCTTATCACAACTATTACCTCAGCCGAAACACCTTAGAAGTCTCTTTGAGAGAGGCAATATCAAACCATCAGTTGGAACTCTATTTACAACCGATCGTCGATATTACCGAGAATAGAATTGTTGGTAGCGAAGCACTACTGCGCTGGAATGAACCCTCTCAAGGCTATATTTCACCCACCATTTTTATCCCGTTGTCAGAGCGTATTGGCGTGATTCACCAAATCACCTACCGTGTGTTGAAATTGGTGACAGAATGTGTGGAGCAGCACAAACATGCGTTGCACGATCAATACATCAGCATCAACATCAGCCGGTTATTGATCATTGATAATTACTTTATGGATTACATGAAACGCTACGCGGCAAAACACCCAGCTATTGTTCCACGACTTCTGCTAGAGATCACCGAGGACAACCATTTCAACGTGGACGAGTTGAAGTTAGCCATGGAAAACTTACAGCGACTGAAACAGCTAGGCTTTAAAATCGCCATTGACGATTTTGGTACCGGCTACTCAGGCTTAAATTTTATCCACCAACATGACTTCCATACTCTCAAAATTGATCAAGTGTTTATTAAAAGCTTGCATCAAAATTCAGCCATTACTTCGGTGTTAGTGTCGATGATTAAACTAGCAAAGCAATTGAACATGCGGCTGATTGCTGAGGGCGTTGAGAACCAAGATCAGGTGAGAGAATTAGAGCTGTTGGGTGTACGTTACATCCAAGGTTTTTATTATTCTGAACCTATGTCTGTGGATGCTTTCTTCCAATTTACCCTGTCCGCCAAGCAGATCGCACACCGCTAATCACACGATCAATCGAACGGCGGTTTAAATTCAGTTACGACTTAAATTGAGCTTGCAGCGCACGGCTGACGGGTAACTTATCATGACCAATCAAGACGTACATTTTACCCGTGAACTCTTTTTTCACTTTATCTATCTTGGCAACATTCACTGCCGTTGAACGGTGAATTTGCCAAAACTGATTCGGGTCAAGCTGCTGCAGCAACTCTTTCAATGAACTGCGCAGTAAAAACTCCTGCACTCCAGAATCACTCTTTACGTATATGGATAAATATTTGTCTTCGGCTTTAGCGTACAACATATCCGCCACCGAAATCAGGTGAATATCTTCACCTTTTTGAACTTTTAACCAGCTTAAAAACGACGGCGATGCCTGTTGGCTTATATGCTGTATCTGCTGTAAAAGGGTTTGCAAATCAGGTAATTGTCGCTCAGAAGAATGCTCGGCTAATCTTAGCTGCAACTTAGTACAGCACTGCACTAAACGCGCTTCAGAAAGCGGTTTCAATAAATAATCCGCCGCATTGGCTTCAAAAGCTTGAATGGCATACTCATCATAGGCGGTGATAAATACAATCAGTGGTGGCTTTGCCAAACCAGCCAATTGCCTTGCGAGCGACATACCATCCATTTCTGGCATTCGAATATCAATAAAGGCCACCTCAGGCTGATGCTGCTTAATCATGGACAATGCCACGCGTCCATTTTCGGCTTGCGCGACAATATCGAGCTCTGGCCACACTTCTCCTAATGCACGGTTTAAATGATGCCGCAATAACGGTTCATCATCAGCAATAATAGCGGTCGCAGAGACAGCACTCATGTGGCACTTCCTTGTAGTTGGTCCAATAATAGCCGCTTTATTCTAATCGTTGCCGTCACGCCAGCACCATGATTTTGGGCGATAGTGAGACATGCATCATCAGCGAATAGGCCGCTTAAGCGCTGGCGAATATTATCCAACGCAATACCATGTCCTGCTGAAAGAGCACTCGACTGCAATCCAATGCCACTGTCACAGACACTGACTTCAAACCACTCGTCATAAATTTCACTTTTGATGGTCACTTTCCCCCCCGCGGCTTTAGGCTCAATACCATGGCTAACAGCATTCTCAACCAAAGGTTGTAACAGCATCGGCGGCAAAGGAATGTCATCCGCTGCGCCAGGCATTGCAATCTCATAATCCAGCCGATCACCTAAACGAATTTTTTGAATACCCAAATACGCATCGACTAAATGTAACTCTTCACGTAGCGTTGTGGTGCGATTGCGGTTACTACGCAGCGACCCACGCAATAAGTCGGTTAGTTTTTCGAGCATCATTTGCGCTTTATAAGGCTCAGAGCCAATCAACACGCTGATATTGGCAAGCGTATTAAATAAGAAATGGGGTTCAATTTGACTTTGTAACTGCTGCAACTGGCTCAAAATCAAGGCTTTCTCTTGTTCAGATTGACGCCGTTTGGAGGCTTCCAGCGCTTTTTCAGCAATCAGCTTTTGTTCATGCGCGTAGAAGTAGAAAAAGCAAACGCCAGTAAAAACGAAACCGAGAAAAATCACCGGTTTCATTGCTGAAAAATGACTAAAGTGCGCGTATTTACTAAGCCATAAATAAGCATGTAACGTACCGAAAATCATCGACCCCGTGAGCGAAAAAACGTTCACTAAACGTGCGGACAACTGCGGTGCGAAGCGACTCAGTAAGTGAGCAATGGCCACTGCGCTGTAACCGTAGCCAAAGCTTATTGCTAAGTGCAACGTGATGTCACTGGGCCAAATGGCCTGAGTGGTAAAGGCGATCACCACACAAAACAGCGAAGTAAATAACAAGCTTTTGGCAAGATTTCGAATCTCAACTTTCTCGCACATTAGAATTTCCCTTTCATATTTAATAGAATCATATGCTTATCTGGTAAGTTTGCATATGTGGAGTCAGCAGGCCCAGTCATAAAACGTGCGGCCAGTTCGATTTCGATAGAGGCTGTACCCGAATCGTACACTGAGTAATTGAGCCATTGGGTAACGATCACGCCGCCATCTTGCGGTGCAATCAGCACATCAAGTGTCGGCACTAAGCCTTGCAACCATTCAATACTCTGGCTCCACGGCCAATGATGCCAAGCTTGGCTATCTAACGAAGCATGCAACATCACATTATGCTGCACGAGATTCACGTGGTTATAGCCTTGTGCGTAAGACCAACCTAACGCTTGATTATGCTGATAACGAACCGAATCCGCGTTGCTCTGCGCTTGTTGCCACTGCTCTTTTCCCCAACTGCGACTGTCGAACCAATATTCTGCAATGATGCTTTGCCCATCACTTCCCGACCAGTTGAACCCTATCAGCGCCTGATAGCCTTGCGTTCGTGATTCAAGAGCCATGCGCGATTCAATCTCTTGTTGTTGAGAGTAAACTGCTTGAGCCAACGCACTGGGCTGTTGGTACGCCAAATAATGACGCTGATAGAGCGCTGACGCATGCAGTTCCCATGCGTCAGTGAGCACAGTAACAAACGAGCTACCCAGCACGCCGCGTCGAACGTCATCATAGTAAGCAATCACCTGCCATTCGGCATTGCCCATCAACTGATAACGCCTTACGCCCGCCCCTTGTTGTTCGGTCATTTGTTGTAATTCGCTGCCTTGCTGCTCTGTCCAAGAAGAATCCGTATAAAAAAGCGTCCATTCACCTTGCTGGTCATAATAAGAAGCAGAGAGCGTTCCGGCCCCCTCTTCTACCTGAATACCGACCGGATTGCGGCGATAAGGCTTAAAGAGATCAAGCGGACGATAACCGTAGCCCACTCCCCAATCCAAACGCACTTTTCCTAGTGTCAGCTCAAACGGCACATCAGCCAGCACTAGGCTGCCTTGCCAAAACAGTTCTTGTAGAATGAACTCGCTGTCGGCGTGCTGCTGTGCATCGCTACTCCACAAGGCGTTTTGTTTGATAGCCACTAGACCCAACCAGCCATGCCACCTCATTTCTACATCCAATAACGCCTCAATCTGCTGCGTATCGCGCGCTTGATTACTAGGAAAAAAAAGGCTGTCGCGATGCGCCGTGGTGGATGCGCTCATTACCCAATCCCAATCAAAACTGGGGGCTTCAGCCCGCGCCGCTAAGCTCAATACACTGGTTAAAAAAGCGAACACAACACGCTTCATCTCATAACTCCGATAGACTGTTACGAGTCAGATAGGCGGGGTTGTAATATTTTTCATCTAGCTCCATGGGCTCGATGTGTTGATACTCAACCACCGTTTTTTTGGTCGGTTGAATTTGATCAAGCAGCGTCATACTGGTTACGCGCATTCGTCCCTCTTTTTCACCAGCGCGAAACCAAGCCTGCTTGGCCAGTTTCCCAGAACGTAAATACAAAGAAGCTTTGATTGGGAAATCGTTCTCTTTATCCAACCATAAGATAATTTGCTGGTAGTTCGCCCCTTCTGTGACAGCCAGTAATGACAACTTATGCGTCAGGTAAGGTTGACCATTGGGTGTTTCTATCTGCTCTTCACCCATCAATTGACTTTGGTAATCCTCGCTCCACGTCAGTGTTGAAATATCGCCCACCGAAGCCTCACCAAGCAGTTTTTGCATTGGCGTAATACGAATAGGGCGGCGGCTTTTTGGCATCAACAACCAGTAGTTTTCATCGAGCATCAGCATTTTTTGCCCCGCTTCAACGGAGGATTTGAACACCACTAACGAGTCGCGATTGGCTTTGGTATACACGTGATATTGACGCGTTTTATCGAGCTCACCACGTTCATAAAGCGACACCAAAGAGACGACTTTAGCCGCGCTGTAACCAAGGCGATATTGGTCGGCGTTTTTGGTCATTTGCCCTGCATCCAGCGCCGCCCAGCCAGCGGCCGAGTAGCCACCGCTAAGCGTGATCAGTAATAACATCATCCATTTATACATAAGCCAGTGCCTCCGTGATTGGCTTGTTGACTCCTTTGCGTGCCGACAACCAAGCCGCTGCAATACAAATGCTCAGTACGCCAAACGCACTCAGCAGAACCAATTCCCATGAAAAATAAATATGCAAAGGATACCCTTCCGTGCGTCCCGGTGGCGGTGGCATTTGCACATCGACTACCATCAATAACACGCTTGTTAGGGCATTGAACGCCGCACCCACCAGCGTGCCTAAAATGGCTAGCAGTACGGCTTCGCGTATGAAGCTGGCGACGATTTCATTTGGGTAAGTTCCAAGCGCCGACAGCGTTCCGATTTCCCGGGTTCTCTCCGTGACCGACATGGTTAAGGTGTTAAATAGTGCGACGAAGACCACCAACCCCATCACCAACCCCATGATGCCGAAGATGCGATCGTAAAGATCTTTTACTTTTTGATAAAAAAACGCGCGCTGCTGCCAAGGCGTCACTTGAATCGCTTGGCGAAGGCTCATTAATGACAGTTTGTTTTCAACCCAATGCCGCATGGTTTCTGTCTGTTCGGTACTAAACAAAAACAGCGATAAGGTGCTCACTTTATTCGAAGCTAACAGCTCAGAGGCCGATTGAATGTGCAGATACAATTGGCGTTTATCCAATTCAGGCACACCCGTGGAATAGATGCCGTGCACTTTGAAATCAACCGCGTTGAGCGCGCCATCAGCGGTACTGGTCAGTAAAGTAATCCAGTCGCCAATCGACACGTTTAAGTTTTTGGCGAGATCCACCGCCAGCATTACTTCCGGTTCACTCGCATCAAATCGAGGTGAGTCAATATTGGACAAGGTTTTGCCTTGGCGAACGTCCAAAAATGGCCCTTTCATATCAAACTCTTTATGGTTAACGCCGGAACCGACAAAAATGGTCGATTTGCTACCGTTAGAGACCAACCCGCTAAACTCAATGCGTGGCTGAATGCCTCGTATCCGCTTATCGTCGATTAATCGCTCAACAATCAACGCACTGTCGGCAATCCCATTAGCCAGTGGTGACTCTTCATCTTGCTCAAAAAAGCCCGGTTGGCTGAGCGTTAAATGCCCGGTGTCGCGCGCAGTGGATTCGCGTAGTGCTTGGTAAGTATAAAGGCCAAATCCTCCGGCGCTAGTCAATGCGAAAACCGCAATGGCAATGATCAATACCGAAAGCAGGCTGCGGCGGCGATTACGCAGTAAATTCAGCGCCGCCATACGCCATTCCATAGAAATCAGCTTGCCCATTTCATCGCCTCCTGAATCACTTTGCCATCCACAAGCTGCAAGGTTCGGTCACAGCGGTTGGCCATGCGCGCGTCGTGCGTAGCCACAATAAAAGTGGTGCCCATTTCGTGTCCAAGGCTTTTCATGATGTCGATCACCACATTGGCGGTATGGCTGTCTAAACTGGCGGTCGGTTCGTCGGCAATCACCATTTCAGGGTTATGGATCAGCGCGCGCGCAATGGCTACGCGCTGTTGCTGACCGCCTGAAAGGTGATCCGGCCGGTGGTGAGCCAGCGTTTCTAAGCCCACTTTGGCCAGCATAGTGCGCGTTAAAGTACGCTGATCGCGCAGGCTGTAGCCGTTTAGCATCAATGGGTAAGCAATATTTTCCGCCGCTGTCATCACCGGAACTAAGTTGAATTTTTGGAAAACGAAGCCTAATTTTTTGCGGCGCAGCGCCGCCGCCTCTCTTGGATCGGTTGGGTAAGGGTAACCCGCCAGTTCAATGTCACCTTGGTAATCTTGATCAAGCAGACCCAAGATATTGAGCAAAGTGCTTTTTCCCGAACCTGACGGGCCGCACAGCGCTAGCATTTCACCTTGTTTGACTTCGCCATTCACCGCGCTCAACGCCAGCAGCGGCTGCATGCCTAATTGATAGGTTTTACTGATCTGTTCAAATCGTAGCATTTTGTTGCCCTCCCTCATTCGCTTTTCAATTCATGCGTTTTTTCAGTCAATCCGTTTTCAATCAACGCATTTGTAATCAAAGCCTTGGCTTGGATTATTTGCGGATGCTCCGCTGGCTGGTTGTCAACTTGATTACCTTGCTTCTGATGAGTTTGCATCTGAGCAAGCCATTGCTCTGCTTGAGGAATGTCGTTGGCACGAAGGGCGGCTTGAATGGCGTATCGATAAACCCATGCGGTGGCGGCAAAAGGTTGTGCAGTTAATTCGGGTTCAACAAGAAGGTCGAGATACAAATCATAACCACGCTCAAAATGGTTGAACATATCCGGCAGTGAGGTGTAAGTCGCGGCCGAAACCGCGCGCGTTAAATAGCTATCCGGCAGCCCCATGACGCGCTCTTGTTCAGTAAGCGGCTGCGGGTGATTGCTGAGTAAAGTCAGGCCCTTGTCTATGGTGGCCAAGCCTTCTTCGACGTATCTCATCTTATTCCAAGGCATGAATGCATCACGCCCTTGCAGGGTTTGTGCACTGCCCAGATAAGCTAAGCTGAGCGGTTTGGCCCCTTGCTGTTTAATCAACTGCTCTAGTTGGTGAAGCACAAGTTCCACTTTGTCACTGTCGCCTTCGGCCACTTGGTTGTACTGCATAATTAAAGCGTTGCTTGGATTAGCTTGAACAACCGTGATGCTTAGCAGCAACCCGACACTGAGTAGCAGGTTGCGAAGTGAGCGTGAATAAGAAAATGTCGTCATCATGATGGTCCCTTTCATTCGTTGGTGATGAAATTTGCTTGATGACAACAGATTACGCAGTAAATAGGCCAGATGCGCCACTTTGCGATAAAGGGGGATTATGCAGCGTTAATGGCAGGCTGGATGACGTGAATGGGAAGTAGACAAAAAAACCAGCCACTGAGGGCTGGTTGGGAGAGAGATTAAAACCTAATCGTAATACTGAAATCATAGCAATACGAAAAGCGTATCGCGGGGCAAAAACATCTGTTTTCAAAAGCATCTGTTCTAAAAAGCACCTGTTCCAAAAAACATCCGCTCTATGGCACGCCATGCCCTTTGGCGGCGACCCAAACCCGATACCACTGCTCGCGGGTCAGTTCTAAATCAAGCGCAGCAATTGCCGCTTTGACGCGGTCAATTTTACCAGAGCCAATAATCGGCAGCGGCTTAGAAGGCAGACGCAGTACCCAAGCGTAAATAACCTGATCAATACTGTCTGCGCCGATCTCTTGGGCGATCGCTTCTAGCTCACTGCGCACGCGTTGGGCTTGTTCAGTCTGGCCGTTAAAAATCTCGCCACCAGCTAAACAAGACCAAGCCATTGGGCGAATGCGCTGCGTTTGCAAATGATCCAAAGTGCCATCGTGCACCACATCGAAATTGAGCGGGTTCATCTCCACTTGGTTGGTCACTAACGGTTTACCTAGGCGAGATTGCAGCAGTTCAAACTGGCGCGGGCTGAAGTTAGATACACCAAAGTGCTTCACTTTGCCCACTTTGCGCAGTTCAGAAAACGCTTCGGCGACTTCATCGGCATCCATCAAGGCATCTGGGCGGTGGATCAACAGCAGATCGATTTCGCTCACACCAAGTCGTTCCAGCGAATTATTGACCGACTGATAGATATGCGCAGAACTGGTATCGTAGTGGTTTATCTTACGCTGCGGCGTTTTTGCGCCACACAAATTGATGTCGCACTTAGTGACGATTTGGATCTGCTCGCGCAGCGCGGGCTCCAGCGCTAAGGCTTCACCAAACAGTTTCTCACACTGGTAGTTACCGTAAATATCCGCATGGTCAACCGTGCTAATGCCCAATTCAATGTGCTGTTTTAAAAACGTTAAACGCTGTTGTGGCGTCATGCCCCAATCTGCCAAACGCCAGTAACCTTGTACTAGCTCTGAAAAATCTGGCCCTTGCGGCGCGATTGTTACTTTAGCAACCATTGGTTGTCTCCTTTGACTTAATTGCCGTCATCCTAAGCAGGTTTCGATGACGGCTCAATGAATCTACCGAATAAGTTAAGATTACGCGCCGAAGTTGTGAGATTCACTACACGTTGACAATTTATATCGCTGGAAAATTCATCGCTTCTACGCCCCCAAGCCATGCTTTGTGATCAACGCCAAATTCTTAAGGCTTAGGCACAAGAATGATGTCAACTTCTCTCTCTGCTTTTATTGTTAGCGATGAAGCACCTCGCCCTACAGCGACTGACGATAACGCAAAAACGAATCACCCTAACCCATGAAGGCCAAGGATAGAGCATGAAATTCTCCACGTTAACACTCGCACTTTGCGCTGCCGCGCCTGTTGTGTTTGCCGCGCCTAATCTGACCATTTCGACCACCACGACTAGCCGCGACTTTCCGCTGGATGCGAAAACGCCTTTAGTCATTCCCTTGACCAAAGAAAGCTACACAATAAAAGTGTCAGGGATTGAGGGCCAGTGCAGCGCGCCGGCTCAGCAGAGTATCAAATTCAACGCGCCCATCGCCCTCAATTGTGGGCAAGAAACCGAACTGCCGCTGACGATACGTTTCACTGGCGATTACGCCTTCGCTTATGATGACGAGCAGCAGACCTTAACCTTTGTCCGCCAAGCCAAAAAATCCACTACGAGCAAATTTAAACGGCCGATACCGAGTGTTTCGTGCGAGCAGTACCAAGGCGGTGAAGTGACCTTACAACTGGGCAATACGTTCCCCGATGGCACACGACTAAAAGAGACATTTACCGGCCAAATCCTCAGCGTGAAAAATAGCCAAGTCACCTTAATGCCGTCACCAACCAGTGGTGGATTGGTGCTGCTTGCCCCCGCAACGGATTCCGCCAGCGAACCCTTTACCTACCGCAATGCCACGATTTACTTTGTGATGGTGGACAGATTCAACAATGGTGACCCAAGTAACGACAATAGCTATGGCCGTAAAAAAGATGGCAAAGAAGAAGTGGGTACTTTCCACGGTGGCGACCTAAAAGGTGTGATTGCAAAACTCGATTACATCAAAAGCTTAGGCACCGACGCGATTTGGCTTTCGCCGATTGTGGAACAGGTGCACGGTTTTGTCGGCGGTGGTGACAGTGGCTCGTTCCCTTTTTATGCCTATCACGGTTACTGGACGCGTGATTTTACCAAGATCGATCAAAATTTTGGTGATGAGGAGGATCTCAAAACGCTGGTCACTGAAGCGCATAAACGAGGCATAAAAATCTTGCTCGATGCGGTGCTCAACCATTCTGGCTACGCCACCTTGGCTGACCTGCAATTGGATCAGATTGAGGTGGTTAATCCCCAAAATTTACCGCAAAAATGGGTTGATTGGATGCCGAAAGCTGAAGAAAACTGGCACAGCTACAATCAATCCATTGATTATCAAAGCGCCAACTGGTCGCAATGGTGGGGCAAGGATTGGGTTCGCGCTGGGTTGCCCGGCTACCAAAAACCCGGCTCTAGCGATATCACGATGACGCTGGCCGGCTTACCGGATTTTCGCACTGAATCAACACAAGCGGTGACGCCGCCGCAGTGGCTACTTAATAACCCCGGCACTCGCGTGGTAGCGCGCGAACAGTATAGCGTTGCCGATTACTTAATTGAGTGGCAAACCGATTGGGTTAAACGCTTTGGTATTGATGGTTACCGCGTCGACACCGTAAAACATGTGGAAGGCGAGGTATGGCGACGCTTAAAAAGCGAGGCATCACGCAGTTTAGATGCTTGGCGCGAGCAAAACGGGCAGCAAGGGCAACCCTTTTGGATGATGGGCGAAGTATGGGGCCATTCAGCTTACCGCAGCCCCTATTTTGATGATGGCTTTGATGCACTGATTAACTTTGATATGCAAAAAAGAGTCGATAAAGGCGCAGCCTGCTTAAGCCAAATGGCGATGGTGTACCGCGACTACGCGCAAACGCTAGCGAAATACCCAGATTTTACCCCCGTGAGCTACCTCTCTTCTCACGATACCGAGCTGTTTTTTAGCCGTTTTAACTCCTTTGAAATGCAGCGTAATGCCGCCAATGCATTGCTTCTCGCACCGGGTGCGGTGCAAATTTACTACGGTGATGAAGTCGCACGTCAAGTTGGCCCTTACGCCGATGATTTTCACCAAGGTACGCGTTCTGACATGGTGTGGTCACTGGATGAAGAGCGACAAGCGCTGCTGAAGCATTGGCAAACGCTAGGCCAATTTCGTCAATCACACCCTGCCATTGGCGCAGGCATTCATCATGAGATTGAACAGCAAAATGCCTATCTGTTCTCTAGAACGTTAAATAATGACCGTGTCGTTATTGCTTTTGTTGGCCGTTAAACCCACCACAGAGGTAGTTGCAAACACCATAGTGACTGCCTCTGTTTCTTCACCATTTTTTTGGTCAAATAATTTAAACTCACCCACCAAAACATCAATATTATGAACGTGTTGAAGCATAAAAATTAACTTTAGCACAAGCTAAACCAATTACCCCGCCAAATAAGCACAACCCTACTGGTCATACCAAAACTGTCAACTTTTCATTTGATTTACAAATACTTACACACTATCATTCGCCGCTAATTGAAATAAAGACATCATATTCTTTGACATATAAGCAACACAAAATTAACATCTCGCATTGCAATGCCATTACCATAACAAGGCCTTAGGAGGTCGAGAATGATCATCAAACCCCGCACGCTACTCGCGCTATCAATATTGACAGCGTTTAATGTTCACTCTGCAGGCTTCCAAGTGGCAGAGCATTCAGCCTCAGGGCTAGGACGTGCTTTCTCTGGTGAAGGAGCGGTGGCCGATAACGCGAGTGTGATTGCTCACAACCCCGCAGCCATGACACGGTTTGATACAACACAGTTTTCTGGTGCACTATCCATCGTTGACCCAGAGGTTGATATATATGATGTGAAAAACCAACAGAAAATGAACGATGTTGCACCACTGCAAGTCGTTCCCGCGGCTTACTACGTCAGTCCAATCAATGAAAAATGGGCTTGGGGGATGGGAATATTCACTACTTACGGCGTCGCTACAGACTACCCTAATGATATTTATGCAGGCGATCTTGCAGGCGATACTTCTCTTCTTTCTGTCAATTTAAACCCGAATATTGCCTACCGTGTTAACGAACAGCTTAGTCTCGCTGCGGGTGTTAACCTCGTCTATGCCGAAGCAAAACTGACACGACATAAAGGTGCTTTAGCCGTATTTACTGGCGGCTCTGCCTCTGACAACCTAGTCGGAATGACTGGAGAAACCGTGGCTTTGGGCTGGAACATAGGTAGCTTATATGAGTTCAACCAAAACCACCGTGTCGGTTTTGCTTACCGCTCTGCTGTTGATCTGGATTTTGATGATGGTGAGTTTTCAAGCTATAGCTCAGGTGTTGCAACAAACGCTGTTGTTGAAGGACGTTTAAAAATCACGCTACCTGCGATGTGGGAAGTTTCCGCATTTCACCAACTCACTGATAGCGTGGCGTTGCATTACGGGTACCAACGTACCGACTGGAGTTCATTCAAAGAGTTAAAGGCAACGTCATCACAATGTACCAACGGAGAGTGTTTTTATAAATCTGAAAAGTATGAAGACAGTGGCCGTTGGTCATTGGGCTCAACTTATCAATTAAACTCGACTTGGACATTACGCGCCGGTTTTGCTTTTGATGAACAAGCTGGCGAAGCCACATTGAGTATTCCAGATAGCGATCGTTATTGGTATTCAGCGGGCGTGAGCTACGTGATCAGCGACTCGCTATCCATTGATGCGGGTTTTGCACTGGTGAAAAGTAAAAGCGGCACGTTTACCGAAACCAACAAACTCAATGAAACATTGACGTTTGAATCGCAAGGGACTGCTTACCTTAGCGCTATTCAACTTAACTACACGTTCAACTAAACTCAGGGACAAGTCATGCTTAAAACAACATTCAAAATATCGCTGCTCTGCTCTGTGTTATGGTTAGTCGGTTGTGGTGATGAAACGAACAGTTCGGGAGCAAGCACAACACCCACTTACGAAGCCTACATTCAAGACGCGTTAACACGCGACACCAGCATAAAGTTCACGCTCAGTGGCGCAAACGCAAATGTACCACTGCCCTCTTTTGCACTCATGAATGCCAAAGACGGCACGTTAGAAATTCCAACCAAGGGTGATGACGCCTTAACCAATCCAGTCGCCGCCATGGGCACCATGGATGGTTGGTCAACATCAATGCCACTGTTTTTAGACTTTGAAGGCGTAGGATTGGCTGACGGTCTTATCTCTAACGGTATTTATTTAATTGAACTGACCGACAGTATGATTGGCAGCCCAACGGTTAAAAATGTGCTGACATTGAACACCAACTTTACTGCCATCGCCAGTGCCAGCAGCGATAAAATTGCAATCGTACCAAACAAAGCGCTCAACCCTGCCAGTGAATATATTTTAGCCGTGACAGATGAGATTACCGATGTAAATGGCAATATTGCAGGCACATCCAGCAGCTACGCCGCGTTGAAGTCTAAAGTGAAAATCTATACCGATGATAAGCTAGGGGCATTACAAAAAGTGACCCAAGGCGTGGAAAGCATTTTCGCTTTGACAGGGGTGGATCAAACCAAGATTATTTATTCAACTTGGTTTAGTACTCAATCTGTTGGTCAGACACTTTACAGTGTGAAAGGCGCCACCGCCGCAGGCCTTGCAACGACAGATATTGGCAATATTTGGAAGCAAGGTGCGAACCCAAACAACCTTAATTTGAGCGCCGCTTACACCATGAGCTTTGGTGCTACAACCGATTTTGTAACCGCACTTGATAACGATGCAAATTTTCAAGCTTACATTGGCGCAGAAAAAACAACCGCTAAAGCGTTTATTAAAAATGAATACACCAGCAGTTATCACGTTAATGTCACGACTGGAACGGTTAAGCTCCCTTATTATTTAGAGAAAGGAAGCAACTGGAACTCACAGCCGTTTGAATCAGCAATGCCAAGTTTGGCCTTGATTAAAAATGCTTTGGCAGATGACAATGAAAAAGCCACCATCGCCAATCAGCTCATTGCTAACAATATCGACGTGACTCAACTAGCAACCAGCCCAAGTGAACAGCTTAAGCTAGTGGGATTGACCCTCACAAAGTCTGATGGCAGCCCACTCGATCCTCAGCGCATCATTACACGCTATAGCCCTGTACCTAAGGTGAAATCGTTAGAAGACGTTGATTTCTTACTGTTTACTCCTAACGCGGGAACAAACTGGCCGATCGTGATTTACCAACACGGTATAACTTCTGTTAAAGAAGATGCGTACTTCACAGCAGCACATTTAGCCAATGCTGGTATCGCCGTGATTGCCATTGATCAACCACTGCATGGTGCTCGCAGTTTAGATGCACAGCGCTCAGCTAATGCCGATATTCTAGCGTACCTCAATTTGAACAACTTGGCCGTCGCTCGTGACAACACGCGTCAGAGTATCTTAGATATCATGGGGCTGCGTGCGGCCATTACTTACTCACGAAGTGCAGGATTGTTTGTTGGTTCTCAATTAGCAAACGCAGCCAATACCGAGACGACACCACCAAAATTCCTTGGCCACTCATTGGGAGGAATCGTCGGCTTAAGCGCTGTCGCGAACGCGAACCGCACTATCGGTGATGCTAGTGGTGATGCGCTGTATAAATTCTCTGGAATGGCCATTGCAAACTCAGGTGGTCAAATCGGTAACTTGTTAATGGGTTCAGCAAACTATGGCCCACTCATTAAACATAATCTCGCCTTAAGTGCGAGCCCCAAATACAAAGCATTCGCCGACCAATACTGTCCAGGTTTAACAGAGAAAGTTTGCTACACCACGTTTGAAAACACAGCATCTGCTTCAGACAAAACGGCGCTGCAAAGCCAGTTGGATCAATTTACCTACGCGACTCAAACCTTGCTCGATACTATGGATCCATACACAAACGCAAGTTACCTAATCAGTGGTGGAACCGCGACAATCCCTACTTATTTATTGCAAGTGGCGGGAGACGAGAGTGTGCCTAACAATGTCACAAATACACGTGCAGGCACCGAACCCCTAGCAACACTATTGGGATTAGCCAACGCAGTACCCTCTGATGTAATCACTAATACGTCTAAAGTCTTCGTGAAAATGGACAGTGGTACACACACAACCTTTCTCGCACCACAAGACGCGGCCGATGCCGTGCTTCGCGCTGGAGCGCTATCACAACTGGCTATTTTCTTGAACTAACCTAGTAAACCGTCCGTTTACTTATTCAAACAGCTTCCTTGTTTGGAAGCTGTTTGAATTCTCCATCTGCCCTATCTCAACAACTATGGATCAAATCTTAGGTGCTGCTGAAGTGAAACAAAACACCGATCGTCATGTCAACATGACATGACTGATCGTTTCCCTGACAGCGTAAGTGGCGTCATTTCATAACAATTATTCTTCAGCCACCAGCAAAACACCAAATTCAAAGTTCGGTGCGTAGTGGTAAATTTCGCCATTGACGGAATCAAAAGACCACACCTGACCACTCGCTAGATGGGGTGATTGGCTCCATAAATACGACAAGATATTGCCTGTCTCATACTTAAAGCCTTGGGCAAATGCTCTGCTATTCATCGCTGGGCCAAAACACGCCATTTCAGTCAATGACACTAACTCTTTAATATTCGGCAATCGCCATTCGGCTTGGCTGGCAAATTGGTGCAATGCATGTCGGCTTTGAGGATGGTTGATAGCCGCCACTTCTTGCAAAGCACTTTGCCAACGAAACCCGGTCGCTTCGCCATCACACTGCTCCGTAGCGGCGTTCCATGTTTTACCAACTTGGCAACGCATCCACGTTAAGCCAGTGAGCTTATCTTTGATTGTCCCCTGCTCGCTGTAGACATAGCGCGTGTTGGGTGCGCTTTTCGTCATATCAGGAGAACACTCTTGGGCGACGCCGACAGCAGAAAAGATCAAGCAAGAAGCCGCGATTAAATGAGATTTCATTGGTTGTTCTCCTTGGTTGCAACAACTCGAATCGGCGAGACATAAGACGGGTCATTGTCCGCCGCCGTACTGCTGGAGTAGAGCTCAATTGGGCTACGTTCCCCTTTGGTTGCACCAGACAGCGCCGTGTAAAGATATTGCATCGAACCATCGCTTTGAAATTGAGAGGTATTGAGATAAGCAATGCCAGAAGTCCACGTATGCCCATCAAAAAATTCGGTGTTCTGCGGCTGATGCGGGAAATAATCTTTGTTGAAACCAACTGCATCGTCACCCACTTCACCTAAATCGAGCATCATGTATTGCTCGCTGTTGGTCGGTAAACGCCACGTTTGTAACCCGCACAATTTATCTTGATTGATACGATTGACGTAATCTTGCGTAGTGCAAATAGCATCACCTGCCGCCTGACAGGAAGCAGCCGTCACATCTTTTGCAAAAGGGATAAACTTGTCGGCAACTTCTAATGCAAACAACCGTTCTTTATAGTTCAAAGACGCCGCATCTTCTGACTTCACTTCCCAAATAAGTCCACTGTAAACATCTTTAACGCATGACCAATCGCTCGCGTCTGCCTCAAGTTCATTGCCAGCCGCATCTAATTTGATGAACGCAAAGCTCTTACCCGTCACGCCATTTTTGGCGGTAATATCTAGGCCATATTCAGCATCTTGACCGGGATAATCAGCATCAGCCCGCGCTTGTGCGCCTTGATCGGAATAGAACTGAATAATGCCCGTGTCTTGCAGAGGTCGCTCTTCCGATACTTGCGCCATCAATGTATTAGCATATTCGGTCATCTTTTCGCCAGAAACGTTCTCAGAGGCAATCAGTGGTGTATTTTTTGCCATGGTTTGCCCAAGCGTTGCCAGCAAATCAATTCGTTCACTTGCTTTCGCTTTTTGGAGCAACACGACAGCATTGGCATCCAATATTGCCAATGCTGTGTGGCTAAAGTTTTGTGAAATATCACCATTCACTTCAACGCCTAATTGCAAAAGCTGCTCGGCAAGCAAGCGATTCGCTTCTTTCTCCGTATTTCCATCCAGCATAATGCCGGCAAAAATAGAACTCACACCGTTGAGGATGTTGCCACTGCTTTTGCCCAGCGCCGGCGCAATCAGGATCGATGATTGGCTGGTTTGGCGACTTCTCGTCATGACACTAATGCCAGTAGAAACGTCAGCCACAATAGGAAAACGGTAGATTTGAGTGCTGTCACTCGTGAGGGTGTAGCGCCCTTGGCTATCGGCTTGCGTGCTGATTTCGCCCACATCACAGGCAAAGTTTTGGTTAGAATCAATGCAGACAGTGGCATCAAGTGCGACGTTTTGCGCTTGAATTTGCCCGCTAATTTTATGGCTGGGTAAAGATGTATTGGCTACATCTCCACTTCCACCGCCACCACAACCAGCCAGTAAAAGTGCCAGCGAAAGTGTTGAAAGTCTTAAGTGCATAGTTATGTGTTCTTCAGTTTAAGTGAAAAAATAGCCAACAAATTACGTCGTCTTATGGCGAATGCCGCGAGAGGAAGTAATAAGAGCAGTGAAGTCGAACCGCCACCTGTTTCAGGTGAAAGTGCATTGGTCACAGGTTGAGGGCATTGATAGCCCGCTAGGCGGCCTACCCCCCATTCAATCAAGGTGCCGAAATTTCCCGGGTTGTAGTCAACCACTTCCAAACGCCAGTAGCCGCTTAGGGCTTCGCCTTGTAAAGAGCCCAATATGGCATCATGTGCCAGCACCCAATAGTCATCAAAACCATTGATGGCCGATGGTGCTTGGTTGAGTAATTCGACGCGTGTCCCTGCGGGTGAAATTAAGGTAACGCGCAGCTCTTGTAGCTCTGGGTGCGATAACTGCAGGCGAACCACAAAATCTTCATCAATCAATACGTTGCCAACATCGATCGTCAAGCCATAGCTCTTAAATCCGGACGTAACCGTGTCTGCACCGTCAATACTGGCGTCTTTCAATACTGAATTTATGGCCACTGGCGGCGTTGCAAGCTGTGGCTTACCCACGATAAACGATAAAGTTTGCTTGTCAGATTGCATCGCAAGGTACGGTTGATATTGATAACTCGATTCAAGTTGTAGAGTCTGTTTGACTCCGCAGGTGTAGGTGGTTGGCAGCGCGATGCTCCATTGCTGCTGCTGGAATTTTTCGCTAGCGAAAGTAACGGTTTCACCTTGCAAAGTGGCTACCGTTTGTAAACTTGCTTGGCGATCCGTGGCCTGAATGTGCACGTTCAGCGGATCCGTTGGCATCACAAATCGACGTTCCAACAGGAATTTGAAGGGTTCTTGGACTAAGTTATGTTGCTTAAATTGCTGTAATAGCATCGCATCATAAGCGCGATGCGGGTACAGCTGTTTGGCGGTATACAGCATGCTTTCACTCAAATCATGCATTTTTAGACCACGACCTAAGCCGTACATTGATTCAAGAACAATACGGTCAAATTCAGAAAACGCTTCTTGACCGTACTCATTCACGGCCTGTTTCAGCGCTTGAAATAAAGGGGTAGACCACAATTCGTCACCCAACTCACCTGCAACACTTTCATGCGCTCGATACTCTGCGGATGCAAAATATTTTGCCCGCTGATTCCACAAACTGCGTGTCGAAATACGAGAACCAAAATAGCCATCCCAATTAAACACGGTGTCAATTTCGAACGCTTTTCCTTGTGTATACTGGCGGCGAAAACTGTGCGAACCCGCCCAATAGTCACCAAAGCCTTCACCAATCGCGCCCGAATGTCCATAAGCCCAATCGGGAACGATTTGATAATGAATTCCATGCCCAAGCTCATGGGTAACCACGTCGGCATCTAATGCATCGGGCGAGCCCCCAACACCAAACAACACCGCTTTCGGGCCAACATAATAAGAAGAGTTGTTGCTAGATAAACCTCTCGCATCAAACCTCACGGGTTCACTAAACAGGGAAAAACCGAGCTGTTTGGTATAATCAATCGATTGATCAAGATGGTAAAAAGCCATCAACTGTACAAAGCGATCATCCAGCATTTCCATGGAGAGAATTTCAGCATCTGAGTTCCATTGCGCCACGTCTTCAGCGCTAAGTAAGCCAACACCGCTATCAACCCACTGCTTGGCATCATCTTGTTGCTGTATGGCGGTGGCATCAACTTGTCGTACTCGTTCATTGGCTAAGTAATATTTACCTGCACTTTGCAACATCTCGACATTCACACTTTGGTAGTGCGGCTGGTTTGGGTAATCAGCAAGGTCATTCCACGCCGAATCTGGTGCAGGCAGTTGATCCATGGTTCTTAAATCGGGGTCAAAAAGTTGCACATTGATGCTCTGCACATCTCCTGATGAGAGCGAAGGCGGTTCATTCGCCATCAATCGGCGGGGCGATTCGAGCTCTGCCGCTACCAATGCAACGCCATCTCGCTCGACTGTATTGTGCAAACTTTTGAACACGCGCGTCACTACGCCAGACTGATCGGTCGAGAGCACTAACGCTTTTTGCGGTTGGTATTGGCCGTTCTGCCATACATCAAAGTTGTAATGATTTCCCAGTAAACTCTCGGTTTGATAACGAAACTTCAGTGTCCCAACATCAGGATAAAGCGAGCTCAAATACAGCTCAGCCGACTCTTTCGTTGCAATGATCGTTTTCGCCAGTGGATAGTCCCACTCCCCCGCAAAAGCGGAATGGCTCAAGCATAGCAAGGTGCTCAGAACGATAATTTTTTTCATCTCTAGCTCCTAAAACACGTATTTAGCCGTAGCGGTAAAGTAACGCCCGGGCTCAGTGGAATAGAGAGTTTGACTTTGACTTACACCCGCGACGTCTTGATAACGAACGTATTCACGGTCGAATAGGTTCATGATGTTGAGACTCACATCAAGGTCACGCATCACTTGATAACTCACGCCAAGATCGACCGTAGACCATGCCGACGTTTGCGCGCATTGCGCTTTACGGCCTATATCATCAGAGCATGCTGGTGCTCGATCCATCGAGCTCGCCCAGTTCCAACGTGCGTAGGCATCCCAATCTTGCTGCTGGTAATTTAGTTGTCCATTTCCTTCCCACGGCGTGATGGTACGGACGTATTCATCTTGATCATCTTTACCATCCACATAACCCGCTTTGAACGTGGTTGACCATTGTTGATTCAGTTGATGGGCGAAGGTGAACTCCACACCATACGTTTCGACGCCATTAATATTTTGGTACTGCTTGATCCAAGCGCCTCTATCGCTATCAAATCCCACATCTTTGGTGTCCATGAAATTGTCAAAGAGAGAGTAAAAAACCGCGACATAAGCTTGAGATTGGCCATTATCGTATTTTGAACCCAACTCAAAACTATCACTGGTTTCAGCCTGTAAATTCATGTTCGGCGCGATAAAAAACGGCGTCAGTGGAACAAAGCTGTGGTCTGCCGCACCGTAGGCTTTGTCATAGGTCGGAGCGCGGTAGCCGTGGTTGTAACTGAGGTAACTGTTGAATGATGGCGTCCACTGGTAAGCTACGGATGCGCTCGGTGACCATTCACTGGTTTGAATTTCACTAACAGCAAAACCAGCAATAGGTTGCTCTGACTGAGGAGTAAGGTTATTCAAATCAAAACGTAAACCAGCGCTAAATGTCCACTGGTTAAGGCTGAATCTATCTTGCAAATAGACGCCCAAACCATAGGCCTTCGCCGGTGCAAACGGAATAATATTTTCGTAGGTTTCCCCATTGGAATCCTTGGTATCCACGTGACGAGGGCGTTCATAACGATTGGTATTAAGCACTGCACCGTAAATAAATTGGTGTTCGATGTTGTGGACTCGTGCTGCTTTTTCTAAATCAACCGATAGCCCTATCAACTGATCAGAAAAACTTTCATCGCGTCTCTCACGACGAAATTCAAGGGTGTCGAAAAAGGCATGTTCTTTGGTCAATAAGCGATTGGTTTGAGTATCACTTTGACTATCACGCCAGTAAAGCTTGGCGTCCACATGGTCTGCCCAGAAAGAAAGGGTATCTAATTGCACCCCCAATGATGCCGATAAGGTTTGGTGCTGTTCCTGTTCAAAAAATTCTTTGCTTTCCCATTTGTCATCGCGTTGAATGGAAGCAATGCCTTCTTTGCGGATGTTTTCATCTTTATAGGCGTTAAATTTTGCACTGAGTAACAGCGAATCATTGACCATGTGATCGTGGGCTAACGATGCACTGAATCCTTCAATATCTCGGTTATAGAGATCTTGGTTAAAGTTGCGAGTCTCTTCGCCTTGCCAATATGAAATGGTCACCAAGCTTTCACCATTTCCATTGCGCACCGCTAGCGTGCTACTGCTCTTATATTGATTGCTGATCCCTGTGTAGGAGCCAGAGGCATCAATATAGAAATCACGTCCTTGCAAATAATCCGCCGGCGATTTTGTGGTGACAACCACAACGCCGCCGATCGCGCCTGAACCATGAATGGTAGACCCTGCCCCTTTCACAACCTCAATGCTTTTTATGTTGTCTAAGGCGAAAGTATTGCGGCCTACTTTGTCGTTAATGTCATTGGCACCATAGCCGTCCGATGCGGCGACGCCATCTTGAATGATCGCAATGCGGTTGCCCGTCATCCCTCGAATCGTGATGTTTTGTGGCCGGCCAGCGCCACCCGTAACACTGATTCCGGGTTCATGACTCAATACATCATACAGTTCTGTCGCGCCTTGTTTTTCAATGGTTTCACCGTCAATCGCTGATATTGAGCCGGCGACTTTTGACAGCGGCTGTTCTACTTTATTGGCACTCACCACCACTTCTTCAAGCTTGGTTAGGCTGAATTCGGCATGCACTGACCCTACCGCAAGCACGCTAAGCACCGCTGCGGTGATTGGAGAAAGCTTCATTTACTGCTCCGCTTTTTTGTTTTTATCTATGGTAAGAAGAAAGGTGTATTCCACGGCCTGTTGCTGTAGTGCCTTACGTGAATCGCTACTGTGCCCGCTATTGAAGTCCGTCCATAACAAGTAAGGCCCGATACCCGTACTCATCATCGACATTTTTTCTATGTATTTCGCGCCTTCCCAATAAGGGACACGGCTATCAAACCACCCGACACGGACGAGGGTTGGCGGATAAGGTTTGGCTTGTATATTGAGTAGTGGGTCATAAGCTTCAATTGCTGAGCGTTGCAATGGCTGGCTAGGATCTCCCCACTCTTCTCGCTGCTGCACCGAGAGTGAAGAGGAGTCTTCTGTGGACATGCTTCTAAGCACATCCACAAAAGGCACTTGCAGCACCACTCCAGCAAAAAGTGCTGGGTTTTGATTAACCGCCGCCGCAACTAAGGTTCCACCAGCGCTGCCGCCAATCGCATAAATAGCGCGTTGGCCGTTATTAAAATGCTGCAACGAAGAGGCGACGTTAAGAAAATCTGAGATGCCTATTTTTTTCAGAATGCCAGACCCAGCGCGGTGCCATGATTCACCGTGATAACCACCACCGCGCACATGAGCAATCGCATAAATTACGCCTTGATCCAATAAACTGATCACTTGTGGCATAAAATACGGACGCATAGTGACGCCATACGCGCCGTAGCCATAAAGAAAGACGCTGGACTGTGCGCTCAAGGTGTCTTTTCGGTACGCCAAAGTGACAGGAATAGCCACGCCATCAACATCCACCACAATCTGTTGTGACTCATACTGTTCCGGTAAATAAGCAGGATAGTGGTCTTGACCCAGTCGCTTCCATTGTAAGCTTGCCACATCAAACTCACGCCAAACTCCTGCAGAAACCATCGACATTGAACGCACGCGCAGTTTATTGCTTTGCCAATCACCGTTACGAGAGACCCAAGCGACCTCACTTTCTGTTGCCAAAGGCTGTGATGCTCTCAACTTTCCATGCTGATCCATAATGGCCAGTTGAGAATGCTGTGCTTGGTTGGTTTTAACCACAACGCCAGCTTGATATAAATAAAAATTATCCAGCGTGGAATGATCATCTGGCGCATAAAAAAGCTGCCAAGGGTTTTCATTCATGCTCAGTAATCGACGGTAGAGTGCAAACTTGCCGTTGAGGTTACTATTGATGTAGAGCCAGCCATTAGCAACGTCTGCGTAGTATTCAATACCCGGCTGTGCGGCACGAAGCGGAAGGCTTAAGTGAGAGCTGTTGGTCTCTAAAATACGTTGTTCACTGCTGTTTTCGTTGTTGACTTGCACGAGGGCAAAATGCGGATCCGCCGCCAAATAGAGAGACACGATCCACTGCGGATCAGCCCACTCCCATAGGGTTTTTGTCTGCTTGCTCAGCACATCATAGCGCTGCAATAAGCTAGAAGAACGGCTTTCTTCTGCCGCCAAAAAATAGAGATATTGGCCATTTTCAGACCAAATCGCTTGAGTCGTTGCAGATTGGCTAAGCACGATTTCCTGCTTCGATACACGATCCACCAGCGTCAGCGTGTAGTGCTCTTCGCCAGTAAAATCTTCGCTTAATGCAATAAAGCGGTCCCCTTTTGCCACCGCCCAATTGGCTAACTGGTAATAATCTGATTGCTGCTGTCTTACACTGATATTGACCAAGCGCTCAATTGGGCTGTCTTCTGCGGTCTTTTTAACAACAAAACGTTCACCCTTAATTACTTGATCATGATAGTAATTTTGGTACTGGATGAGCCAAGGTGTCGGTGCTTTTACGCTCTGACTCTCTGACCATGTTTTAACTAGTGCATTAGAAAGTGGTGCGGCTTGATTGAGCCACTGTTGTGTTTTTTTATTGTGGTCTTCAAGGTGTGCTCGAACCTTAGGCTGGCTACGCGAGCCATCTTCCAGCCACTGTAGTAACTCACCATAAGATGAATGAAAACAAGACAAACCAACAACAAAAGCAATGATATTGAGTAATTTCATTATGATCAGTGAAAACATAGCCAATTATTATAATGAGGCGCAGCTTGCCACTAAACGATAATGAGATCAATTATCATTTTTATATAAAATAGAGAAATTATGAAATTTATAAGGGTGAACGTTTGCGTGTATATAAAAACACCGCCAATTTGGCGGTGTTTTTATAATTAGGGTGAGGTTGTCTCAGCAAATACTGGCATTGAGTCCGTCAGCAGATTCGATTGACCGAAAGGTCACGCTGACAAGACGCTCGCGGCTACTCATCGTCAACTTTAGGTGCAACTCTCTTTTTCGGCACAAATACCGCATCACCCACTGCCACATTCTGATAAAAGGTTTTATCGCGTTTAACGGGCTTCTTATTGGCGGTGTGCGCCTTGGGCTTAGTACTTTTAGTCTTAGCGGCTGCGTTTTTCTTAAAGGCCGGAACGCGTGGTTTTAGTCCGGTAAATTTACCTTTCAGATCATCAAATTGAGAGAACTCGATATCTTGCTGCAAAAAGGCTTCCACGCGCTTGAAGCTGTCCCAATCTTTTGGGCCAACCAGCGAGATTGCATCACCTTTATTACCCGCACGGCCTGTACGACCAACACGGTGCACATACTCTTCCGTATGTTTGGGCATATCAAAGTTAATCACGTGCGTCACGTTCGCGATATCAAGGCCACGTGAAGCCACATCCGTCGTGACCAAAATTTTAAAGACGGCGCGCTCAAACTGGCTCATGATGGTGTTGCGCTGGTTTTGATTTAAGTTACCACTCAACGCAACAGCTTTCAGTTTCTGCTCGTTGAGTTTAAGCGTTAAACGCTCAGTATCAGAACGAGTTGCGGTAAAAATGATCACTTGTCGATATTCGGCTTCTTGCAGCACGCGTTCGAGTAAGGCTTCTTTGTGATCGAGATGATCACAGAGGTAGAATTTTTGGGTGATGTCTTTATGCTCTTCGTTGGCAACACCAATCGAAATGCGTTTTGGATCTTTAAGCAACTCGGTACCAAAGTCATTCACTTGGCCGTGATCAAGCGTTGCGGAAAACATCAGTGTTTGGCGACGACGGTGGTTCGCTGCATGATGAATACGGCGTAGTTCCGGAGCAAAACCTAGGTCCAGCATGCGGTCAGCTTCATCAAGGATCAGCGTATCTAAACCATCAAGACGCAACGAGCGGTGCTCTAAGTGATCCGCTAAACGACCAGGAGTCGCCACAATAAAACGGGGGAAACGGCGCAGTGCTTTTACTTGGTCGTTAAAGTTTTCACCGCCCACAATCAGCGTTGCTTCGTAGCTCAACCCACTGAGCATAGTACGTAGCTCACCGTACACTTGTTTGGCCAACTCACGTGTCGGAGCGAGAATCAGAGCTCTAGGGTCTTTTGCTGATAACGCTTTAGTTTTGAGAGACTTATGCAGCATTGGCAAAACAAACGCTAATGTTTTACCCGAACCAGTCTTAGAGGATGCCAACAAATCTTTACCTGCAATCGCCACGGGAACCGCTTGTTGTTGGATCTCTGTCGCTTGTTTGAAGTCATAGTGTTTGAGGGTCTTCAATAAGCGATTATCTAAGCCTAAATCTTTAAACTGCAAAGGATTCTCCAAAAATTTGTAAAGTTGCCACAATAAATAGGGCAAGAGGTCAAAATGAAAACGCAATATGATAGCCCGAAAGGCGCTTAGATAGATAGAGATCACATAAAAATAATCAGCACGCACACTTTTTCAAGGCATAAGAAGATAGAAAATACGTCTCTTAACGATGAGACATAGCGGAGTAAATGGGCATAAATTGAAATTCTTGGATTATTTTGACGTTCGGCTACTGGGTGAACGCTAGAATAGTGTCTACAATTGAGTTCGTCACTATATGATGATTTCCAAAAAAGCGTATACCCAAACGACTTGACGTTGCAGGTAAACAGCACCGCTGTAGCTTCAAGTAGGAAAAGTATAATAGGGCATCATTGATAATAATCTTACAAACAAGGAGTTCAATAATGAATAAGATGTTAATTGCAGCTGCAGCCTCTTCTGTACTTCTACTTGCTGGTTGTGCATCAGGCCCTGATGACGCAGCAATGACGAAAATGGATCAGCTAAGCAACCAAGTTAGCCAACTCAGTGATCAAATTTCTGCACTTAAGAGCGAGCAATCGACACTTTCGTCTAAAGTAAGCCAAGCGGCTGATGCCGCTGCCGCTGCGCAAGAAGAAGCGGCTCGTGCAAACGAGCGTATCGATAATATTGCTCAGTCATACACGAAATAATTTCGTTATATTCCATAGCTGAAATTCCTTAAAAGGCTTGTTAATTCAAGCCTTTTTTATTGCTGCTATTACATGGTTCACCATTAATGAACTCATCAACTTCTTTAATTACTCCAATGAGGTTGAAAAATCTGCAGCCACAACTTCGACAGGCACACCATTTTGCGCCAAGATCACCGCTCTCGCTTTCGCATCTGATTTGTTAAATTCATCCAACCACCAGCGAAGTTCTTGCGGTACCTGCAACTCTTTTTTACTGCCGTTACTGCGCGTTAAAGGTTCATGAGCTTCAAGAAATACGCTTCGATCTGGCTCTAAGGCTAATTTTATCGGCTCATCAATTACTTTCACTTTCTCGCCACGCTGAACCTGCTTAAACAGCCATTCAATATCCTTGGGATCCATACGAATACAACCTGAGCTGACTCTCATACCAATACCAAAATCTTTGTTGGTACCGTGGATCAAATAATCACCCGCACCATAAGCGAGACGAAGCGCGTATTCGCCAAGCGGGTTATCTGGCCCAGCAGGCACCACCGCAGGCAGTTCAATACCTTTCGCTTTATATTCAGTGCGGATCGATTGAGGAGGTGTCCAAGTTGGGTTCGGCCGTTTTTGGCTGATAGTGGTTTCCATTTCGGGCGTGTCACGACCAATACGGCCAATACCGACGGGGAAAATATGCACTTTGCGTTTTTCAGGCTCAAAGTAATAGAGCCGCAGTTCCGCTAAGTTGATGACGATGCCTTCGTAAGCCACGTGCGGTAAAATAATTTGTGACGGAATGGTTAGCACAAACTCTTGCTGCGGCAAAAATGGGTCAATTCCTTTGTTAGCCGCCATCAAAGATAAAAACCCAACATCGTACTGTTTTGCAATTTGCGCTAAGGTTTCGCCCTGCTCAATCACGTGATATTGAGTTCGGCCAACCATGCTACTGCCTTCGGCAGGAAAATCATAAGTCGCGGCAAACGCGTTCACACTGAGCGCACCCCAGCAACAACACAAAGAGAGTAGCTTGCGTAGCATGGTGATCAGGTATCCTTGGCGTCTTTATAGATCTGTAAGGTTATCTCTCTTTCTACTTTATGATCAACCATTGGCGCGGGATATGACAAGGAATTGACGGCAGGGAATTTCCAAGGCGTGTGGATGTACTTATCTGGCAACGAAGCCAATTCAGGTACCCACTGACGAATAAAATCACCTTTCGGATCAAAACGTTCCCCTTGGCTGGTAGGGTTAAAAATTCGAAAATAAGGTTGCCCATCACACCCAGTTGAAGCGCACCACTGCCAACCGCCATTGTTGGATGCATAATCGCCATCCACTAATGTTTGCATAAAATATTGTTCACCAAGTCGCCAATCGATATGCAGATCTTTGGTTAGAAAACTGGCCACCACCATCCTTAATCGGTTATGCATCCACCCCGTTTTATTGAGTTGGCGCATCGCCGCATCGACAATAGGGAACCCGGTTTGCCCCTGCTGCCAACGTTCAAAGGCCGTTGAGTTCTCCCACCAAGATACATGTTTCCCCCAAGGTGCAAAATCTTTTCCTTTGCAGAGATCAGGACGAAACCCGATCAGATGCTGATAGAATTCACGCCAAATGATTTCGCTCAACCAAGTTTGCGCCCCTTCAGACAACCCAATATGTTGCGATTCAGCGTATAGACGCGCCATACATTGACGCGCAGAAAGCGCCCCTATTGCGAGATAAGGTGACAGTGCGCTGGTCGAATCCAACGCGGGAAAATCACGCTGCTGGTGGTAATTCTGTACCTTATCACGGCAAAACTGGCGTAATTTAGCGCGAATTGCATCGAACTCGACCACCCAATGATCACTGCTGATGCGTGGATAGCTGAACGAGCGGTGTTCGCTCCACAGCAACGGCTCAAGATCCTTTATGGGTTTATAATGTGCAGAAATAGGCGTTGGTAAAATTTGAGGAATAGCCGCTTGTGATAACCACGCTCGTTTAAAAGGCGTAAAGACTTTGAAATAATCACCTTGCTTGTTTTTGACCAAACCGGGGGCAATAATGCACTTATCGTCGTATGCTCGCCACTCGATCTGGCGCTCTAGGCAAAACTGGCTCGCCATCTCATCACGCTGCAACTCATTGATTTCATACTCGCGATTAACCAACACAACGCTGGCATTAAGCTGCTTAGCAATAGTGGCAATCTGCTGCGCAGCATCAGCGTAATCATCAACTTCCTCATACAGCAGAGCAATATTGAGTGCTTGCAGTTCACGTTGCAGCTCAAATAAACGCCGATAAATAAGATCCGCCTGCATCGGAGCAAGATGGTGTTTTTGCCACTGTGCTGGCGTTGCAATGAATACGGCAACAACAGGTTCTTCGCCATCAATGGCGGCATGTAATGCCGTATTATCAACGGATCGTAAATCTCGGCGCAGCCAGAGTAATTTCACTGTACATCCTTACTGATTAATCTAACGAATGGTGCAGACGAGCAACCACATCTGACAACGCAAGCTTATCTCCCAGTGAGATACGCAATTTCCGTAACGCTTGAACTTGCTGCTCGGTTAACGCTCGATTGGCAAACAGCGCAACCTGTTGGTAGTTTGCTAAAGCATCATGATCAACAAGAGCGGTAAGATCTTCGACACCATCTAAGATAGTGAGGTTATACCCAGCTTCCACCTTTCCCACGAACCATAACCAAGCCAGTATGCTCGATGTTGGATCAAGATTAACGCAAAGACATTTTCCTTTAGTTGCCGCTTTGTTTTCCGCTTCAATGATCGAGCTCAACTTGCTTATCATCAGTGCCTGAAAAAGCCCTTTTTGCAAACTGCGCAGCGGTCCTTTAACCCGCTCTAACGTGTCGATGACAGGAAAGACAAACTGCTGCTCAACAATCTCTAACGGATACTCTTTCAATACTGTAGCAATGGTTGATTCCGCTTTGCCTTTATTGAGATCCACTAAAGCTTGCAGCAATTGTTCTTGCTCTAAAAGCTCTGAACCATGATTTGCCAAAGTATCGATGATGCTTTCACTGCCACTAAGCAATGCACTCACTTTGCCAATCGAAACCCCTTTCGCCAGCCAGCCTTGAATAGTGCGAATCGTCGCAATATCCTCTTGTGAATAAAGGCGATGCCCTTTTTCCGTGCGCTGTGGCTGAACGAGGTGATAGCGGCGCTGCCATGCACGCAAGGTAACGGGCTTTACTCCAGTCATCTCGGCAACGTCTCGAATAGCGTATAATTTTTCAGTCATCATGTTTTCAGTCAGTGGGTTCTCATAGTCCATAACGTAACCTTAGCGTTTGTGGATAAGGCGATAAATAGTGCTGTTGCTGCAGATAAGCATCGGGATACATTTTTATGTAATGTTTGAGCAACGTAATAGGCGCAAGTAAAGGAAGCTCGCCAGTTCGATAGTCATCAATCAATTGCGCTAACTCCACTTTCTGCTCTTTGTTTAAGGCTCGTTTGAAATAACCCTGAATGTGCATCAAAACATTGGTGTTATTTTTACGGCTCGCTCTGTGTTTAAGCGCATCCATTAGCCCTTGGCGATAGTGCTCAATAAAATACTGTGGCGGATGCTGCTTAACTTCAGCCACCAAACGGCCGAGTTCTCGATACGCTTGCGGGTGATGCGCCATTAACGTCAATTTGTAACGTGAATGAAAGGCCACCACTTTGCCCGGTGTCGGGTTGTCACCTATCGATTGATAAAAGTCATGTAAACAGTAGACACGCGTAATGAAGTTTTCGCGAAGCACAGGATCATGCAAACGGCCATCTTCCTCTACAGGCAACCACGGCATTTTACGCATCAAAGTGGCGGTATAAAGCCCAACACCCTCTTTGTCTGCTCGTTGATGCTTATAGACTTTGACTCTTTCCATGCCACATGTCGGGGATTTCGCACAAACGATATAACCACACAATTTCATCAATTCGAGCTCATCAACTTTTCGTTCTGAGAAATCGAACATGGCTTGCGTGTAATCTTTGGTTTCATCTTTAGTTTCAACCAGCGCTAAACGCTCTTCGTGAGAGATCAGGCGAATGGTAGGCCTTGGCACGGTTAAGCCAATCGCAACCTCTGGGCAAACGGGTATGAAAGAGAAATAATTCGTTAACTCTTTGGTCACAAAGTCACTCGCTTTGTGGCCAGAATCAAAACGGACTTGCTCTCCCAGCACACATGCACTGATCCCGATACGAATTTCTGGATTACTCATCGCCGCCTCATATACAAAAATATTTGTTGTATAATATATAGCACACTCCAACCACCTTATACAAAATATATTTATGTACACATAAAAGGTAAACGTTTACCCAAATCGATTGCCTTACCACTTTCAACACTTTTAGTTATCAATGAGCCACAAAAAGGGTATTAACCTCCATTCTGTGACAAATCTCTCAAGGAACAGTGTCAGGTCTAGCTAGTATTGCCTCAACAAAACACATCAGATTCAACAGAATTAGTAATTTAATCCACTTATTGCGGATAAATCGCTGACTCGAAAACTTTGGAGTAACAACGATGGCAACCCCACACATTAATGCGCAAGTTGGTGATTTCGCTGAAACCGTTCTAATGCCAGGCGATCCATTACGTGCAAAATACATTGCTGAAACTTTTTTAGATGATGCTAAACAGGTTTGTGATGTTCGCAGTATGTTCGGTTATACCGGTACTTATAAGGGTAAAAAAGTATCCGTTATGGGCCACGGTATGGGCATTCCATCATGCTCGATTTATGTTCACGAGTTGATTTCAGAATACGGTGTAAAAAATATCATCCGTATTGGTAGCTGTGGCGCAGTTCGTGACGATGTCAATCTAATGGATATCGTTATTGGTATGGGTGCTTCAACCGATTCCAAAGTTAACCGCATCCGTTTTAACAACCACGATTTTGCCGCGATTGCGGATTACGGATTGCTTGAAACAGCCGTCAATCAAGCACGCGCACAAAACGTGCCCGTGAAGGTAGGCAACGTGTTTTCCGCTGATCTGTTCTACACACCTGAAGGTGATTTATTCGAAAAAATGAATAAGCTTGGCATCTTAGGTGTGGATATGGAAGCGGCCGGTATTTATGGCGTTGCAGCGGATCTAGGCGCAAAAGCATTGACGATTCTTACGGTGTCAGACCACATCATTCGCGGTGAGAAATTAAGCTCTGAAGATCGCCAAACCTCTTTTAACGACATGATGAAAGTCGCGCTTGAAACAGCGATTAGTATCTAATTTTTAAACCTCAGCTGCTCACCCAAATTGGCAGCCTTAAATTACCCCGAGGGGGCGATTGTGTCCAACGACCAACTACCCAAGGACGCAGATGGTTTACAACTCAACTTTTGTAAAACATTGGCGTGTGACAACTTTGGACTGAGTGAAGCCGAACGGTACGTTCTGCAGCGCGTAAACCCGAAGCGTCCAACGATGGTTTGTCGTGAATGTGGAGCTTTCCCCCCCTTACTTAACAACCGAGAAGTGTTAAACGAATTACACCGTTTAAGGCAGCTTCACAGCGACGGGTTGCCCGCTTGTCGCAGTGATGATTGCCAAAATTTCGGTTTATCTGTTCATACGCACAAACACCTCTATCACGCTTTTGGCTACAGCGGCGATCGCCAGCGATACCGTTGCAAAGCTTGTCAGAGTACCTTTGTTGATAAGTGGTCAGGAGCCAACAAAAAACTCGTTTTTCAAGAAACCTTACTCGGCCTACTCTTCATGAGTTATTCGGTGCGAGAGATTTGCCGTAAATTATCCATCAACCCAAAAACGTTTTATGATCATGTCGAGCACATTGCCAGTCGCTGTCGGCGAAAACTGGCCATGATTGATGCGCGTTGGGTGAATCATGCAAACCAATATGAGCTGGCTTGCAATTACATCCCGCTCCAGCCCCATAGCGACAACGGCGTATTGTGGTTTGCAACAGGTGAAGCCAAAACAGGTTATATACTCTGTCAGCACGTAAACTATTCCGCCAATGAAGAGCCTGCAGGCGAGCTTGATCACAACCCCTATCACTCGCCCGCGCGTTTTGTTTCTCGTGAACATTCATCCGAAGCGAATCTACCTACTCCTGACGCATCTCCGCTGTTACGTGAGCGTATTGATCAGAAATACCAAACAATTTTAGCCCGCGGTAATGTTGAAGACCCCATGGGTAACCTCACCACTTTTCATTACCCTTCTAAAGGTGCCTTGATACGCCCTCCTTACACCTCTTATGCTCACTTCCTCCACGTGCTGGATTTGTGCCTTGAAGATAAGCGAGTTTCTATCTATCTGCCTCAAGATCCGGTTTTACGTTCTGCCGCATTGAGCGTCTGTTTGCCGCGAATCAAGCGTAAGAATGTTGACTTGATGTACGTTGAGGAAGATCCGCAATGGCAAAATGGACATTCCGTGAATAAAACGGACATTGTTCACATGGGATGGTGGCGAGATCGCTGGGCTATTGCCAATCAGGCACAGGCTGCCAAAGGTGTTTGCTATTTGGCAGGAGACAATCCAACACCCGAAGCTTGGCTCGATAAAGCATCGATTAAGCAAACAGAGTTCTATCAAAAACGCTTCCAACTGTTATTCGAAAGCTTTATCAACGAACCGAGGCGCAAACTTCGCCCTGGCGGCCTACAACCAATGCTGGATATTTTTCGTGCTTGGCACAATCTGTGCTACCAAGATAAATATGGATTCACCGCCGCCCAAAATTTGGAATTAACTAAACATCCACTGACATTGAAAGAACTACTCTCTTAGATTTTTAGGTTATATTTAGACTGTGGATTGTGAAGTAGCGCAGATTATTGTGGTAATGAATAACCAATGCACCCACTTTTGGGAAAGTAAATAGTGCGCTTTAACGTTGGCTTCATATAATGAATCGGTGACTTAGGCTTCTTACTTTTGAGGAACAGCCCGTTTGGATAAAAGCCAATACCTTCTTGAAATTGAAATAGAACAGCTTAGAGCCCGTATTGAAACTGAGCCGGAGAAGGTGTCGATCGTCGCGGAGCAGTGTTTATTGAGAGCACAGCAGATCTTTTTCCCAGAAGGGGCGATTCAATGTTTGATCATTTTATCTCGCTGCGCTTGGTGTCTAATGGACTACCGCGTGGGTTTAAAATACATTAAAGAAGCCTTATCCACTCAAAATACCCTCGATACTGATGATTGCCTTCCCGAAATTCTGCATATTCACGCGCTGCAACTTTGGGGTCAGGCAAAATATTATACCGCCCAACAATATTGGATAAATGCCTTAGAACAATCAGCTCTGGTTGATGAAGTTGATATCCAGATAGAGTGCCTCATTGGTCTGGGTAATGTTTGGCGTATTACCAACGAATATCAACTTTCATGTTCAACACACGAGCTAGCCGTTAAAGTCGCTAATAATGCCCGTATCCATTGGTTAGAAGGCAAAGCCCGTATTCTGTGGGCATGGGATCTCTATCTACTTAACCAATACATCGATATGCTGACCGTACTCGATGGTGCCGAAGAAGCGCTACAGGATCATCCCGATAAAACTTGGCAAGCCGAGGTTTGGGATTTTCGCGGCTTAGCACTGCTCGGACTAGAACGAATCGAAGATGCGGAAGCGGCAACCACCAAAGCACTCGAACTTGCTGTTGAGCATAACCTTGTGTGGATGAAGGCTCACTCATTCATTAGTCGAGCTCGTTTGGAACTGCTGAGAAAAGACTCCAAGAAAGCAACTGAGCTGTTGCTTCTTGCTGAAGCCTCTGCTGCTTCATTTGATAAAGGTGAGCTACTTTCACAAATTTGCTACCAACAATCCCTAGTCGCAGAGCAGCGTGGTGATTTTAAAGCTTCTTTAGCCTCATTTAAGAAATATCGCCAATTTACGGTTGAGATGCTTCGAGAACAAACGGCGCGCATTGGCCTTGATAAAGCAAGAGCCTCTAAGCGACAACTTGAGCAACGAGCACGTAAACTCATTAACCGTATTCGTGGTCAACACGAATACGACCCAGAGAAACATCTCTCCAATGTGGTTTCAGAGACTTATTGGTGGGAACAACTCATGCTGTTCAAGACCGAGTTGAAGCATTCTAATCACGCCGTCATTGTCATCCAACATAACGACTCAAAGTACCTCGATGTATGTACCGAGATTGCCCACTCGCTCTGTAACCAAAAAGATCTCGTTTCTCGTTTAAGTAGCGAACGCTTAGCGCTGCTTCTTGCCGATAAAGGCGATGCAGCGCTGCACGTCTTCCATGTATTGGCTAAGATGATTGAAATATACCCCTGGGAAAGAAAAGGATTAACGGGATCGCTACCTCAAGTGATGTTCCAAGACATTTTGAGTTTCCCATTCACATTAGAACAACTGGAAGACAGTCAACCTCAGGAATGGTCGCATGGAAGTACTGCTCAGTAAGATTAAAGATACGGGTTTGGATGCCACCTCCGTTTCCGGAGAAGAGGCCATCATTTTCTGGAATCACGTCCGACAACATATAGCCTCAACATCAAAAGAAAAAGCACTTAGCTACATCATCAGTGCAGAGTATCGTTCAGAACTGCATCAGTCGTCCGCCAGCATAGAGGAGCTTCGTCACGCCTTAGCATTACTTGAATTGCCTAAGGACGCCGAAATTATTTTGTCTGTGAAAAGCAGTTTGAGCGATCGCCTAATGGAAAGCGGTGAATTTGCCGCAGCGCTCAACGAATATGTGTCCGCTTCTAATATTGCCGTCGACACAGGTTACATTGACGAATATGTACTAGCCGTCATTGGCATGGGTAACCTGTGTGATGCTTATGGCGAGCACAGCCGAGCCCTTCGTTACTATCAAAAAATTGATAGTATTGATCACGCAATCACCAGCCGCTCATTACGCCTGCGTTATAAACTTTACATGCTATCGTGTTACATTCAACTGCACCGAATCTCCGCCGCCACCGACCTAATTAAAGAGTGTGAAGAGCTGAGTATTTTGGTCAGCGATAAAATTCTTACCGGGCAAATTTCACTCTATCAAGCTCAACTTTATCTTCATCAGGATCAAGTCGATAAAGCGCTCATTACGCTCTCTAGTGTTCAGTACAGTGCTGGGAATATGAATTCCACCTGGCTATCGAATATGATTCGAATTGAAACGGCCAACTGCCTGGCTAAAATAGGCAAAAGTCATATTGCCAATATGATGCTGGCCAGTACAGACAAACGTCTGCAACGATACACGTCACCCACGATGGCCAAGCAGCTGTATCGAGCATTCAGTGCCGTGTGCGAGCGCCAAGGCCTTTATCAAGCCGCCCTGATTTATGAAAAAAAAGGCTTTCGAATTGAAACTGATCTGATGAAAAACATCCCGATTAGTGAGCTGGGGGCCAATCAACTGCGTCGCTTATCGCGCTTTGAATTGCAATTGAAATTGATCTTATCTGAGATTGAAAATCGCGAGCTCAAAGAAACCACAGAACATCAAAAGAATGCCGTAGCCCAACTTCAACAGGATGTATTCACTGACCCACTCACCACTTTACACAACCGCCGCTGGTTAGATGTAAAGCTGAAAGACCTACTGCTTCATGAGAAGCTATTTGCATTTCTAGTCATTGATATTGACCATTTTAAATCGATTAATGATGAACTTAGTCACTTGGTTGGTGACAAAGCGATAGTCAATGTTTCACGTGAGTTGAAAAACTACTTTAAATTCCGAGGCTCCTCCTGTGTCCGTTTTGGTGGAGAAGAGTTTCTGGTGATTTTAGAAGATTGCTCGCTCGACCAAGCTGAAATGCATGCCGAAAACTATCGAGAACGCATATTCCAATTTGGTTGGCACGATATTCTAGGTGAGCGCGGCTTAACCGTCAGTATCGGTATAACCTTGCATCGAGATGGTGAAAATACACAACGCACATTCTACCGCGCCGACAAAGCCTTATATCGCGCGAAAGCGAATGGCCGCAACCAAGTGTGCACTGAGTAACTTTCCATCACGTTAAGCTATTGGCTGCCGTTTACACTCGTCATTGAAATACAGGAGCAACTATGTTTTTAGATTACTTTGCCCTTGGTCTACTGATTTTCGTAGCCTTGGTCATTTTTTATGGAATCATCGTCATTCATGATATCCCCTATGAAATCGCCAAAGAGCGCGACCATCCACATCAAGATGCCATTCATGTTTCTGGCTGGGTCAGTCTATTTACCTTACATGCAATCTGGCCATTTTTGTGGATTTGGGCAACCTTGTGGCGAAAAGATCGCGGGTGGGGGTTCACTAAACTTCAAGAAGAGCAGCACGATATTCATCATCGTGTCGATGAACTTATCGATCAAGTCGCAACACTCACTCGAGAATTACATGAGTTAAAAGCGAAGCCACCCGTTGCTCAAGCGAACATCGACCATGCCAGTAATCAGGAGACAAAATAATGGATTTACTTCTGATCATGACTTATGCCGCTTTATGTATTGCGATATTCAAAGTCTTTAAAATTCCATTAAATAAGTGGACCGTCCCTACCGCTGTATTAGGTGGCGTTATTTTGATCGGCACCCTGATCTTACTGATGAACTATAATCATCCTTTTACTCAATTGGGTAGCCAAGTTTTTTCCACAACACCTGTCGTCTCAGGAGTACGAGGAAGAGTGATTGAGGTTCCGGTACAAGCAAACCAGCCCTTAAAACAAGGTGATGTGCTTTTTAGAATTGACCCTGTGCCTTTTGAAGCGGAATTGGCAAAAATTGAAGCTCAGATCAAAGAGGCGAGCCAAGGTGCACTTGGCCTAGAATCGAATGTTTCTGAAGCTGCGGCAGCGAAAGTACAGGCCATCGCTGACCGGGATAAAGCACAACGTGAGTATGCTCGTTATCAACGTGGGTATGATAAAGGTGCATTCACCGAACAAGATCTTGATACCCGTCGCCAAGCTTATAAAGCAGCAGAGGCAGCAGTAGAAGTCGCCCAAGCACGTCTAAATCAAGCCAATATCTCCTTAAACTCAGAAATCAATGGTGAGAATACTACCGTTGCTCGCCTGCTTGCCGATTTTAGACAAGCCCAATTCAACCTTGAACAAACCATTGTCAGAGCGCCTACTGATGGCTATGTGACGCAATTAGCTCTCAGACCAGGTGCGATGTCCGTACCATTACCCTTAGCGCCAATGATGACGTTTGTACACACAGAAGATAAAATCTACACAGCTGCATTTAGGCAAAATTCTCTTCAACGCCTAAAACCGGGCTTTGAAGCCGAGTTTTTGTTCAGAGCACTACCCGGAAAAGTCTTCAAAGGAGAGGTGGTTGAAATATTACCTGTTATTGGTGAAAGCCAGATCCAAGCACGAGGTACCTTGCTAGGAACTGAGGCATTACGTACCAATGGACGCGTACTCGTCACCCTTAAAATCACCGATGATTTAAGCGATTATCACCTGCCACTCGGTACTGCTTTTGAAGCCGCTATCTATTCAGACAGTTTCTCTCATGTCTCGATTATGCGTAAGGTACTCATCCGGATGAAAAGTTGGCAAAACTATCTCTACATAGATCATTAGATACCATCCGTCACGACATACGTTGAAAAACAGCCAACCCAGATGTTGCTTGTCTAGTGACTATTGGCATCATGTTAAAAGGGTCGTAAACGACCCTTTTGTTATCTGTCGCTCCAACGTAGAATTCTAACTTCATTACCCGCTTCGGGTTTTACTGGAATATTGAGTGATAAAAGCAGCGAAACAAGTGCCATTACCGCTCCAATGTAAAAGACACTCGCCGGAGAGATAAGCCAAATTAAACCAAACGTGGCGGGGATGAACACGGCCGCAATATGGTTAATGGTAAAAGAAACTCCCGCTGTAGACGCCATGTCCGCAGGATCTGCAATTTTCTGAAAATAAGTTTTAATCGCCAAAGCCAAGGCAAAAAAGAGGTGGTCAACCACATAAAGCGCCGCCGCCCAATGTGCGTTTTGTACAAGACCGTACCCAACAAAAACAACAATCAACCCCGTGTATTCAAACAGTAGCGCTTTACGCTCGCCGACTACACCAATGAACTTACCAATACGTTTAGCAAACAAAAAGTTGAACAAATAGTTGATCAAAAACAGTAAGGTAATATCGGCCGCTGAATAGCCAAATTTCTCCACCATAAGGAAACCAGCGAAAACAGTGAAAATTTGCCTACGCGCACCACTCATGAAGGTCAAGGCGTAATACAGCCAATAACGTTTGCGTAGCACGAGCTTTTTATTTTGTGGCACTTCCGCTTTAAATTCAGGAAAGGCAAAGGCAATGAGCAACACCAGCACAAAACCAGCACCGCCAGAAATGACATAGACCCATTTAAAATCGAGCTGAAACACTTCTAATATTACCCACAAAGCACCGTAGGTGATCAGTGATGCAAGTGCTCCAACCGAAATGAGTTTGCCAAGCATTTCTGGTGCTTCATCTTTATTTAACCACTGCAAAGACAAGGATTGTTTAAGCGTTTCAAAGTAGTGGAACCCAGTCGACATCAATAATGTCGTGAGCAGTAACCCGATTAAAGAAGGGAAAAAACCCGTCATCGCGGTTCCTAACGTCAACATACCTAATGAGATCAGGATAAATCGCTGCTCTCGAATGAACAGCAAAACGAATACGGCGGTGAAGGCTAAAAATCCGGGGATTTCTCGTACACTTTGTAATAAGCCAATGTCTGAACCATCGAAATTCGCTTTTTCAATCACGAAATTATTCAACAGTGCCATCCAACTAGAAAATGCAATTGGCACAATAATGGAGATAATCAATAGGAAATTTTGTGGCGTGCGCCAACCTTGAGAGGCTTTAGGGTACATGAGAGATCCTTATCTATGTTTCAGCGCATCATATACTCAAGTCGCCTTAAAAGGCGAGAGCTCATCACAACAGGAAACAAGGTTAGGGATTAGCACTGCTAAATTACACCGTTCGGGTATAAGATCGAGCGAGACACAAATAGTGGGATTTAACATGACGATTACGTTCGCAACGATTAATTTATTCAATTATTTAGCTCCGCCGAACGCATATTATCAGTTCGACAATATTTACACGCAAGCAGAGTGGCAGAAAAAAAAGCAATGGTTTAGCCAGAAGATCAAACAGCTGGATGCCGATATCATTGGCTTTCAAGAAGTTTTCAGTTTTGATGAGCTGCGCAACCAGATGATGGATTTAGGCTATCCGTATGTGGCCTGTGTAGATGAACCTATCGTCAAAGATGGATACATCTACAGCCATCCGGTTGTGGTAATTGCCTCTCGCTATTCTCTGCGCCAAGTGAGCGCCGTACATGGCACGTTACCAAACCAAGCTGCCCCTTTTTGCTTTAATCGTACACCGTTACACGCTACGGTTTGCCTGCCAATGCTCGGGGATATCGATGTCTATATTGTGCATTTTAAATCTCAACGTCCGGCAGAATTGCCTGCGATACCTCATCATCTGATCGATGAATGGCAACAAGAAACGCTAGGACGCTGGCTCTCTACTGTTAAGCGAGGCTTTGAAGCAAACCTGACTCACCAATATATCGTCAATACTCAAAAACAAACTGGGCGGCCTTGTGTGCTAATGGGCGATTTTAATAAACCGTTACATCACGAGGAGTTTCAAGGACTACTATCGCAGGCCTTATACCGCAGACCAGAAACACAACAACCGCTGGCTGGCTATGCGCTTTACGATGCTTGGGATCTGCATACCGAGAGTGTTGAGCAGCCTCGCAAAGCCACTCATTACGCCGGCTCCACGGGATCTGTACTCGACTATATTCTCCTTTCCGCAGACTTCGCGCCTTTTACCCAGCCAATGAAAAGCTATATCAGCCACTATACTGTGCTTGATCAACATCTGGTCAACCCGAGCTATGAGCTCGATAACTTTAGTACTGACCATGCACTGGTCGCGGTCACATTAAAAGTAAACACTACACCGAGCTAATGGGTTTGTATGCTACGACTCTCGATGCAATAAATGCTGCCATTCACTGTGTCGATTTAAATAATGCACAACATAACTACAGACAGGTTTGATGGTGTAACCTTGCGCTTCAATTTGCGGTAATACACTCTCCATCATTATTTTTCCGTATCCTTTACCCTGAAGTTCATCCGGTACGCGAGTCGAAGTAATAAACAGCACTTTATCCTGTTGTTGGTATGTCACAGTAGCGAATAGATTTCCCTCAAGATGTACTTTATATTGACAATTTTGTATATCATGTTGCACTTCATGAATCATGGTAACGTCCTAATTGATATATAAATCAAATAAATTGATATTCTCAGAATTGAATCTTCCAACATCTACCCCTAGAATTTAAACTATTACAAAAATTAGAATAAAATGCAGCTACTGCATCACGGAGAAAATTAAGATGGAATCGCAGTCGGCAGTGCTGAAAGATGAACAGAACCCAAACCGTTCAACCGAACGTAATAAAACCCTATCGACACTTAATAGTACTGATGCGTTATCTATGGTTGAACACAGTAGCGAACTAACCTTAAGTATAACCACTCCCGTTGGTACGAAATTCCAGTGTAAAACGTCATTTATCGGTACCTACTCTCATTCCCATCTCCTTGTAGAAATTCCTAAAATTTCCGCAGATGATCTCTCTTTTTTCTTCCAAGAAGGTTTTTGGATGAATATCAGAGCTATTTCACCACGTGGCGAAGGGGCTTTAATCCATTTTCGTAGCCAGTTGTTACATGTATTGCAAGAGCCTATACCGCTCGCCATGTTATCCATTCCCAACAGCATGCAAGTGACCCAACTGCGCAAAGAAGCTCGTTACGATGTGAATCTAGCAGGAAAAGCAACGGTAGGAACGCATAAGTCGGATTGTGAGGTAAGAGATCTCTCCAAAAGTGGCTGTCGTTTTGTCACACCTCCTCTTGGACGTACTTTCCAAGTGGGTGATAAGATTAGTCTCGAATTATTTACTGATCCTCGCGGCAGCCAATTCTTTGCGCCTTTGATGGGTAAAGTTTGTAACCTGCAACGCTCACTGCACTATGCTCGTTACGGAGTGCAGTTTGATGAAGAAGGTGTCAAAAATGCAAAGAGTTTATTAAGCCAATTGAAGTTTGATGGCACAAAACTAACGCTGAAGTAAGCAATACACCCTAACCAATAAGTTAGGGTGTATTGCTATTATTTTTAACCGAGAAACGAAATATACCCTTGTAATATCACCAAATTCACAATATCCACAAAGAATGCCCCAACGATTGGCACGACCATAAACGCTTGTGGGGATGGACCATATCGTGTCACTAGCGACCCCATATTCATCACAGCGGTTGGCGTTGCTCCAAGACCAAAACCGCAGTGCCCACCAGCGATCACAGCAGCGTCATAATTTGATCCCATGACTTTAAATGTCACAAAATAAGCAAAAATACCCAACACCACCGATTGCACCGCTAAAATCACCAGAAATGGGACAGCCAAGTCAAAAACATTCCATAACTTTAAACTCATGAGTGCCATAGCAAGAAATAGCGATAGAGAAACGGTGCCTAAGATGTCAACGGTTTCAGCATCAATTTTATGAACTTTCGTCAATTCCAGCATATTGGTAATGAACACACCGATGAAAAGCGCATAGACAAAATCGGGGATCATCAACCATTTGATTTCAAATGCACTTACCCACTGTTCTAAATATTTAGCACCAGTGACACAAATAAGAAGGATGAACAAACCCTCAATCACTTTCTTAGCGGTGACTTTATCTTCTTCATATTCATTGTACGTAACCAGCTCTGGGAACTTATCGTGCGTTTTGGTTCCTCGTCCATACTCAGATTCAAACCCGTTTTTATTAATGAGTTTTTGGGCAACTGGGCTACCGATAATCCCACCAATGATCAAACCAAAGGTCGCTGAGGCCATGGCAATTTCTAGCGTATTGCTAAGCCCATAATTGTCGTTGAATGTTTGAGCCCACGCCGCTCCCGTACCGTGTCCACCCGAGAGGGTAATAGAACCGGCGATCAACCCCATCAGTGGGTCAAGACCAAGAGCCGTCGCTAACGATACACCGACGCCATTTTGGATGATGATATAAAACGAGGCAACAGCGAGGAAAAGAAAGACTTTTGCGCCACCCTTAACCAGTTGAGTGTAATTAGCCGCAAGGCCTACGGTGCTGAAAAACATCAGCATAAAAATATTCTGCAACGGCAATGAGAACTCTAAATCTAAGCCGTAAAAATGTAGAAGAGTGATCGCGAAAGCGACAATTAAGCCACCGACGATGGGCTCAGGAATGTTGAATTTTTCCAAGATAGGCAGTTTTGCGTTAATAAAGTGACCTAAAAAAAGCACGCTAATAGCGATTAAGAAAGACTCAAGGGGCCCAATTGAAATTAAATGGTGCATATAACCTCTTATTACTGCTTCACTCATCTTCCTTAATGAGTTTGGAGATCATCAAAGAAAGCTTGATAAACTCGAAAAAAATACGATTGATCGATACGGATCATCCTTATGGATATTGTTTATTTACAATGATATACGATGTTTATTTGATGGGTTTTACGAACGTATGGCCTAACTGGTTTTGCTCGAAAAACATCTTCGCTCACGGCTTTTGATTGTCATTTGCAAACTCTCATTAGACGAGCGAGGAGGCGTATCATACCTAACAGACAAAAAAAGAGCCAACCGCAATGATGCGATTGGCTTATATATAGTGTGAACAAATTCATTCACTAACAACGTCAGTTGGCTAGGTGACCCTCGGCTTTAAGAAGGGTCGAATAGCATTATGCATGAAGTATGCCAACTAAAAAAGGTCTGTTTTTTAGCTGTGCATCGCATTAATTCATCAAAATGTAGTACTTTTTCGCATTACGCAAATTGCATTATGCGAAACGAATGCAAAACAATACTCACTCAGTTGCTATAAAACAAACTAACTTTCTGCGCTTTTTCACCTTAAGCCAGCACCACTCACTCATCTTTTGTACAAGCATTTCTTAGTTATTTCATTATATACTTCCGGCACATACACTTAATCATGCAGATTCAATGAACTATTTCAGTACGTTTTTAAAAGGGATGGCCATGGGCGCCGCCGATGTTGTGCCGGGTGTTTCGGGTGGAACCATTGCATTCATCACTGGTATCTATGACACTTTGCTTGAAAGCATTCGTAGGATTAACCCGAGTTTATTGCGCATAGTCAAACGAGATGGGTTAGCCGCTGCATTTCAACATATTAATGGCTTCTTCTTGCTCGCACTGTTTGGGGGAATATTCACCAGTATCCTCTCTTTGGCTAAACTCATTTCTTGGCTGTTAGCCACGCATCCTATTCCCATTTGGTCATTCTTCTTCGGTTTAATTCTGGTTTCGGTGTTCCATATTGTGAAACAAATTGAGCAGTTCAAACTTTCTCGGTTGCTCTTCGCTTTGCTGGGAATTGCGTTTGCTTACAGTATTACGGTACTTAACCCAATGCAGATGGAACCAACAGCGCTGAACACAGTTCTAGCCGGTGCTATTGCCATCTGCGCCATGATTCTACCGGGAATTTCAGGCAGTTTTATCCTGTTGCTGATTGGTATGTACGCACCGGTACTGGGCGCGGTGAAAGAGATGCAAGCCGATATTTTGGCACTCTTTCTACTCGGATGTGTCGGTGGTTTACTGAGTTTTTCTCACGTATTATCTTGGTTACTCAAACAATTTAGAGATTTGACCTTAATTTTTCTTACGGGATTAATGATCGGCACCTTACCCAAAATCTGGCCTTGGAAAGAAACGCTCACTTGGCGAACCAATTCTCACGGCGAGCTCGTTCCTTTACTACAGCGAAACCTTTCTCCATTGGAATTTGAGTCCATCACTTCACAGCCTTCGCAACTGCTGGTAGCCATTTTATTGATGCTTTGCGCTGTTGCCCTCGTGCTTGGCTTGGAGCAATATGCAAAACATCACGATGTGTAAATCACACCGCATAGCATGAATGAGAAAAGGTGGGGAAACTCACCTTTACTATATTGATTTGTTGCACATTTTATCCATTCGTCACCACTGAAAAAAGATAGCTGTGATAACATTCGCGTTTTATAACCGCTTGGATTGTCCCCATGCACAACGCAATCAAAATCGGCGTCTTTGTTCTAGCCCTGCTAGCGGGTTACTTTAGCAGCGATATTTTCAATTGGCTCTCTTCAACCCACTCTTCTCCAGACATTAATCGATATTGCCAATTGTCGAGTGCCCCTTGTCGACAAGGAGATGTTGTCATGACATTGGCACACGATAAATCTCAACCTTTGGTGGCTAACACTCTGACCGTTGAATGGCCGCAAGCCAATGCAAGTAAACTCACACTCACACTCAATGGGCTAGAGATGGAGATGGGCACCGCTAAATATGTACTGACGCCGCAGGAAGACGGGCTCTACACAGCACAGATTGTACTCCCAGTTTGCACGACTGAAAAAATGACATGGATTGGCGAACTCTCTGATGGTCGTACCCAAGTATTTCCGGCAATAAGGATGGAAAGATGAGTAAAAATTGGTCTCTGGCATTGGTGGTTGCGTTTGTATTAGGCTTTGGCATAAAAACCTATTTTGATACGCAGCAAAGTATGGATTTAGAGAGCGGTAATAGCTCATCTTCTGAGGTAATTTTATTTGGCAAAGCAAATCAACCCATCTCTATTTTTAATACTAAAGATGAACGCATACGTGTTGTTTACTTCGGCTTTACACGCTGCCCAGATGTCTGCCCAACATCTCTGGCTATGTTAGCAGGTGCACTCAATCAACTGGATGATGTAACCAAAGCAAAGCTGCGCCCTTTATTTATCTCTCTCGATCCAGAGCGTGACGCTGCTGATGCTTCTCATCAATACGCCCAATATTTCCACCCTATGATCGAGGGACTTTCTGCTCCTTTAGACATTACAACACCACTGGCGCATCAGTATGGCGTCATTTTCCGTAAAACCGAATTAAAGGGATCTGAACTGAAATACACATTAGATCACAGCTCCTACTTCTACTTTTTACAACCAGATGGAACATTAATCACTAAAGTTCCACACACGCTTTCACCGGCTCCCATTGTTGAAGCCATCAAAACAATAATGACGTCATCACAAGGAAAATAACATGAAGCTCAATGCTCTTTTTTTAGCAAGCCTTGCCTTTAGCCCACTTGCTTTTGCGAACACAGATATTATGGTACATCACCCTTACGCACGTGCTACCGCACCAACCGCCACCACCAGCGCAGTATTTTCTCAAATCATGAATAAAGGTGAAACGGACCGTTTCATTGTATCGGCCAACACCGATGTGGCAGGGAAAGTTGAGTTGCATGATGTAATCACCGAAGGAGATGTGATGAAAATGCGTCAAGTCACTGAATTTAAAATTCCGGCCAAAGGGCACGTCGAACTCAAACCGGGCGGCTTGCACATCATGCTTTTTGATTTGAAGAAACCATTGGTTGAAGGTGAAAAGATTGACGTACAACTGACCTTTGCCAATGGTGAGCAGCAAACCATTACTGCACCAGTAAAAAAAGTGATGAGTGGTATGGCACACCATTAAAAAGAAGAGGGTGAGCGATGTTGGCTTACCCTCTTTTATCATCGCACTAAACGCTCATTGACCAGTCTAATGGCGAGAGCGAGACATCCCGACGAGAGGCTTATCATTCCACCACCACAAATGCTACATTTTATTTACATTTCACTCAAAATCGATTGCATTTCCACACATTGATTAATTATTTGTGCTGATTATCAATTAATTCTAGACACAATATCCCGCGTAGATATCATTACCCCCTTCAGTGGAGCTCACTGATGTCACTATAACTCTATTTGTCTACCATAACCGATGCTATGGCTTCATAGTATTTAGGTCATGCAGGATGTAATTCGATTTATTGCAGGGATAACTATGCAAAGCAACAATATTTTCGCCCGTTTTGCGCGTGGCAATTTGGTTCTGCAAATACTCGCCGGTATCGTTCTCGGTGGGATATTAGCAACCCTTTCACCCGATGATGCGAAAAGCGTCGGCCTACTTGGCGACCTTTTCGTTGGCGCACTTAAAGCCGTAGCGCCGATCCTCGTGTTTATTTTGGTCGCCGCGTCCATCGCAAACCAAAAGAAAAACCAACACACTTATATGCGCCCAATCGTGGTGCTTTACCTTTTTGGAACCTTCACCGCCGCTCTTACTGCCGTTGTATTGAGCTTTATCTTCCCTACAACCTTAACATTGGTTGCGGGGGCAGAAGGTGCAACGCCTCCTCAAGGCATCGCTGAAGTGCTTAATACCCTGTTGTTTAAGCTGGTTGATAACCCAGTCAATGCTCTAATGAGTGCAAACTATATTGGCATTCTGGCATGGGCTGTTGGGTTGGGCTTAGCTTTACACCATGCCTCAGCAACAACTAAAGCCGTATTTGAAGATTTAAGCCACGGCGTTTCACAAATTGTGCGTTTTATTATTCGCCTAGCACCGTTTGGTATTTTCGGCTTGGTTGCATCCACGTTTGCCACGACTGGCTTTGAATCTTTGGCTGGTTATGCCAATCTTTTATTCGTATTGCTCAGTGCCATGTTGATCATCGCATTAGTTGTCAACCCAATCATTGTGTACGCGAAAACTCGCCAAAACCCGTATCCATTGGTGTTCCAGTGCTTGCGTGAAAGTGGTGTCACCGCATTTTTCACACGTTCAAGCGCTGCCAATATCCCAGTAAACATGGCATTGTGTGAGAAACTAAAACTGGATGAAGATACTTATTCAGTCTCGATCCCACTCGGCGCGACCATTAATATGGCTGGTGCCGCCATTACTATCACGGTTCTCACCCTAGCTGCAGTAAACACAGTAGGTATTGAAATTGACCTGATGACAGCTTTGCTACTGAGCATCGTTGCTGCTGTTTCTGCATGTGGCGCATCCGGTGTGGCTGGTGGTTCACTGCTGCTGATCCCGCTCGCATGTGGGCTATTTGGCATTTCAAATGACGTAGCAATGCAGGTTGTTGCCGTTGGCTTTATCATAGGCGTGATTCAAGATTCAGCCGAAACCGCGCTCAACAGCTCCACAGATGTTGTCTTCACCGCTGCGGTTTGCCAAGCTGAGCACAATAAATCAGCATAATCATTCGATACACTAAAACCGATACCAACAAAAATCCCCAGCCGATTCGCTGGGGATTTTCATTTCAGAGATTTTTTATTTATAGTGCTTAGCCACTTTATCGATCCAGCATTACCTGTCCATTGAAGTATTGGAGAAATCTAATCGCGTTAGAACCTCATGATCATCAGATGGGCTGGATGACAAACGCTCTTCGGAGGCATCCGCCACTACGCTCAATGAGAGATCGTCTTCATCAGGCAACTCCCCTTTCTCTGGGATAGGGATCCCACGTTTGTAGAGCTTGTTCAGCGCCTTAATAATTGAGTGTTTACTTACAGTACCCGCGCCGATTTTCTTCATGAGTGGTTTGGCCAACGATTGCAACCCCACAACAGAATCGACACCGATACGTGAGCCCACTTGATCTCTTAGCACCTTTGCTGGTTCAAAACCAAAATGAGCCGATAAAAATAACCAAATATAAGCAATAGCATTGCCATTTGAACCTTTATCTATCCAAGCTTCTCCTGCGTGATACATCGCCTCTACATGACCTTTTTCAGAAGCTCGCTCTAACCAATAACAAGCTTTACTGTGGTCCATTGCGACACCAACACCCTTAAGGTAATTCAAGCCTAGTTTCATCTGTCCTATCGGGCTATTTAGCTTCGCGGCTTTGGAATACCAAAATGTTGAATCCGCTGGTGATGGCGCAATATTGTCATGTGAAACACACCAATCCCCCATGAAAATCACAGCGTCGAGCAAATTCGCTTCCGCAGCCTCTTGTACTAACGAGACTCCTTTCGCAGTATTCGCTTCCACGCCACGGCCATGAATATAGGCCATGCCAGTTTCATACTTTGCGGTTAAGTTACCTTCAATTCCTGCAATACAAGTCTGCCAAAACTTCTCTTTTTCCCGAAAAATCAGATCATCTCGAAACTTTTGGCAAATCCGAACAACACCATACATTCCCGTAACATTGTCATAATTTGCCGCTTTGTCATACCAGTACATCGCCTCTTTGAGGTTGGTTCGTTCGGCTTCTTTCGCTAAATACAAAATCGTCGGCACATGGCCTGTTTCGGCCTTAAACAAGCGATCTTGTCTTTCTTGTTCACGTGATTTTTCTATCGCTTTGCGATAAGCGATTTCTCTCTCTTTTCTCTCTTCCTCTAAGCGTTTTTTGCGCAAAGAGAGCGAAAACATCCACACGAAGATGAGGATAAGTGATAACCCGGTTGCGCCTATGGCAATCCCAATAGTGCTCATTGATTCAAATCTTATTTAGCTGATTAACTTCATTATCGACCATTTTTCTCAATCTTTGAAAAAGTCTGACCACATTCATTCTGTCTCGAACTATTTAAAGCATACGAAACAGTCAAATTCGTTCATCCAAAACAGAGAGGCCACTCTATATCTAATGCTCGTGATATCTAATGCTCGTGGATTAATTAAGCCACATAGCCTTAGCACTAAGATAGTACCGTACTCTTTTCAAGAGTGTTACGCACAATCACACTAATTGAGGAATAGATTCCGATTTGGGTCAATGAATGAAAAAACGCAGCCAAATCGCTGCGTTCATTCCAGATCAAAAATGAGCCACTCACTTTACTCTCTCATCAAAACCGCGATGGAGTGATAAGGCTCGAGTACTAGGTTTTCTTCTAATTTTTCAATCTCTTGATAATTAGAGCTCAAACACTCCACCGCTCTCAATTGAAACTTTTCGGGCATTGTTAAACAAACCGTGGCCGATGAAAAATTACTGACCACGACAATTTGCTCACCTTGGTACTCGCGCACATAGCCAAACACTTGGTCATGTTCTTCAAATAAAGGCGTGAACGATCCATAGACGATGGACAGGTGTTTTTTACGCAGTGCAATTAACTTTTTATAGTGATGGTAAATCGATTGTTTATCAGCAAGCGCTTGTTCAACATTGACTTTTAGGTAGTTAGGATTCGCCTCTATCCACGGAGAACCTTGAGTAAATCCGCCGTGTTTATCCGCTGACCATTGCATTGGCGTTCGAGCGTTATCGCGGCTGTTTTGATGAATAGCATCCAGCATATGCTGATGAGAAACGCCCGATTCTGTCTTCACACGATAAAAATTTAACGTCTCGATGTCTCGGTATTGATCGAGCGAATCGAAGGCCACATTCGTCATACCAATCTCTTCGCCTTGATAAATATAAGGCGTGCCTTTCAGAAAGTGTAAGCTCGTTGCCAACATTTTCGCAGATTCAACTCGGTAGCGTTTGTCATCACCATACTTAGATACAGCGCGTGGTAGGTCATGATTATTCCAAAATAATGAATTCCAACCCTGATCGGCAAGCTCAATCTGCCACTTGGTTAATACCTGTTTAAACTGCTTAAGATCTAACGGAATAGGGTTCCATTTGTCACCATGCTCCCACGTCAAAGTGATGTGTTCAAATTGGAAAACCATCGATAACTCACGACGACTCGGCGCACTGTACAGTTTTGCAATGTCTGGTGTGGCTCCCCAAGTTTCTCCCACGGTCAGCAGATCTTGATTACCAAAGGTGGCGGCATTCATTTGCTGTAATAACGGATGCAAGCGCGGGCCATTACCAGTAATGCCCTTATCAATTTCTTTGCCAATTAAATCAATAACATCTAATCGAAAACCACCAATACCCTGTTCAATCCACCAATTCATCATGCTGTGCACTTCTTGCTGCACTTTAGGGTTTTCCCAATTCAGATCTGGCTGACGTTTAGAAAAAAGGTGGAAGTAATATTGCTGCGTTTGCTCATCCCAGTGCCAAGCACTGCCACCAAAAATTGACCCTATATCATCCGGTACACTGCCATCCGGTTTTGCATCCCGCCAAATGTAGTAATCTCGATACGGATTGTCTCGTGATTGCTTCGCTTGTAAAAACCATTGGTGTTCATCCGATGTGTGATTAACGACAAGATCCATCACTATCTTAATATTGCGTTTTTGTGCTTCGCTCAGTAAACGCTGCATATCTTCCATGGAACCAAACTCTTGAGCTATTGCTTGGTAGTCAGAAATATCATAACCGTTATCATCCATTGGAGATTGATAAACAGGAGATAGCCAAATAACGTTAATGCCTAACTCTGCAAGGTAATCAAGCTTACTAATAATGCCATTTAAATCGCCGATACCATCGTGATTAGAATCGTAAAAACTGCGCGGGTATATTTGGTATACCACAGCGCTATGCCACCATTTGGGTTCCATGATATTTATCTCTGCATTGAATGATCTAGTGAGTTCTAAAGTGAGAGAAGTGATAATTCGCTTGTCATCTTTAGTAATCGAAGCTCAGAATTTTGAGACTAGAAAAAGAAAGGCGTCCACATAGGGACGCCAGTAGTACGATTTTTAATTATTTCTCATTCACGGCTTTAACAAAGACTTCTTGTGCTCCATCAATACCTAGCGCTTTGGCTTCATCAAGTAAGCTAAGTGCTTTAGATATATCGTTCGCTTTTACCGCTTTCTGAATCGATACCTTGTAGTAAGTTTCAGTATCTGGCTGCACTTTTTTTGTCAGTTTTGCTTCATCCGTTGAAACTGTCTTTACTTTATTCTCAGGCTTCACAAACGATAGAAAGCTGGGACCAGAAACATCCAACTCAATGGTTCCAGTCAAACCGTGTGGCATCGGAATATCTTTTAATTCCGGCATGTAGTTACCACGGCCTTCGGCATCAATACGTCCGGGATGTGCTACATAAGTTACGCCTGACAGATCTTTTTCCTTTGCATAAACAATAAGTAACAGCGTCTTATGACCTTGAGGAGGATAAAACTCCAAATCAGCAACCAGACGATTACCCAAATTTAAACGTGGCTTGCGATATTCGAACTCAGTGTCGGTGTACGATTCTAAAACGGTTCCTGTTTTATCTGTGATAACAACATAAGGATAAAATACTGAATCTTGAATTTCGCTGGTGACCGTTAAATTCATTTGGCCACGATCGGCTGGTATTTCAAACACGGCGACAGGGCTATGAATCAATGAGTTATGCAAGCGCTGAGTATTGGCTGTGAGCACCATTTTTGTTGTACTCGGTAGCTTCACTTTTGTGACTTGTAGTTGTTCTATATTATTGACAGCTTGCACTGCCGAACTTTGTGTTTGCTCAACAACAGGAGCTGTTTGACAGCCAGTTAAAGCAATGCAACTACCTAATAGTAGTGTTTTAAAAACCATTTTCCGCTCCTTTAGTATTTTTTTAACGACTCATCTCCGAGTCGTTAAAAAAATAGCCGACATCAGTCGGCTATCAGCATATGGATTTAGACTAATAAGAACAAGGAGGAATTACCACCAAGCTTCCACTTGAATGCCAACGACGTATTCAGTGTCTTTGCCAGTTGCAAATGCATTTTTGTTTTCGGTATCAAGTAGGTATGAGCCGTATACACGGAACTCTGGACGAGCCCAGAAGCTGTCTCCCATTGCCCACGCTTGTGCAACTGTCAATTTCGCATTGCCGAAATCTTCTGTTGCTGTGCCTGCACTATTAATTTTCTCACCAGCGTTATAGCCAGCTTCAAATACAGTGCGCATTGTCTCATCCCATTTGTACATTGGGCGCACAACAACTGAATACTGATCAATGTCTTTTTTACTAGCCCCAATATCAGAACCTGCTAAGTACGCAAGTTGATGGCCCATTTCCCACGATTGACCAAAACTCACTACACCCCAGTTTAATAAACGGTAGCCAGTTGCATCGTTCTGATCTGCATTACCACGGTTATAATAAGTGCCTGCCCCCCAAAGATTAGCCGCTTGCACGCCATAACCATTGGTACCCACTTGAAGAATTGTTTGGTTAAAGCCGTTTGATAGGCCTTGGTGCAGAATGGCTGATGCCAACAAACCATCATCAGCTTGCTCTGTTGCATCACCTTTTTCGGTTGCAAAGTTATAAGCCAATGCAAATTCTAGATTCGCATTTTCCCAAAGACCGATATTGGCTAAGCGCGCATCAAAGATATAACCCGTTGAGTTGGTATTATCGCCATCTTGGATCAAAGCAAGTGACAGTTTCTGATTGCCGACTGATAGGTTTTGAATACCGCCACCTGTACCAGAAGTGTTCAAGAAATAGAAATCGGTGATGTGGATATCTTTACGTTGGTAATAAGATTTACCCGCCCAAATTTCAGCAGACTCATCACCAGCAATAAGACCTTTAGCTTTTACCGCAAACTGAGCAACGTTAAAATCGCCATCTTCCCAACCATTTGCACCTTTGTTACCTTGTGCAATCATTGATTCGACACGCCAAGTTTGCTCGCCTGTCTTTAACTCCTCAGCAAAACCAAACTCATAGTAGTTGTCGTTTTCGTTACCGAGACGACCTACCCCATTCTTGTTAACAGCAAGATCACCATTACCCTGACCACTAATTCCGGTACCCGCGCGGAAATAACCATTAAAATCAACAGCAAAAGCAGAACCTGCTGCTAGAGTAGCAGCCACTGCGGCAGCAATTACACTTACTTTTTTCATTCTTAACTCCATTAAGGACGATTTATATTTATGGAAAATTTTAACTACGGACAGCATTTAAAACTTTCACTCTTCTCCTATTGGAACCTGCAAGGCAGTTGACAGATAGACGCTAAAAGAAGAGGTAAGACGGGACTAGGTCCCCAGTTGTTTCAACGGTGATAAGGTTACTAAAGGCGTAATAAGCTTGCTTCCTCCACCTCAAAGTAATTTGGGGGGGAGGAGAAAGGATGAGTAATTTTATAGTATGGCGTTTTTAAAACGCGGATCACGGATTTCAGGGGGAGGAGATCAGTTAATGGTTATAAAATAGAATACAAAATGCCTTATTGATCACTATTTAGGGCCAATAACATCATTAAAATGAAATAAAATTACATTCAAATTTTATTCATTGGGCGCTTGACCTAATATCAACAAAGCTTTTTACTTAAAGCGATGACGTGCAGCAAAATAACAATTAAAGATGCCCATATGAAATGTACTATTTCTAGCCCTTACCCACTCGGTGCAACCCTTGATAACACAGGTTGCAATTTTGCTATTCATGCTCCAGCAAATAAACAGCTTCTACTCGCTCTGTTTGATCAACAGGGAAGTTTCACCACCCACGAGTTAGAGAATGAATATGCGGGCGTGAAGTACACTCATGTGCCAAACATTAAAGCAGGGCAAAAATACGGTTACCTCATTTTAAATGGTGACGAGCCGCACTATATTTCCGACCCCTACGCGAAGGCGATAGATAAAAACTTAGGCTATAAAACACCATTTAGTTCAAAAAAGAGTTTCGAGCTGCCTAAGTGTGTCGTGGTTGACGATCAATTCGATTGGCAATCAACTAAAAAGCCACACATACCTCGCGATAAGACTATTTTGTTTGAGACCCATGTCAAAGGGGTGACCAAACTCAATCCACGTGTGCCTAAAGCAGAACAAGGTACTTATTTAGGCTTAATCAGTGAGGAGATGCTGGAGTTTTATCGCAAGCAAAACATCAACACACTACAGCTACTGCCCATCGCGGCTTGTATGCATGAGCCACATCTATTGGATATGGGCAAAGTCAACTATTGGGGATATAACCCCTACCTGTTTATGGTGCCAGATCCACGTTATGCGCAAAAAGATGCGGTAACGGAACTGAAAACGGCTATCAGAGAACTGCATCGTCACGGAATTGAAGTGATACTGGATGTGGTTTATAACCACTCAGCGGAGGGGGGCGAAGATGGGCCTATTTTCAATTTAAAAGCACTCGACCCTAAATATTATTTAAAACACGGTCAACATTACGCGAATTTTACCGGTTGTGGTAACACCATTGATCTCTCTTATCAACCCGCCCTTAACCTAGTCATGGACACGCTGCGCTACTGGGTTAGCGAATACCAAATCGATGGTTTTCGTTTTGATTTGGCCGCAACGCTTGGAAGAAATGGCGATAATTTCAGCCCCGATGCTGCGTTCTTTAAAGCGGTGGCGCAAGATCCAACATTAAAACGAGTCAAATTGATTGCAGAGCCTTGGGATATTGGTCCAAACGGTTACCAAGTAGGCAATTTTCCTTTCGGTTGGAATGAATGTAACGACAAATTACGTGATATCACACGCAGCTTCTGGCGCGGCGATCAAGGCTATTTAAAAGAGTTCGCCACACGCTTAATGGGCTCGCGCGACTTGTACAGTGCCGCCAACTGGCCCTACAAACTGACCGTCAATTACATCACTTATCATGATGGCTTCACCATGCAAGATTTGGTGTCATACAAGCATAAGCACAATGAAGCGAATGGTGAACAGAACCGAGATGGTCACGGTGACAATCGCTCCGACAACTATGGCGTCGAAGGCGAAACAGAGAACATGGTGATAAAAGCAACTCGCGAAAAGCAAAAACGCAACATGATGGCGAGCTTACTTTTTGCTTTTGGCATTCCTCATATTCTCACCGCGGATGTGCTTTCTCATACTCAGCAAGGTAATAACAACGCTTATTGCCAAGACAATGAGATCAGTTGGCTTGACTGGAACATGACCGAACGCAAAAGCTACTTCAAGCATTGGTTGAGTCAAATGGTGGCGGCAAGACACCTTTATATGGTGCCCTTTATTCGTGCTTTTAGCGGTGAGGAACGTAATGCCAACCGCGTATTCTGGCGACGCGTGGATGGCACACTGATGGAACATGATGATTGGAACCGCTTAAGTTCTGTGGCGTTGCAAATGGGCATTGGATCGGATGGGGCTGAAATGCTCTATTTGATCAACCAAACCAATGCACCCGCTCGTTTTACTCTACCTAAAGATCGTAACCAAAACTGGGAAGTGATATGCGATACCAATTTACGTAACGTACAACCCGGCCATGCAGAAGGGGAGTTGTTACAGTCGCCCATATCAATGACAATTTTGCACTACCAACCTGAAGTATAAAATCAAGCGATGCACATCGCTTGATAAGCAAAGAGATTACCAATAAACAAAGAGGCCCATTGGCCTCTTTCTCTAATTTTTGCTTTCAGAATATTACAAGAATGCTTTGAAAGGCAGCTCTGGTTCGTCGACAAAAATGTCTTTAAAGCCTCTGAAATGCTGGTAATGCATACGTCCTTTGTCGGTTGGGTAGGTGTATTTTCCACCCACTTGCCAAAAGAATGGCGCAAAACCGTATTGCAGACGATCTTTTTTCATTTGCCACAATACTTCAATTTCACGCGGGTCATTTTGGAAGTTAGCCCAAATATCGTGATGGAATGGGATCACCACTTCACAATCTAACGCCTCGCCTGCGCGCAAAATATCAGATGCAGTCAGCTTATCTGTGATGCCTCGTGGGTTTTCACCGTATGAGAGCAGCGCCACATCAATCTTGTAGTCATTACCATGCTTGGCATAGTAGTTCGAATAATGCGAATCACCTGAATGGTAGATTGAGCCACCGGAGGTTTCCAATAAGTAGTTGACCGCGCGATCATCCATACCATCAAGAATCCCCTTATCATAAGATGAAACACCTTTAGGCAGCGTAATCAACGCAGTGCGATCAAAAGAGTCCAGCACTCGGATACTGATATCGCCGACTTCAATGCAATCACCCACTTTCGCCACAATGCAGCGCTCACTCGGTACTCCCCAGCCTTGCCACAGGTCAACGCAAGCTTGTGGCCCAATAAATTTTACATGCTCACCACAGTTTTGCAGCACAGCTGCTGCGACATTAATATCGATATGATCAGCGTGATCATGCGTCGCCAGTACCGCATCAATCTCTTTGATGCCAAATGGGTCCAACACAAAAGGAGACGTTCTTAAGTTGGGTTGCAGTTCACGCACGCCCCCCATACGCATCATCTGATGCTGTTGATTCATCAAGGCATTCTTTTGCGTTTTCTTACCCGTCCCACACCAAAAATCGATCGAAAGATTGGTATTACCGGCACTTTTTAGCCAAATGCCTGTACAACCAAGCCACCACATAGCAAAGGTGTTGGCTTCCACTTCGGTCTTTTCTATCTCTTCATTCAGCCAAGTTCCCCACTCAGGAAACGTACTGAGAACCCATGAATCGCGTGTGATTTCATCAATTTTACTCATAGCAACACCTTTTATTTCACGATCAGTTAGACAAATTTTGGATGTAGGGAGCCAAGCGTCTTAACCAAAGGTGAAGACACTGAGCCTGTGTTTATTATTAGAATGTATAGAGCGAAGTGCTTTCTATACCAGAATCACTTCTGTCCCCTGCTGTTGTAGCGCTTGGATAACTTGCGGATCGGCGGCTTTGCCAGTGATAACAATATCAACCTTGCTGGCGGGGCAAAATAGCATGCCCGTACGCTGCCCAACTTTAGAACTATCCACTACCACCACTAACTTACCGATTTGCTCTAGCATCTGTTGCTCGGCAACGGCGGTGAGCATATCGGTTTTGTATAGGCCATTTTCCGTCAGCCCTTTGCCACTGGTGAACATCCAATGTCCGGCGTAACCGCCTAACGAATCAGGGGCGGGGTTGAGGAAAATGTTTTGTGCTTTGTTGTACTGCCCACCAATGATGATCACATCGTCGTGATCTTCATTGATAAGGTAACTGGCCAGTGGGAAATAGTTAGTCACGATTTGAACATCTTGGCCGCACAACTCTTTACCGAGCAAGAAGGCGGTCGAACCACAGTTAATTACCACACTGTCACCTGGGTTGCAGAGCTTAGCCGCAGCCATGGCAATCTGTGATTTTTCATGGAAATGATCCGTACTGTCGATATTTAACGGCGTCCACGCTCGCTTTCTAATCTCTAAACGTTCAGCACCATTACGAACTTTCTTCAGCTTACCTAGCTCATCTAACTTAGAAATATCGCGGCGGGCCGTTGCTGGTGACACGTTAAATTTCTCAATAATATGCGTGACGTTGATGGTGCGCATATTGTCTAGCAAAGACAGTATCTCGTTATGTCTTTGTACTTCGTTCATGGTTATCACCTTATCTTTTCATCAAGTGATTACTTGGTGATTATTTATGATTTATTTTGATTCTATTTCTCATCCATCACAATGTCAAACACTGGACGAACAAAACTTCCCTCTCGATCACAATAAAACATAACCAATTGATTTTATTTGAAATAAAATTTTAACTGTGACTTGAGTATCAAATAATGTCTCCATTTGGCGAAGAAATTGATAAAAATCAAAATAATCACAAATGAGCATTGAATGATTACTTTTGATTGGTAAAGTCTATTTCGTGAGCAAAACAGGATTGAAATCGGCATCACCTTGCTGATTCACTCTGACCTACACCCAGCTTCGAGTAAGACGGGAATACACATAACGATAAATAGAGAATCAAGGGGTAAAGATATGCAGTTCATCTACGATATCTTCTACATTTTTTATAGCCAAGTAATGACTAAAGCACCTTTGCTGCTGGGCTTAGTCACCCTTATCGGTTACTGGTTATTAAGAAGAGATACCACCACTATCATTAAAGGGTCGATCAAAACCATCGTCGGCTTTATGTTGGTACAAGTGGGTGCAGGAACCTTAGTGGCAGGCTTTAAGCCTGTGATTGAGAAATTATCGGAATATCATGGTTTAACTGGCTCGGTTATCGACCCGTACACCTCAATGATGGCCACCATGGAAATCATGGGGGATGATTATTCTTGGGTTGGTTATACCGTACTACTGGCACTGGCGATCAACATCTTGCTCGTTTTGCTGCGCCGCTACACAGGCATTCGCACCATAATGCTAACGGGGCATATTATGTTCCAACAGGCAGGGTTAATTGCGGTGTTCTACCTTGTGCTGGGCGCAAGCATGTGGGAAACCATCCTTTATTCGGCTGTTTTGATGGCGCTCTACTGGTCTATCTCCTCCAACATTATGTTCAAACCCACCGAAGCCGTCACGGGTGGCGCTGGTTTCTCCATCGGCCACCAGCAACAAGTCGCATCTTGGATTGCAGTTAAGATTGCCCCCAAATTGGGCGACAAAAACGAGAGTGTCGACCACCTTGAGCTGCCTAAATGGTTGCACATTTTCCACGACAGTATTGCCGCAACCGCGATTGTGATGACGCTATTTTTCGGCATTATTTTGCTCTCATTTGGTTTAGACAACCTGCAAGCAATGGCGGGAAAAACCCATTGGTCTATCTACATTCTGGAAACTGGCCTTAAATTTGCGGTAGCGATTCAAGTTATCGTAGCGGGTGTGCGTATGTTCGTTGCCGAACTGTCTGAAGCCTTTAAAGGTATCTCAGAGCGCGTCATTCCTAACGCGGTTTTAGCCATTGACTGCGCCGCTATCTACGCGTTCTCACCTAATGCCATGGTGTTTGGTTTTATGTGGGGCGCGATTGGTCAATTTACGGCGGTGCTGGCCATGCTCGCTTTTGATGCACCGATCATGATCATTCCCGGCTTTATCCCGATGTTCTTCTCCAACGCGACCATTGGTGTTTTTGCCAACCACTTTGGCGGCTGGCGCGCGGTCATGAAGATCTGTTTTGTGATGGGTATCATCGAAGTCGTTGGCTCAGCATGGGCCATTCACATCTTCAACCAATACGGCACCGAATTCAGTGGCTGGATGGGCATGGCCGACTGGGCGTTAGTCTTCCCGCCAATCATGCAAGGCTTATCCGTCTCAAAACTGTTCTTCTTTGTACTGATTGCATTGGCTGGTGTGTACATGTTCTTTGCCTCTAAAAAACTGCGTGAAGAGGAAGATGCACAAGGTTTGGTGAACATCAGTGACGATCCAGAAGTCATCGCCGCCGTCGAACAAGCACTGAAAGTCAGTGATGGCGTGCGCCCGGTCAGCATTTTAGCCGTGTGTGGCAATGGGCAAGGCTCCTCAATGATGATGAAGATGAAAATCGGTAAGTATCTGGAGAAAAAAGGCATTCCACACGTGATGGATTCCTGCGCAGTGTCTGATTATAAATCTAAGCTCGCCACCACCGACATCATCGTCTCATCAAAACATCTCTCTGGTGAGATGGAGCCCGGAGAAGGCAAGTTTGTGCTCGGCGTACAAAACATGCTGAATCCGAACTCTTTTGGTGATGAGCTGCTCGATATCATCGATAAAAACTTTGTCACTTTGAAATAGCTATTTACTACAAAACGATAGGTACAAAAACAATAGGTGCCAGACGCACTGGCACCCACTCTGGAGATAGAACCATGGGACTGAAACAATCACTGATCGACAATGATTCCATCCAATTAAATGCACAGGCGAGCACTTGGCAAGAGGCGATCAAAATCGGTACGGATAGGCTGATCAAATCAGGAGCCATCCACCCCTGCTATCACGATGCCATCATCAGCAGCGTTGAACAATTAGGCCCGTATATCGTCATCGCGCCGAATCTTGCCCTGCCTCATGCTCGTCCTGAAAATGGCGTGATCAGAACCGCCTTTGCTTTAGTGACGCTGCAAACGCCTGTCTATTTTGACGGCGAAGATGAACCGGTCGATGTGCTGATCACCTTGGCTGGTAGCTCGTCTGATCAGCATATGGAAGGATTAATGGAAGTAACCCAAGTGCTGGATGATGAAGAGAGCGAGACTGGCGTTGATCTCGATAAACTGCGCCGTTGTCGTACCGCGCAGGATGTTTACCAAGTAATTGATGAAGCGTTAGCGGCACAATTGGTCGAGTGAGGATGTCATGTATAGCGAACTAAAACAGCGAGTATTTGCGGCAAATCTTAAGCTTCCCCAATACGGTTTAGTCACTTTCACTTGGGGCAATGTATCAGAAATAGACCGCGAGAAGGGCGTCATCGCCATCAAACCTTCAGGCGTAGAATACGATGTGATGAAAGTCGATGACATGGTGATCGTTGATCTTAACGGCGCGATTGTGGAAGGCACACTTAATCCATCCAGTGATACCGCCACTCACCTCGAACTCTATAAAGCTTATCCAGAGATTGGCGGCGTGGTACACACCCATTCGCGCAGTGCCACTATTTGGGCGCAAGCGGGCATCGACATTCCTGCTTTAGGGACCACTCACGCCGATTATTTTTACGGTGACATCCCCTGCACACGCAAACTTTCTTGCGATGAAATCGCTGGCCAATATGAGAAAAATACCGGCCTTGTGATCATCGAAGAGTTCAAACATCGTCGCATTGATCCGATGGCAGTGCCAAGCGTGATTGTCGCCGGGCATGCTCCTTTCTCTTGGGGCAAAGATGCTAACGATGCGGTTCATAACGCCGTCGTCTTGGAGGAGATTTCTGCCATGGCGCTGGCGACTCGTTCACTCAACAGTGGCATCAAGATTCAACCGGAATTATCCGATAAACACTATCAACGTAAGCATGGTGATAACGCTTACTACGGTCAAAGGTAGCGGCTATGTATAAAGTTCTCGCGCTCGACCTTGATGGCACGGTGTTGACTGATGAACACACCATTCATCCTCAGCTAAAGCAGGCGATTCAACAAGCGCAGCAACACTGCCACGTGGTGATCGTGACTGGCCGTCACCACACGGCGGCTAAACCCTATTATCAAGAATTGGGGCTCACAACCCCCATCATCTGCTGCAACGGCACTTATGTGTATGACTACCAAAATGAAAAAGTGCTCAAGCACAATGCCATCACCAAGCACGATGCATTGACCTTTCTCGCTTTGGCTAAAGAGTTTCAAATGAAACTGGTGATGTATGTGACCGACGCGATGACCTATTCCAAGCGTAGCCCAATCGCCTACATGCAAGCGTTAGAAAAATGGGCCAGCCAGTACCCACCAACAGCACAGCCCAAAATCGAGCAAATTGACTCGTTTCGTCACCGCGTCGAGCAAGAAACGTTTATTTGGAAATTTGTGGTTGAAGGGCTACCGAGTTCCGTTGAACGTCTTGCCCAACAAGCTTGGGTACAAGAAACATTCAACGGTGAGCGTTCATGGTCGAATCGCGTCGACTTCGCTGCCAAAGGTAACAGTAAAGGTCAGCGCTTGGCTGAATATGTGCAATCACTTGGCTACCACGCTAATCACGTGTTGGCTGTCGGCGATAACCATAACGACATTTCAATGCTCGACTACGCCGGGCTCGGTGTAGCGATGCTCAATGCCGACGATACGGTGAAATCCCACGCCAAACTGATTTGTACAACCGATAACAATCACGACGGGCTCACCCGTTTGATCCGTGACAAAATTCAAGGATAACTCTCATGACTAAACCAATGATCCAAATCGCTCTCGACCAAACTGACCTTATTTCTGCCATCGAAGTGGCAAAAAACGTAGCAAGCTTTGTGGATGTCATCGAAGTGGGCACCATCCTCGCCTTTGCTGAAGGCATGAAAGCCGTCAAAACGTTACGCCATAATCACCCTGACCATATTCTAGTGTGCGATATGAAAACCACCGATGGCGGCGCTATTTTAGCGCGGATGGCATTTGAAGCTGGCGCGGATTGGATCACCGTTTCTGCCGCAGCGCATATCGCCACCATCAGTGCGTGTAAGAAAGTCGCCGATGAACTGGATGGCGAAATCCAAATCGAAATTTACGGCAACTGGACCTTTGCTGATGCACAAGCGTGGATTGACCTTGGTATCACTCAAGCCATTTATCACCGTTCAAGAGATGCCGAACTGGCCGGTATTGGTTGGACAAGCGAAGATGTTGAGAAGATGCGAACTCTATCCGATATGGGGCTTGAACTTTCCATCACAGGTGGCATCGTGCCAGATGATCTCTATTTATTTGAAGGCATTAAGGCCAAAACGTTCATTGCGGGGCGTGCATTGGTCGGTGAAAAAGGTCGCGTCACTGCCGAAGCACTGCGCAGTCAAATCGATCGTTTTTGGTGCTAGGAGGCCGTATGTATCAGCATTTGCCACGCCAACGTATCGGGTTGTATGAAAAAGCGCTACCCAATCATTTCAGTTGGGAAGAAAAGCTCGCCACAACGAAAGAGCTGGGGTTTGATTTTTTAGAGATATCCGTCGATGAGTCGGATGAACGTCGTCAACGCTTAGACTGGGATGATGCAACCATCTATCAGCTACGAAGATGGTGTGAGCAATACCAAATCCCGCTGCAATCGATGTGCCTAAGTGCACACCGCAAGTTTCCTTTTGGCTCGTCAGACCCCGCCATTAGAGAGCAAGCCATTCTGCACATGGAGAAAGCGATTACCTTAGCTTACAAACTGGGCATTCGCACCATCCAACTCGCAGGCTATGATGTCTATTACGAACCCGCTAATAAAGAAACTCATCAACGTTTCATTGAAGGCATGCAGCTTGCCGCCAAACTGGCCGAGCGTGCTGGTGTGATGCTGGCAGTGGAGATCATGGATACCAGCTATCTTAATTCACTGAGCAAGTTCGAAATACTAAAGCGGGAAGTACCCTCCCCTTATTTTATGGCGTATCCAGATGTAGGCAACATTTCAGGTTGGAACTACGATGTGTGTACTGAATTGGCACTTGGTATGCCACACATTACTCAGATCCACCTTAAAGATACCCATTGTGTTACCTCTAGTTCCACGGGCCAATTTCGAGACTTGGTGATTGGTGAAGGAGAAGTCAATTTCGATGCTATTTCCCAAACGCTGAAAGAGGCAAACTGTGTTGTGCCGATGGTGATCGAAATGTGGGCGCAAGATGAACATTGGAAACACAATATTCGTGTTGCGCAGCATCGGCTAAATCAAGCTTGTGATGCTGCTGATTCGCCTCGTTTATTCAACCTATAGATCATTTATTCAACCTATAAATTGTGCTCGGGTGCATCTTTTATGCATCCTTCATCCTCATATTGGATAATGCCGCGCCCTCTCCCCCGTGAGCGCGGTAGCTTTTCTTGGCAAATATTGACATCACCAACACAATCGCGCAGAGTTGCTTTTTGATAACGCCCCGATGCATAACACTCTGAGAACCAATGAAATTACTTCACTTACAACTCTTCTGGTATGAAAAGCATCACACCCTTTTAGAAATGGAAGCGCTCCCTACGCTCACCCCAACCCAAGAGCAAGCGCTGGCAGAATGGGTTAAGTGTCGACGCAAAATATTAAGCTTTGAGGCTCACCAGCATACTTGGGTAAAAGTCAATGTAGACGGTTTTTCTTCCGCTTTGCATTTAAAGCCTAATGGCACGTTGGTCGAGCGAGATCTGTTTGGTGAAAAAACGCTACAAGGATTATGGAAAGTCATCGACGGTTTCTTATTTATCAAAGTGATCAGCGGTGAATTTATTGTCGAATATCAGATTGTTGGCAATAACGAACACAGCATTCACTGCGGTATTGAGTACATCAACGGCCGAGTCAGTACCTACAGCAAATTTATTCAAACCAAATAAGCTTTGTGACCCACGGGAAAATGAGATGTATGTTGAACAAGATATCAACAACCTTGTGAATCCATCGGCAAACTGTGGCACACTCGACATAAATGCAGACTCGGTTCATCACGGTTTATGGAAGAGTACTTAAAACGAATCAAGCAGCTTGAAGAGCAAGTTGAGCATCTCAAAAAAGAAAACAGCTCTCTTGAAGAAAAGCTGAATGCAACGCTAGAAGGCACTGGACTTTGTCTTTGGGAACAACACATTCCTAGCGGAACCCTTAAAATATTCAATAGAGAATGGGGTGATATGCTTGGCTATCAATCACACGAGCTAGACGCCACCGTCGACATTTGGAAAAGCAAACTCCACCCCGATGATTATGACTTAGCCGTGGGCGCTTTTGAGGACCATTTGAATGGCAAGGCTGACACCTATCAGGTCATACACCGGATGATCCGCAAAGATGGAGGTCAAAGCTGGGTGTCGGATCGCGGCCGAATCGTTGAATATGATGAGAATGGAAAGCCGCTGCGCATGATGGGTACCCACACGGATATTACCAATGAAAAACATTATGAATTAGAACTCTCCAAACTCGCCGCGCAAGATCCATTAACCAACCTATTAAATCGAAAGGCGTTAGAAACTAAGTTTGACGAGATGAATGATCTTGTCGAACACCCTGCGGCACTGATTTTTATCGATTTGGATGACTTTAAAACCGTCAATGATCATCTTGGGCACCAAGCTGGGGATTTCGTGCTGCTCCAAGTTTCTCAATGGCTTCAAGAAAATGCGCCTCAACCATCATCGATTGCTCGTTTGGGCGGCGATGAGTTTGTCCTCTTGTGCATCAATCAAAGCACAGAAACGTTAAAGCAGTTTATCGACAGTTTGCTCACCAAAGCCTATTCACCACTAAAATTAAGCCACGGAGAAGTGCAAATTGGCTTTAGTATTGGTGTTTGCCAATTCACAACCTCAACGCATACTTTTGAAACCTTATATGAATTGGCCGACCAAGCAATGTATCAGGTGAAGAAAAATGGCAAAAATGGCGTTGAGTACATCAATCTTAGCCAATAGAAGGCAAAAACACTTCCCCTAACATACATCTCACCGAACCACCGCCAATATCCTCAATGGTCTTCACATTACACGGCAGTAACTTACCGTGACTGGCCAGCTGCGCACGCTGCGCCAGCGAAAAGGCATCAAACGCCGATTGCGACATAGCGATCACTTTATCTCCTGCCGCCGTTTCTAATTGTAAAATGTTGCCGCAGAAACAGTTCATCTGCTCAAGTGAAATTGAGATGATCTGTTTATCTTTAGCCAGTGATTTAACCACAAAACGACGTTCAAACTCCGGGATCACTTCATCGCAAATCACGCAGAATGCTTCACCAACCGCCATCATCACATTGGTGTGATAAACCGGTTGGCCTGAAGGCAACGCCGTTTGAAAAGAGACCACGCGATCATAACCGATACGTTTGGCGTACTCCTCTAGCACTTCACGGTCGCAGCGCTGTGACAACGCCGAATAGATGGTTCGATTAAGGTGATCCATCACCATCACACCGGTGCTTTCAAGATAAGCCTGCTGGTCTTGATACGCGAGCAACGAATCTTGCGCCAATACCTTGCGACCTGACAACGTAAGGGCTTCAACCAACGCTTGTGGGCGCACTTCTTGCTGTCGATTTTTACAAGCCATCGGAAAGGTAAACAAGGTTCCCTCTGGCGTAGTGCTAAACCAGTTATTGGGAAAGACGGCATCTGGCGTTTCCACTTCAGATAATGGGTAATCAAACTCCACTACTTGTACGCCTTCGAGACGCAGTGTCTCAACCATGCTTTGATATTCGGCCATGGCTTGGATGCGAACTTGTTCGGTACTCAATGCAACTTGGTGTTGAAATTCATTATCTTGTGCCGTTTGAGCGTTAAATTTGAACTCTTTTGGCGGCACCATTACGACACAATTGGCATTTTGTACCGTATTCACGGCTGGCTGTGTGATCACTTGTTCCTGCAACATCATAGAAACTTTCCCTTCTACTCACTTTAGGCCAATTGTAAGCATAATGTTAAAACAACATTGACTGAATTTTGGGTTATTTCATCGAATAACTCCTATTAATTACTGAGAAAACTATTTTTCACATTAAAAATTACGGCAAAATCCTCATCACACCTAAAAATATTCACCCTTATTCAAAAAATATTCACAGTAAAAACTCACTTAAAAGTAACGCAACTCGTTTATGGTTCTCTTATCGTCGATAACGATATTTTACTCGCTTCACTTTTTCACCCGATGGACGTTACTGACCATTCGAGCCGATGCTTGCGGCATTAACCACCGTATTAATCAGGCGCCGTTTTCTAGAGCCAAACGCGAAAAGTAATCCGCCACTTATGTTGTGATTTCGTTATACTTCTGTTCGGCTTACTCCATCATTTGCTCCCCTTATAGGAGTTCAACGTTAGATTCTCGCGTTCTAGGCTTTTGGTCTCTCATACTTTAGCGAGAATTGGCATAAGGATTTTCGATGTATAAAAAATTTGAAAGCTTTACCCAAGCCTTTCCCAAAGAGGAACCCAAACAGCCTCCTGCGACCTTATGGGCCTTTTGTCGTTACTACACGCGCGGCTTTGAAAAACCACTCATTTTAATGGCGTTAATCAGCACGTTAATTGCCGTTGTTGAAGTATCACTGTTCGGTTTTATGGGCCAACTGGTGGATTGGCTCTCATCCAGTAACCCAGAGACTTTCCTAACTGAGAACCGAGACACCTTGATCGGTTTATCTATTTTGGTACTCGTGATCATGCCACTTTTGATTGGCATCTATTCACTGTTGATCCACCAAACTATGCTCGGCAATTATCCCATGTCGATCCGTTGGTTAGCGCACCGTTATCTGCTCAAGCAAAGCCTCTCTTTTTACCAAGATGACTTTGCGGGAAGAATTGCCACTAAAGTGATGCAAACGGCGTTATCCATCCGCGAAACAGTGATGAAGACTTTGGATGTGTTTGTCTATGTGTCAGTCTATTTCACTGCGATTGTGGTGATGTTGGCGCAAGCAGACTGGCGTTTAATGGTGCCGATGCTCGTCTGGCTCGCGGCCTACATTTGCATTCAACTTCACTTTGTACCACAGCTTAAAAAAGTGGCATCAGAACAAGCCGATGCTCGCTCAACCATGACAGGGCGCATTGTCGATAGCTACACCAATATTGCCACGGTCAAATTGTTCTCACACACCCGCCGAGAAACCGACTATGCCGAACAAGGCATGGAGAGCTTTTTAGACACAGTTCACCGCCAAATGCGTTTAGTGACTGGCTTTAACCTGTGCGTTGAACTCGCTAACTATATTTTGGTGTTCGTGATTGCGGCGACTTCGATTTATCTATGGATGCAGAGTGCCATCAGTATTGGTGCAATCGCGATTGCGATCAGCCTTTCATTGCGCATTAATGGCATGTCGAAATGGATCATGTGGGAAGTCGGTGCACTCTTTGAAAACATGGGCACAGTCGTGGATGGCATGAAAACCCTCTCAAAACCGATCACCATTGAAGATAAACCCAACGCAAAACCGTTGCAGGTTGCACAAGGTGGCATCGAATTTGATGACGTTAGTTTCCACTATGGCGAGAATAAAGGCGTTATTAACCATTTAAACCTGATCATTAAACCGGGTGAAAAAGTGGGTTTAGTAGGGCGCTCTGGCGCTGGCAAATCGACTTTAGTCAATTTACTGCTTCGTTTTCATGATGTTGAAGGTGGTCAAATTCGCATCGATGGGCAAGCGATCAATGAGGTCACCCAAGATTCGTTGCGCAGCAAAATTGGTATGGTGACGCAAGATACTTCACTGCTGCATCGCTCGATCCGCGATAACATTTTGTATGGCAACCCTGATGCAAGTGAAGAACAACTGCTGCAAGCCACCCGACAGGCACACGCGCATGAGTTTATCGAAACACTCACCGACCCATTTGGTAACCTAGGCTATGATGCGCAAGTGGGCGAGCGCGGCGTAAAACTGTCTGGCGGCCAGCGTCAGCGAATTGCTATTTCCCGCGTGCTGTTAAAAGATGCACCACTATTGGTACTCGACGAAGCCACATCCGCACTCGACTCCGAAGTGGAAGCGGCAATTCAAGAGAGCTTAAATGAGCTGATGCAAGGCAAAACCGTGATTGCCATTGCTCACCGTTTATCAACCATTGCCGCAATGGACAGGTTGATCGTACTCGATAAAGGTAACGTCGTTGAGCAAGGCACACATCAAGAGTTGATCGCTCAAAACGGCATTTATGCACATCTATGGGCGCACCAAACCGGTGGCTTTATCGGTTGCGACGACATTGAGATTGCTTAATGGTTTATCAACGGAGTTTGCGCTCCGTTGATGCTTCCACAATTGACTCTTTTTCCTTAGAATTCGCCCATTCCCTTTATTTAACTAGATTTGGATTATGAACAAGAGCTTACTCACTAATATCATTGCGCTAGCGCTCCTAGCAGCGGGCTATCAACTGGATAACACTATTGCGCTGTATGCGGGCTTATTTGCCTTTTCTGGCGCAATCACCAACTGGCTTGCGATTCACATGCTGTTTGAAAAAGTGCCAGGACTCTATGGCTCGGGTGTGATACCTGCTCGCTTTGAAGAGTTCAAAACCGCAATCAAGAGCCTGATGATGGAGCAATTTTTCACCCAGTCCAATATTGACCGCTTCCTCAGTAAAGAGATGACGGGCAGTAAAACGTTGGATCTTGAGCCTGTGATTGCCAAAGTTGACTTCAACCCAACCTTTGATTCTTTGGTCGAAGTGATTGCAAACTCTCCATTTGGCGGCATGCTGGCGATGTTTGGTGGAACCGACGCGCTACAACCACTCAAGCAACCGTTTGTCGAAAAAATGCAGCAATCTATGATTGATATCAGCCAAAGCGATAGCGTTAAACAAGCGCTCAAAGAGCAGTTAGAAGCTCCTGAGATGATTGAAGAGATCACCGCTAACATCGAAAACATCATCGATCAACGTCTCAATGAACTCACGCCTAAATTGGTGAAAGAGATGGTACAGAAGATGATTAAACAGCACCTTGGCTGGTTGGTTGTTTGGGGCGGAGTATTCGGTGGTTTGATTGGTATGGCTTCCTCCTTCTTTGCCTGATTGCCGTTACTTATGTGATGGTAAAATGTGATTACAAAAAAGCCAGTACGTTTAAATGTGCTGGCTTTTTTATGATGACTCGTGACCCGTTAACAGAGATGAAGACGCGTTAATAGTGGTTTTAATTTAGGGTGATCTAAGGGGTACACTTTGGGTATCACAAGGTAAATCATGCTGACAAACAGCAAGGAGCCGTATAAATCAACCGGACGATGCATCCCTAACCATAAGCGGCTAAAGGCAATCCCACAGGCCCAAAGCAGTAGACCCGCCGCAAAAAAATAGCGCTTTTGTTCAATAAACAGACCACCAAAGAAAGCCAGACAAATAGCAGCGAAGATCGTATGGCCAGAAGGAAATGAATAGTCCTTTTCACCCTGCCAATGACGTAAGCGCCAGTCACTGACTTGGGTTGCGATGTCGGTCATCACACTTTCTTTTTGTAATTCACTCAATTTATAAAAATGCGCAGGGTTTGGAATAAGCAGTTGATGCGTCATCAATTCAGTGTACGGGCGCGGGCTCTCTGTCAGATGTTTTAAACCCGTTTTGGCAGCCATACCAATCACCAATAACAAGCCAATTTGAATAATGCGGTTAAGCAGTTCAATGCGGGAAGTCGCTGTCCGTGTTGCCAAAAAAGCCAACAAAGCAAAGGTAAAGCCAAAACCTTGCCAACCAGCCGAATCGGTTAAATAGGTAAAAAATGCACCGACGCCCTCGCTCACTGGCGTGGTCAAATCAATCGAAGACCCAACCAATGAGATGGGAACTAACAGCAACGAGAACAAGGCTAAGAGTACTAAGCCCGATTTTTTCATTTGGATTTGCTTTTTCACGCTCAATAGACACCGCTGGATTATTGAAGATCAGCATAATAACGGACGACACGCAAAGAACGTATCAAGCAATTGTCAATTTGAGGGAAAATAATCGCCCCGATCTCACCTTTTTTACTTATTTTCCTGACACAAAGAATTCATACATAACGTGTAGGAAAGGCAAACCAGACCATGTCCTGCCTAAGCGAAACAACGTCTTCTTTCGTGCAAGATAGGAGGCTCCAAGACCGTGAATGGATGATGGTAACAGCGTTGACCGACAGCAGGAATGTTAAAAAGGGAGCCGCAGCTCCCTTCAGCGGAAAATGATCAGGGCTTATGCGCCAATCACCCCGCCGTCTTCACGAGTGATCATCATAATGGTCGAACGCGGCTTGGTGGTTCCGCCGTATGGGAAATGCGATGGCGCTTCATCTTCCCCAGGGTGTTGAACGCCAACAAACATGGTTTTTTGATCCGGTGAAAAAGTTAACCCGGTTATTTCACAAGCAATCGGCCCAGTTAGGAAACGTTTGACTTCACCAGTAATTGGATCCCCACACAACATTTGGTTGTTGCCTTGCCCGGCAAAATCCCCTTTGTTGGAATAGTTGCCATCGGTTTGAATCCACAAGCGACCCGCTTTGTCAAAGCCGATACCATCTGGGCTGTTGAACATGTTGTCTGCTGAGATATTGTCGCTGCCCGCATAGAGATCGCCTTTATGTACCGTTGGGTTGCCCGCAATCAAGTACAGATCCCATGCAAACACAGTGCTAGTGTGATCCTCATTGGCTGGCATCCAGCGCAGAATCTGGCCATAGTTATTCTTAGCGCGAGGGTTAGGACCACCAACAGGTTGCCCCTCTTTACCTCGGTTTTTATTGTTGGTCAGTGTACAGAACACGTGCTTATTATCAGGGTGAATCGCAACCCATTCAGGACGATCCATTGTCGTAGCACCCACTTGAGTCGCTGCGCGGCGAGCAAAAATCATCACTTCTGCTTGGTCCTTAAAGCCATTTTCTGGCGTTAAACCATTTTTACCAAAGGTCAGTTCAAGCCATTTTCCCGAACCTTTCAGTTCTTTCTCATTCATATCAAACTTAGCGACAAAGAGGGTTCCTTCTTCTAATAAATTGCGATTCGCCGCATCGTTACCAACTTGGTAGCGATTTTTTGAAACGAATTTGTATAGATGTTCACCGCGTTCATCATCCCCCAGATAGACCACAGCATGGCCGTCTTTGTTGAGAGTAAGCGCCGCATTTTCATGTTTGAAACGGCCTAACGCCGTGCGTTTAAGTGGCGTCGATGTTGGATCGTTCGGATCAATTTCCACCACCCAACCAAAGCGGTTTGGCTCATTGGGATTTTTCGCAACGTCAAAACGCTCATCATGTTGGTGCCATTGATAGTCACTGGGTTTGGCTTCAATACCATAACGCTTATGATCAGCCGTTAACTTCACGCCATCTTGGTTACTACCAAAGAAATCATCAAAGTTCTCCTCACACGTTAAGTATGTCCCCCACGGCGTTTGACCATTCGCACAATTGTTAAAAGTTCCCAGTGGATTTAAGCCCTTAGGATCAGTGGCGGTTTTCATTAGCGTATGGCCTGCAGCTGGCCCAGTGAGCAGCATTGGTGTGTTTGCCGTGATACGACGGTTACGCTTCCCTGCGCGGTCAACCGTCCACTGGCCATTTTTGTTCATCACTTCGACGACAGTAACGCCGACCGCAGCTTGCGCTTTACGCACATCATCTGCTGTCATCGATTTACCTTTGTGATCAAACAAGTATTCGTAGTTGGTGTATTCATTATTAATCGCAAGTACACCGCGATCATCCGAAATTGGGAAGAAGCTCATGCCATCAGTGTTATCACCAAATTGAAGCTCTTGTGCTCGTGAATCTTGTTTACCACTTTGGTCAAACTCAGGAGCATCAACAGAAATGGGGTCACCCCATGAAATCAACGGAGTCGCTTTATACCCTTTAGGAACAACGATGGCATCTGCCGTTGAGACAGGAATGGCTTCAAAGTTGAGCAGTGAAGAGCTCGACTTTGCCGCCACAGCCTTAGCAACTGGATTTAAAGATAAAAACGCGCCTGCACTGACTGCCGCACTACCCGCCATAAAACGACGACGAGAGAGCCTCGCTTCGATCATTTCACTAAATTGAGACTCTTGCTCTTCACGCTTCCACATGTTTGCTCCTTGACTTTACTTGTCTTGTTATTGGATTTTGCAAGCAGCTTAGCGGTCTATCGTGACAAATAAGTTAAATTTACATTGCTTAACGGTGACAGTGCCACTACGCAGCGTGGATTACATCTGGCGATAAAGCACATAGCTCATCTAAAATTTCTTTGGTCTGCTTAGAATAAATCAATTTATCCTTCGCCCCCACCAGTTGGATAAGCTTTACCTTGCCCGAAAGCGCACATTGCCTTAACGTTCTTAATACCATTTGGTTATCTAACGCGTTGTTCTCATCAACCCCCACTCCCGGAACTAAAGAGGCTAAATCAATCGTCACGATCAGTTGATCACAATGCTCTATGTAGTGACCTAATTGGCTTTTTAGTTGATTACGATGACGAAAACTGCACTCATTCAGCGTTAACCAATCACAGCCTAAATCTTCTGCATACTCCCACACTTGGTTGGATTGATGCATTTCATCAATTCCAATACAAAATAGGCGCGTATTGTTATAGCGAGAGAGTGCAAAATGAAATGCAGAGCCAACTTGTAGGTCCAGCGTTTGTTTCAGCTCAAAATGATGTCCGATACTCACAATACCAACTTCGTCATTCTCAAAAGCCATCACTGGTAATGCATTGAGCAGCATTTCGTGACAATTCGCTAGTACGACGGGCACTGAGCTCAGTGCTAATTGATGACTCAAGGTATCTTGAAAACGGGTGGCATTTTTATCTTTGACGACTATATGTCCCGCATCAGAGTAACAAGGCGTGGATTGACTCTGATAGAGCCAATCTGATGCAAATTCAAGGCTCTGCTGAGCAAATTCAAACTCTACTTGAGACATTGGCTTTATCTGTTCACAGAGTGTCATGAACGTGAATGGATAAGCGGGTTGGCTCTGTGTACGACTCATACGGTAGCGTTTGAATAAACTTAGCATTATGAATTACCTTTCTGGTGGCAACGCTCTTGCTGCCTGTAATACATGTAAAATGATCCGCTGCTTGTTGGTTTCAACACGATGGGCTGGAGCCATCACTGAAATTGCGCCGATCAACTTACTCCCTTTCATTACAGGGGCACTAATTCCGGAAACACCAGGATCAATCTCTGACGTACTCACGGCGTACCCATTACGACGTATTTTTTCCAACTCTGTCTGCCATTTTTCCATTTGGTGGTCTTCACCAAAATAACGAAGAATTTTTTCACAGCGCGGAGCGGGTAAATACGCCAACATCACTTTAGATGAGGCACCTCGAAGCAGGGGTTGACTTTGACCCTGGACGAAGCTGCATCGAAGTGCCTGCATACTTTCTTTTTGGCTAACGCACAAGGCTCGGTATCCCACCGGAACCATGTATGCCGCCATTTCGCCTGTCTGTTTCTGTAATCGACTTAACACCGCATCGACTGCATCTAAATTGTGTTGACTCGTTTCATAACTGCGCATTAAAAGTAGAGCCGCCGAACCGATGATCAACGTTTTGTCGTGTGGGCTCTCTTCGATCAAGTTCCACTCTTTCAAAATCTTCAGATGTCGGTACAAACTACTCAGCGGAACTTGCAATTGTTCGCTCAAGGTTTTCGCTGATACTGGCTCTTCATTTACCGCCACTTGCATCAATAATTGCAGTGACTTTTCATTAACTTGGCTGGCCGATAATTTCGTTTCGTTCATGTTTTCTTTTTAGCCTCATTTATTCCACGCCTCAACTATGATTCTTATATATCGAGAATTTAAGATTAATAACAGACTTGCTTTCTCACCAAGTGAGAAAACATAACAATCTGATCAAAAAAAGGCTCCGCAGAGCCTTTTGAATAAGAAAGAAACAACCGTTACGCTAATTTAAATGTCGCCACTTTTGCACTCAGCTCTTCCGCTTGCTGCTTGAGTTCATTGGATTGGCTCAAGCTATCTTCTGCACCAATGACCAGTTGCTCCGTCACATCCTTGATAGAAGTAACATTTTGTGTAATTTCACTAGTCACATGCGTTTGCTCTTCGGCTGCCGTCGCAATTTGCGTCGCCATATCACTGATCAAGGCAACCGCTGCTTTAATTTCTTCAAGCGCACCGGATGCTTTATCGGCATCTTCCACTGAGTTCTCAGCGAGCGTTGAGCTGCTTTGCATCAACGATACCGCACGTTTAGTGGTTTCTTGCAGGGTATCAATGGTTGATTTTATCTCTTCGGTAGAAGTATGGGTGCGCTGAGAAAGCACACGAACTTCGTCTGCTACCACGGCGAAACCTCGGCCTTGCTCACCGGCTCGCGCAGCTTCAATAGCCGCATTCAGCGCAAGTAAGTTGGTTTGTTCTGCAATGCCTTGAATGGTTGCCAGTACGGTCGAAATCTCTTGCGCGTGTTGGTTTAGTGCGGCAATCACGCCACTGGCCTCACTCACTGATTTTGCCAAGTTATTGATCGAGCCTTTGGTATGAATCACCAAGGCATGTCCATTGTTGGTGCTGGTTGCCGAGTCTTGCGCCGCTTTTGCCGTTTGCTCTGCGTGAGAGGCTATCTCTTGCGTTGCCGACGCCATTTCAGTGACCGCAGTAGCGACCATCACAATTTCTTGCTGCTGGTGACTAAGCTCTGATGCCGATTGATTAGCGCGATGCGCGCCATGTTCTGATTGCGCTTCCAATTGATGAGACTGGTGACGAATATGGCCAATAAGTTGTTGTAAACTTTCCACAAAGGTATTGAAGTTTCTGGCCAATTCACCTACTTCATCGCTGTTCTCTACTTCAATACGTTGGGTTAAGTCACCACTACCGTTTGCAATTTGTGCCAACGCTTGAGAAACATTATTCAAAGGACGGAACAAAATATTACACAATAAGTTGAACAGCAGAGTACAGAGTATGACCACAACGGCAGTAACAATGAGCTGGCTGAAGGTAGCTTCAGATAAAGGTGCGATGAGCGAATCGTGATTGATGACCACAACAGTACTGAGATTCGTTCCGTTGATGCTTCGAGCGTAGAGAACATACTCCTCACCTCGAATATCCACCAATAAATCGCTGCTTTTCGCAATCGCTTGGCGGATATCAGCGAAATTTAAACCCAGATCAGAAACACTTTTATTGAGCAGCTTAGTATCACTATGGGTAAAAATATTGCCTTTATCGTTAGCAATAAACATATATCCCTCACCCGGCAAAATAACTTGCTTCATGCTGTTGAGGATGTCAGTAATTTCTACGTCGGCGCCTAAAACGACTTGTTGGCCATTTAAATTCAGTGCCTTACCTAATGAAACCACATTAGCGCCCGTTGCCGCAGCAACGGTTGGGTTATCCATAAACACTTTTGATGGGTTTGCTTTAGCGTTTGTATACCAGCCCCATTTGCGCGGATCATCGTTCCCCGGCGGCAAGATGACACCATTAGCGTTGTTTTGCGAACCGTCGGGGTAAGCAAGAAATACGTTGTCAAACGCTGCAGAATCTCGAACTTGTTTTAAATGTGTCACGATGGCTTGTTTCTCGGCATCTTGCGACAGCGAGGTTAAAGCACGCTCTTTCGACAGTAACCAGTCCGTCACATACTGATTATAAGAAGCGGTGGTACTTTGTAATCGTTGTTCAACATCAATATCTAATCGCTCCAGTGCAGCTCGATACGACAATGCTTCAACGAGTAATCCCCCAAGAATAATGGCAGCGCTGGCTGAAATCGCCAGTTTATTTTTTAACGACATTTTTTTAAACATAGGTAGACCTATTTGTAATAGTAATTTAACTCAAACCGATAGAATTCTCGATCAATTGGACATTATAATTTCAAGCCTCGAAATAAAACTTGAAGCAGTCCACGTCTTTGTCATTGCTCACAAAGGACTACAAAATAGCATAGTGCATTTAACACATTTATATCATGTGAGTCAGAGAGTTGATTACTCATCACTTTGGAACTAACTTCTAATTTTGAGTGAATTTTTCTGGTCTAACCTTTTCTATCCTCACCATAGTAACCGCAGGAAGTAGGCGAAAAAAAGAGAACAAACGCTCTCTTTTTGATTAAGCTTAACCAGAAACTTATCGGGTCAACAGTGACTTCAATGAAAGTTCATCAGTACTATAGAGCTTGTGGCTAATCCAGTAACTGGCGATACCAATCATGATATACACAAATAAATTACCCCAACCAGCACCTTCAAAAGCCGTGAACATGTTTGAAGAAGTCATTAACTGCAACGGCAAGTTGAAAATCGCGTGGTAAAACTCCCCTACAATGTCAGAATTCAGCATAACAATCGAGATCCATTTAAGCGCGAAACCGCCCACGAACATCACAAGGATCGGCGAATTAAATATCTGTGAAATAACTAAAGTAAAGCAGGCTAATGGCAGCATCGTCACAGCAATCACCCACATGATACTGAGGTAATTCAACCAGTGTTGAAGGGCATATCCTAGAGAACGTTGTTCAAATAGTAGGGCTAAACGGTTTTCTGTCGCTAAGTTAAGCCCCCACAGCAGAACGTCCGCACAAATGATTAACACGGAACAGACCACAGGGATTACAAATAAGCCAAACCCCAGTTTCACTATGTGGGTCATATTGTTCGTCACTGGCATGCTGCGCCAGAACATAGAGCTTCCCTCTTTACGCTCCTTGCGGAATGTTCTGGGGAAATAGAGTGAACTGAGCATTAGCGAAATAAAACCAACAAGCATGATGATAAAGGTGTTGAAATCATCCACAAATTCGATATGGACATCACTGATGTCACCACCAAATTCCATCTCAAAAAACAGGTTGTGTTGCAGTGTATTGTTCATTAACAAACTGATGAACAATAGGGTTCCGCATACCAATAGAAACAAAGGAATACGCGTAACATTTTTGTTTTCAATCAGCTCTTTTTCAAGCATATAAATACTGGGGTGCATTATGCGTTCTCCTTCTGCAAGGCAAGAAATAGTTCAGCAAGTTTTACACTGTAAATAGAACCAAGCCCTTCAACGGCTTGACGGTGTTCTGAAGTCAACAACCACTTTGTTGTTCCCAAGCTTGGCTGAGATGCCAAAGGACGATAGGTTTGGATAACGTCTTGATGTGCGTTACTGGCCTCTAGAACAAAATACCCTTGTGTAATCGCCTCCATTGAGTCTTGCAGCACGACCTTACCTTGCTTCAAGATCAGCACATCCGTTAGCAAATGTTCAATTTCCGATACTTCATGACTAGCAATAATCAAGGCACGCTCACCATCATGAAACCATTCGAGTAAGTGACGATAGAAGGTATCACGGTAGATTAGGTCCAAACCAAGAGTTGGCTCATCCAAAATCAGCACTTTGGTATCGGTGGCAATCACAATGGCTAAATGCAGTTGTACTTTCATCCCTTTTGATAAGGTACGAATTTTACTTGATAAACGAATGTTGGTTTGTGTAAGGACTTGCGTGGCCTTGTCTAACGAGAAGCTGGGATGCACGCCTGACGTATAACGCAAAATTTGTTTAACCGTCATCCAATCTGGCAACACATTGACGTCTGAAATGTAGGAAAGATGCGCCATCACTTGCGCATGTTCCGTAATCGGATTTAAGCCCTGGATCAAAATGTCACCTTGATAATGGTGAGCACCGAGCAACGACTTAATTAAGGTCGACTTGCCCGCACCATTATGTCCGAGCAAACCGAGCACCTGTCCTGCGTAGAGCTTAAAGCTCACATTCTGCAGAGCTTCCGACTCGGCATGCTTTGCGTACTTTTTAGATACACCGTTGACTTCGACTAATGGATTCATTGGTCACCTTCAATATGCTGTTGTAGTTGGTTGATAAAATCCTCAAGCGGCATCGCCAATAGCTTGAGTGTTTGTGCAATTTCTGGGATCTGTTGCTCTAAAAAGTGCTGCTTTTGTTTCGCCTGTAATTGCGCTAGCGCTCCTTTCGCGACATACATACCTTGACCTCGTCTTTTTTCAACAATGCCTTCGTCAACAAGCAGTTGATAGCCTTTCATGACAGTTAAGTGATTGATTTTCATATCTGCCGAAACGGTTCTTACCGAAGGCAACGCACTATCTTCTAGCCAAATACCTTGTAGGATCTGCTCGGTAATTTTGTCGGCTAGCTGACGGAATATGGGTTGGTTATCTTGCCAATCTGTCACAATTTTATACCGATATAGTGTTATACACATATATAACACTAAAGCAAAAATATTGAATTGCAAGTGATGAATGAAAAAACATAGAAAAACGCACAAAAAAGCCTCGTGTTAGAACGAGGCTTGAAGTCATTGTTTGCGATAAAAAGTTTATTAAAACCCGTTAGCTTATTGAGGTAACTGGTTTATTAAAGCAATCAGCTTGTTGGGCAACTCGCAGGACCAATCTCTTTCCATACTCCCCACACACCAGTAGTCGATGGGTTTTCGCCAGTTGTCCACCACTTGGCTTCCCATACTTTACCTGCCCAAGAAACTTGTTGACCGCCAGTATAAACCGCTGATTTATCCCACAAGTTACTGCAAGTGTCACCACCACCAGAATCTTTCTTCGCCACGATAACCGATGCACTTGCAGAGGCCGCCGCTTTACCATCACTGACAGTTACAGTGAAGCTTAGCGTGGTGTCTTGGGTATACTCAGGAGCAACAAACGAAACACTCGCACCTTGAATGGTTGCATTTAGGCCTGCAGGTACATCCCATGCGAAAGTTAAGGTGTCTTGATCGACGTCACTTGAAGCGGAAGCGTCCACCACCACAACCTCACCAGCACTGGCATTGCTTGGCGCAGTAATCACCGCCACTGGTGGCGTGTTCACAGGCTCAGTTGCTTTAGGTTTGACCGTTACAGTCACAACATCAGAAGCCGTTGCGCCTTTGTTATCTGTGACCGTCAACTTGAACGTCAGCGTTTGTACTTGTACCACTTCGGCCGCGTCAAAACTGGCTCGTGCAGAATTAGCGTTTACTAAGCTCACTGCTGTGCCCGCCGTTTGCTGCCACACGTAACTGACAATAGTGCCATCACTGTCTTTTGATGCACCGCCATCAAGAACAACACTCACCGGACCAACCACCGATTGATCAACACCTGCATTTGCAGTGGGCACGCGGTTCGCGGGGGGTGTAGTGCCTCCTCCTGCTAAGCTTTCATGCATCGCATTTAGGATGTCACCATTATCAGCGTCAATCTCCCAAGAGAACAACCCGGCCAAACCAAGGTTTCGAGCATAGGCGCCTTTGGCTTTGATTGAACGGTTATCGTCAAAAGTAACCAGTTGGCCCGTTGTACGATTCCAAATCCAAGGTGCTTCAGCTTGTGCATCGTATCCATATTCAAAGCCATTAATACCGGTATTATTAGCCCCTAACATGAATGATTTGATGCCTTTATAGTCAATCACGCCCGCTTCCCACACGCCTTGCGCGGAAGTGCCTTTCAATTTTCCGTTACCTACCCCTGTCATCGGATCGGTTGGATCACTTAATGAAGCCGGCATTACCCCTTCCCAGCCACGGCCATACATGGCCGCACCTAAGACTAACTTATTAGCAGGGACACCCTGTGCTAGCAGTAACTGGATACCGTTATCCGCCGTATAGGCAGGGCCTTTATAAGGTTCGCCATTTTCATCCACACCTTTTCCGTCACACTGACCAGGGCGCATGAATGAACCACAATAAAGCGCGGTTTGGTGGCCTAATACGTTATTCCAACCGCCATAAAAATCATAAGTCATGGCAAAGATGTAATCCATATATTGAATGGCTTCGCCGTAATTAACATCTTCAATCTTGTCATGACCAACACCAATCGCTGATGTGAGCTCATAAGTGCGGCCATTTTCAGCTTGCAATTCATCAAGCATGGCGCGCAGTTCACGCATTAACGCAATGTACGCCGGGCCATCATTGATGGGGTCACCGCGATCCGCCGCTTGGCCACCGCCTCCTGGAAATTCCCAGTCGATATCCACGCCGTCGTAGAATTTCCACGTGGTTAGGAATTTCTTCACTGAGGCTACAAAAGTATCGCGGTTGGCTTTGGTGGTAAAATCAAAAAATGGGTCAGAGAGTGTCCAGCCACCGATAGAAGGGATAATTTTCAGATCCGGATTACGCTGTTTGAGCGCCATCAACATGGCGTAGTTACCCTTAATCGGGGAGCTATATTGGTGACCCGCTTGCGGGAAACTCTTTTGATACGCCGCCCAAGGATCATGAATCACCACTTCGTAGTCATCCACCCCATTACATGCGGTCATCAACGCGTTGTAGCTGTTTCCACCGACGGATTTCAATGATTCGTTAGGGCCACAAATTGGAATGAAGCCGTATAGAATATGCGTCAGATTATCAGCCGGGATGTTATCTACCGTATATTTCCGGTCATAGATGCCCCACTCAACAAAGTAGGTTCCAACCACCGTATCTTTATCGGTCGTGTAAGTCTTGTTATTGGGATCAATATTCATCACCAAAGGTTTGAGATGTGAGCCATCGGTATCGGCAATTGTTATCTCAACGGGTGCACTTTTGCTGCAACCTGTCGCGTCGCAAGCTTCGATTGTCATTTGGTAAACACCACCTTGTGCATAACTGAAGTTTGCGGTGGTTTGGCTGCCAGTGATTGGGCCTGTCGCGACCTGTGCGCCATCAAAATAGATTTTATACGTGTTGCCCGTTGTACCACTCCATTGGTTAAACTTAACGGCAATCGGCGCTTGGTCATAATATTTGACCATTTGGTTATAACCAGCCGTGCTTTCCATGGCTAATTCAACTTTAGAAAACTGTAGATTATTCGACCCATAGACATCGACGCTAGGGGTTGCTGGTGCTGCCATTGCCGTGCCCGAAAGAGCCATTGCAATACTTGCGGCGCACAAAGTAATACGATTCATACCTAATATCTCTCATTTCTGAATGTTTCACTTACATTTAAGCAAGCTGCTCTTCTGATAAGGCATTGAAGAACATCCATTTCAGTATTTACAAGACTTATTTTTTTTAGCAAAAAAATAAAAACGCTTTTCGAGTCATCGTTAAAATTTTGTTATGGGGATTCACCGTGTTACATCTTAAAAGCAATTCTGAGTCAGGAATTCAGAATTTTGACAAAGCAAAGCAGGTAAATTTAATTTTTTACGCTAATTAAGGCCTTTGAAGAAGACTAAATGGCATAATTTAAAATTAAGAGAATGACATTATCACGTGACTAACGATCTGATAATATTGACGAATGCATGACGCATGCCTCGCACTAAAGATGTTACATTTCAATGAAAATTAGTCACTTATGCCGTTGAGAACTTGCTTTTACAACCAACTATCGGCAACCTCTACTCTATTGCTTGCAAGGATAAAATAATGAACCTAATTAAACTGGCTTTATGTACATTAACCATGATCTTTAGTGCCTCTGTATTGGCTAATATCACTCTTGAAATTCCAGACACCATTAACTTATTAGCGGTGAATGGTCAGAAGCCCGAAACTTCTGGCAGCCTATTTTCCTCAGCGAAAAGCCTTGAGCTGGCCGATGGTGAACAACAAATCGTCTTCAAATACGCGCCTTATTTTACGCAAGGGAATGACCGCGTGATTATCGAAAGCGATGCAGTCATTGCCACATTCACCGCAAAGGATGCAAAACTGAATTTTGCCATGCCTGAATACCGTGATGCACATCGAGCAGAGAAAGAGATTAAAACAATGCAATGGTCACTGATTGACCAAGCAGGCCAAACACTAGAGATAAAGCAAGATCGCCTTCTTAAAGAAGGGTATCAAGTAGGCCGTGACTATATCCGTGAAGCAAATGACTATAATCGCGCAGGGGGTATTGCAGCTATTGGAATGACGGATGTTGCTATGCTGCAAAATGAACTAGCTCAGTCAGGAAATGTACAAAACGCCGCCGAAGAAATGCTGCATTTTTGGTACAACAAGGCTGATGAGAAAACGAAAGCACGCTTTAAAGAATTCGTTAACCAACAGTAATAACATCTCAATATGAGCTCTCTGAATTGAGAGCTCATTAGTATTGAAGTAGTTTGTGCTTAGCTTACCAGAACAGCATCGCAATCATGGTCAGCAAGCCAATACAAGCAATATTTAACATCATACCCACTCGCATCATCTCACTTTGCTTAATGTGTCCAGAGGCAAACACTATCGCATTGGGTGGCGTCGCAACGGGCAACATAAATGCACAAGAAGCCGCAATAGCAATCAATACAGATAGAATCACGGGTGAGATACCAAAGGCTTCAGCAACACTGGCAAACACCGGAATAAGCAGCGCTGCACTGGCTGTATTACTCGCGAATTCCGTTAGGAACACCACGAAAACAGCAATCACGAATACAATAAAGAACAGACCTAAATGAGAGATCAGGGCACTTAGTTCATTGGCTAGGAAAACGCTGGTTCCCGTTTGCTTAAGTACGTTGCTCAAGCAAATACCGCCGCCAAACAGCAGTAATACCCCCCAATCTGCCGTTTTTTCTACATCTTTCCAGTGCACCACTCGGGCAAAATTGACCAAAACAATCGCACCCAGCGCAACCAGAGTATCAAAGCTCGCAAAACCACCCAGCATGGCATTGACTGGTTTGCTAAATATCCAACAAAAAACCGTTAATGCGAAAATACCAAGCGTGACGACTTTACCTTTATCCCAAGTAACAGGTTCATAATTGAGCTCGAACTCTCCATTAAGATCCGGTTTTAATGCGAAATATAAAATAGTAATCGCAATGGGCAGCATAATCGCCGCCGTTGGAGCACCAAATTTCATCCAATCTGTAAATGAAAGACCAACCTCAGCCGCGGCAATCGCGTTAGGAGGGCTTCCTACGATGGTTGCGATACCACCAATACTGGCGCTGTAAGCAATACCTAACAGCACAAAAACATAGGTCGAATGACCACGGTCTTTATCCACTTTGCTGAGTACACCAAGCACCAGCGGTAGCATCATCGCAGCGGTGGCGGTGTTACTGATCCACATTGAAAGCGCGGCAGTCACACCAAACAACATGAATACCGCAACGCTCATTTTTCCGCGCGCCATGATAAGAACTTTATCGGCAATAACTTTGTCCAGACCCTGCCGATGCATAGCAGCAGCCAATGCGAATCCACCTAAAAATAGGAAGATAATCGAGTTAGCAAAGTTATTGAGCGCCGTTTGGGTGTTAAAAACACCAAAAACGATGGCCATGATAGGCACAAGAATGGCTGTGACCGTGACATGTAAAGCTTCCGTTAACCACAGCACAGCAATAAATGCCAGCATACTAATGCCCAAAGCGACATTAGAATCAACAGGCAAGGCATTGTACAGGACAAAAAACAGGACAATATCGGCTAGGATGATAAGGCTGTTACGGTTAAAAAACCATTCTCGGGTGTTGGAGGGTAAAGGGACACTATCATTTCTATTCATTATTATTTTTCCTTATGAGGGCCTACTGGCAACAATATGATCACACATATTCAAACAAGGAGATAATAATTATTGCGAAATTGTTAACCTTATCAAGACTATGGTTAACAATTTAACACTTTGAAATAAATGGAAAACTATTGGTTAAATTACACCCATCCAATTACGGCTTCAAATGAGCTTAAAACGAACACCTTAGCATGGTATTCCTGCCAACAAATCAAATCCGTACTTAACTTGTTCACCTTTCATCACACGTCCATGTCCTTGGTTTTGGGTGGTAATAAGTGACACTTTCTCGATTTCTTCTGCCGCTCGCTTTGACACAGAATATTTGGTGAACTTATCATTCTCATCGTGAACAATGACGCTGCGAGATTGACGCTGAGCAAGCTTATGGTAAGGATCGATAGATTGAATGGGATAACGATATTGATCGGCAACTTCCGCAACAACGGCCTCAAATAAGCGCATCGAATAGCCAGACCTTGCCACACTGCTGAATAAGTTATCCAAATAATCCAGCACGGGCGCGACCAATAGCATTGGACAATGCTCAATTTTATGATGTCGGCATTCTAATGCGGCGGCCGTCCCCATACTGTGTCCAACGATACCAGCAACATTGTCAATACTATCGAGTATCGCTTCCAACCCTCCAACAAACGCAGGAATGTGACCATACACTCCCTCGCTTTGACCATGTGCTGGGTGATCATAAGCTAATGCCGTATAACCACGTGCCGCAATATGCTCCATCAGTGGATAAAACTGACTTGCCGTGCCAGACCAACCATGGGTCAATAACCAAATGGGACCACTTCCGAGTTGATAAGTCGTCAGAGCCCCTTCGACGCACATTACACGGCCAGTTTTCAGGCCAATTGGCGGCTGATTTTGAGGCTTACTTCTTGCCGGAGTCAACAATACATTTCGTGCAACTTTTTTGGCATGTGACGGTGCGAGCGTGTGATGAAGACGAGTGCTCATATTGACCAATGTACGTTTCACACTGAATGTGTTTGAGGTGCTGAAATAGATTTTTTCACTCACTGAGTTGCCCTTCCTCTCGATAAAATAGAACGTTCGTACTATTTCTAATTAAAAATTTTTATTTTGCTAAGCATTTTATTTTGTTAAATAAAAGTGCATTTTCGCTGTTGCGGATTCGTTCTTCTCGCTGTGAAAAGCGAGAATTAGCTAACATTGCTGCTTCACTATATTTCGCCATCGAGACATTAAATCGTCCACGCCTTTCCAAAAATGTTGATAACTTTCCATTTGGCCGTAGATCGAGTAGAACAGATGAGCACTTAAATAGAGTCCATACAATTCATAAGCAGCCTGCTTTACATCCAATTTCGGATGAAACTGTGCGCTATCAACCCCTTTTTGAATTTGAATTTGCAAGTAATGAATCCAAGTCGCGATGGTTTTTTTAAGTACTTTTTGAATTGCACAATCACAAGTTGCGGCATCTTTCCACGCATCTAAAAACATACAACTGCCTTGGAATGAATGATTCCAACCTAACCAGTGCTCTAACAACACTCGCAATTTAGCTTCGATATTCTCGTCGCCAATCAGGCGAGCCGGCGTAATAACACGCTCAGTAAACACAGAATGGGCATGCTCTAATACTGCAATTTGCAAATTTTCTTTAGCATTAAAATGCGCAAACAAACCACTTTTTGATAAACCGCACTGTTTTGCCAACTCACCGATAGTGAGACTTTCCAAACCGTTTTCACTGGCTAATTCGAACGCTTTGTTCAGTACATTTTCTCTTGTAATTCTACCTTTGCTCATATTATGCCGACTCTCAATTCATACCATGCTATTTTTAGCACGTTCGTTCTTTTTTGCAAATTTGATTTTGCAAAATGAGGAACTGTGGAAGAATAGCAACGCTATGAGCAACTTCAATGGATTGATATGACAACGATTATCGAACAACTTTTGTTTTCGGCCTCAATTACAGGGCCTATCTGTTTGATGTTAGTACTGGGCGTTGTACTGAAGCGAACGGGGGTTATCAACGACAATTTCATCGATGTCGCGTCACGCATCGTATTCCAAGTTACCTTACCAGCCATGCTATTTCTTAGCATCGTCAAATCACAGCACGATTTTTCTTCCAGTGCAGCACTGATCGGCTATGGACTACTCGCTAATTTCCTATTTTTTCTTTTCACGACGTTTTTCACCAAAAAAGCGTTCCCACAACATCTGGATCACGGCGTGATCATCCAAGGCGGGTTTCGTGCAAATACCGCCATTATCGCTTTGGCTTATGTCGCAAATACTTATGGCGAACCAGGGCTAGCATTAGCGGCGATGTACGTTGCCGCAACCACTATCCTTTATAATATTCAAGCGGTGATAACACTCACGCCAAAAGGGGAAAGTTCCGGGCTCAAAGCCGCTGGAGTGATTGCCAAAACACTCACCAAAAACCCACTAATTATTGGTATTCTGCTCGGTGTTTTATGCTATTCCTTATCCCTTCCAATCCCGAAAATGGTCACTGATGCTGGCCAATATTTTGCTAATATGACACTACCATTAGCACTACTGTGTACTGGCGGCTCACTCAATATAGGTTCACTCAGAAGCGACAAATCACCGGCTTGGTTTGCCACTGCCCATAAGCTGATTCTCGCCCCGATATTGATCACATCGGGTGCGTTACTTTTTGGCTTTCGCGGGTTAGATCTAGGGCTAGTCTTTTTAATGAGTGCATCCCCTACCGCTGCGGCCAGTTATGTTATGGCTAGAGCAATGGGAGGAAATGCAACCTTAGCGGCCAACATCATTGCATTGACGACCGTATTTTCACTGTTTACTTGTACACTAGGCATCTTCCTGCTCGCGTCTCTGAACTTAATCTAACCGCCTTTTAATTCACTGCGGAAAGGTAAGAAGGAAGGGCTATTCAAAAAAGAGCGAATCATTCCACCATGGAGACATCACTTTCTTTCAGTCCATGATTAAATAGCGTCAACAATTGTTCACTTCGTTCACCCATTTTAGGGAACAACAGATAGTTATTATTGATGAGAAAAGGTTTGGAATGGTGCGTGATCATTTCTCGCCATTGTGGTAAGTATTTATCCAGAGTGTAATAACCAATATGAATTTCTTCTGGCATGAGATCAATCCGCTTTTTCGCCAGCCGTTCGAAGTTCTGTTTTGGATCATTGACTCGAGACATTTTTATTTGCTGCGTTTCTAACAATCTGTCTAACTCGGCACCATAGCTGTAGGCAATGCCACCTCCTAAATGTAACCCCTTAAGATCATAGAGGCTTTCCCAGTGAAAGTCAGTTTCTTTATGGTGAAAAAACACGAAGCGTTCATCGCTCACCGCTTCGCTATAATAAAAATCTACCGTCCGCTCTTGGTTAAACATCCAAATAGCAGTTGCATCATAACGTCCAGCTTTGGCTTCGGCGTATGCTCTCGCCCATGGGAAAAAATGAAACTCAACTTCGTAGCCGGCATCCTTAAATACTTTACGGATAATCTCAGCAACAAAACCATTATTTTCAAGGTGTTGACCAATAAACGGCGGCCATTCACCAGCACTAATACGAATAATATGACCATTGTGTATTGAGGATGGCGCTGCCCATGCGGGGATAGAAATCCATGATAGGATGAGACAGAGCCAAACCTCATACCATCTTAAAGATTTCATTGCCGTACCTGAACATTGAGCAAACTTTTAAGTAACATAACAAAAACTAATAAAACAAAACGTATACATAATATATTTATGTTTTTATGCTAGTGCAGTTCTTAAACCCACTTTTTGTAACCAACACGACAAAAATAAGGCCACGTACTACAACATCAATGAGGAAAGAACCATGATGAAATGGATAGTTGGTTTAAGCCTACTATTTAGCAATGTTGCTAGTTTGGCAGCGACTTCGGTCGATTGGTTACAGGTAAAATCAGAAGACGGCATTACGATCTACTCGCGACACCATAGCGATGGCTTAGTCCAAATACGGGCGCAAATGTTCGTACCCACCAGCTATTTCGCTTTTATGCGGCTATTAGATGACAGTGAACATGTACCAAACTGGATAGATAACGTGAGTAATAGCCGTGTGCTGCAAAAAATTTCAGATACCGAGAATATTGTTTACACCCAATTCTCGGCACCATGGCCAGCTAAAAACAGAGATATGGTGACTTATTCAAAATTTGAGATGCTACCTAATGGTTTAAGTTTAGACATAGTGGATGCCCTAAATTACTTGCCTGAACAACCGGGATACATCCGTATCACTCAAGTCAACGCACATTGGACGCTGCAAAAACTGACTAATGGTATGACTCACATCGATTATATTGCCTTCGCTAATCCAGGAGGTGCGCTACCTAACTGGTTAGTGAACAAACTGTCCACTGACAGTGCCTTTACCACATTTAAAGGCTTGCGCCGAGAATTGGCCACTTATCAAGATAAACTTCACCCTACCGTGAATGAATAGCATTCTTAACCCAATACTTGGCCAAAAGGAAGGTAAATAATATTCAGCACGATCAAGATAACCATCGCACTGAACGTTAGCTTCATACCACGAATCCGCCCTTTAAGTTGATCACTTAAAATCGCTCTGGCATGTAAAATTCGGCCAACGATAAACGTAATACCCACCCCGTGGATCCACCATACGCTGGCACCATTAAACTCCAATAACCCCATTAGGATTAAAGTAATAGGAATGTATTCTGCGGCATTTCCTTGCGCGCTGCGCGCTAATTGCAGTGCTGGTACTCCACCATCGGCATATCTCACTTGGTTAGCCCGACGCTGTTTAATAACGTTAATCGCTAGCCACAAAAATAATATTGAAAGTATCGATGCATATAGAGCAGTAACCATGGTCATTCCTTTTCAAGTCAGCAGTGCCTCTATAGTAGTGCATCAAACACGTTCAGATCACTACTCTGATTCAAAGCAATCTCTAGTTCTGGAGTAGCTTAATCTCCTGAGCCGAGTACACCTTATCCACTTTATCCCAAGGAATCGGGTCAATTGATACACCTGCGTCTTTTGCGCGTTGGTGAATACGCCCTAAATAAGAAGCCTCTTTATATGTGTCAGCTGTAAAACCGTTGCTATCACGATCCATGACTTTATCTGGTGCTAATTCTGCTAGATATACGGTCTCGCCACAACCTCTTAGCCAAACTTTGGCTTGCCCATTTGGCAATAACCCAAATACAAAGTCCGTGCGATAGCAGGGATTGACGACAAAACCATTAGCTCGAGTATAGCTGTCTTGTTTTGCCATAAGTTGCTTTATAGACTCTGGCACAATATATTTCGTCACATAAAATTGAGTATTTACTAGCGAAACCCAATATAAATAAACACTATCTGGCAAGTGATTCGTACCACCTATTTGGTATCGACTTGTTATACTTATGGCATGAAGAGGAAGACCAAAACCATCATAGTTAGGCAGCTTTTTACGCGCGTTACTTAACTCACTATTACTAAAAGATTGCGGTGTAAAACTATGCAGCAATGATGTCCAATTTTCATTTTCATTTACCCCATACGCCTGAGTAACTTTAACAGGGTAAAAAGAGGGCATAACAACACCCACTCGCCATTTATCTCTTGGTATATATGTTGCACTAGAGGCGCAAGAACTCAGCAAGCACAAAGATAAAATGATAAGTATTGCTTTAATATTCAACTTATTTTCCTTTCTCACATGAGTAGCTAGACCGTTTATAGCAGCCTTGACTTTCGTCCCAAAGCGGTTTGAGTGCAAAACTATCATCCGAAGAATGATGAAATAAGTTTAACTGCATCAACTCTTGTTTACGTTTTGCATCAAACTCACTCTCTAACTTGGCATATTGCCCTTGCTTCGCCATATCCAGTACTTTTTGATTTAATGCCTTAAAATTAGCAGCTAAACTATTATTCGATTGTGCAGGAAAGTCCATGACTCTATAAGAACCACGATCTGGGTCTTGCCATAAAAAACCATTATCATCAGTTATTGGTACCCCGTGAAACTCAGCTAAACCATACATCAATCTGAGGTATAAACGGGAGAGCTCTCCTTCCACTTTGCGCTGTATATAAAGGCGACCAACCACTCTTCCGCCCTCTTTTTTACTATGATTGATAAATTCAATTTCTGGCTCTGTGTAATCACTCTCCTGCCAACCAGTGGCTAAATCACGCTGTTTATACTCAGCCAGCTTTCTTCTCACGTATTGCTCGGCGCGATCCTTATCCCAGCGGTCAGAGAAAGAGCGACTCGCACGCTTCACCAACTTCTTCTCTAAGATCGGCAAGAGATAATCACTATTGTTGTAGTTTAGGCGTGAATGGTAACCACCACCAATATCGGAATGGGCTCCGGGAAGAACAAATTCATGAAAATGCGCAGCCGAATCCACAGAGTTAAGATGGTTAAGGCTGAAGTTATAGCGGCACTCAATACTAGGATCGGCGGTTAAGTGAACAGCACGCCGAATGCGCTGAGGATCAAGCCATAACCTAACATCACCGTTATCATGATGAGTTGAAAAATCAAAAGAGAGTAGGTCAACCACAGAAGCTACGGTATCAAACAGGCCTGCAAAAGTAATCTCACAGTTGGCTTTAGCCTCATCTGCTTCATCCCAATCAAACCCATACGCCAAGGGAACGCCACTTTTTTGGCACGCCTTGCTAAACGCTTGAGCAAACTCGCCCTGCTCGCCATCCAAAACCACATTGATGAAGTGTCTTGCCGCGGCAGCTCCACGGCTAAAACCAAACACATCGAACTGAATTTTATTTATTCCATCAACATCATCTCCTAACTGAGCAAAGATTTGACTTACAACCATATGCATATTATCCGATAGTTGCTTTACGCCAGTTGTTACTTTTGCTGTGACTCCATACTGACCTATCCCTAACCCTTGCCCAAACGTAGATTCATCAGCGGGTTCAATGTTTTTACTATTACCAGTGCCAATACCAGTGACATACTCAGCATGTGTAAAAACATTTAGGTCGCTGAGATATTTATCTTGTGAGTATAATTCAAACAACTTCTGTACATTAGTTAGCTCATTAGTAGCGCTGCCTGCCACTGTCTCTACTTCGCCTTCATCATTTTTAAATAAAGAGATAAAAAAATTGTCTTTTTTAGGATAATCAAAACACTCGCTCGATAAGTGAGTAGCAGGAATGTCGTTTTTAAGCCGCCCTGTTTTTCTGGAAATAATGTCGCAGTCAACGTTGTATTTCATTTTCCATGTTTGATAGTAATTCTCTAACTGAGTTTTCCCCCACTGCGCACTGTAGCTATTATTGGCCGTACCATCAAAAAATATACCTACACGTAAGGTAATAAAGTTAAATCCTCTCACTTTAAGGACATAACTTTTATCTGTCAGTAAATTACAAGCATCCGCTTGGCCTTTTTGGTGTCTTACGGGTAGAGCTTGTTCTGGCGTTAATTCGGTTAGATCGCCACTGGTTACATTTAGAAAACTAGCACTATTACCTAAATGGTCTTGGTATTGCTTGGCAAAATCCAAAGTGGGATCGGCTTCATTATTGGGTGTTCTCAGTTTGCCCTGAGACTCTCTTAACCATTGTTCAGCATCGAGAGTGAGCGTCACCGGGCCGGGGGCAAGCGTTTTAAGCAAGATAGGTGCTTCACCTAATACGACGGGAAATTCATGCTTTGCAGAGTCAGTTATAGTGCCAGTGATGCCTTCAAATGGCTTATTGAACTCATCACGGATGATAATTTCAATCCAATGCGTTCGATTTTCACACGGCGCACAAAAAGGGCTAACTCCTGTTGTACTTCTCATTGCCAGCTCTCCTTAATGGCCTTTAACTCTTTCAATTCATCCAATGTTAAATGTAAAGGATGGGATAAATCATCAAGCGCGGTATCGGTTGCAGTGACGAGCGCAACTAACGCATGCTGCTCTGCGACCTCGTAGCTATTTTGCTTTTCTAATGCTGATTGCAAGGCTGATAATATCGTCTGCTGCGGTGATTCTAGGCGTTGTAAAAGATGCGGCAGTAGCTCCCACCAACGTCTTTCTAAGGAGTTGGCATGAACATTTACGTTGTACAAAGGCGCTAGGTGGTGAGGTGACATCTTCCACCAAGTCCCGTGACGAAGCACAAATTCACTGCATGAGGTATTACTGAAGGTAATGAGAGCGTCTTCTTTATGGTGATCAATCGCCATCAATTGGTTGATGTTGCCTAAAAAGTGATTCACCTCGGCTTCATCCATCGCTCGTAGTATGGGAATAATCACATCACGATCGTAAAAACGAAACATCACTTCTTCGCCATCAAGTGAAGCTATCAATAAGCTTTGTAAATGATCGAGCATTACTTCAGTACGGGTTGAACTGGTTAGAAATAGACCTTGCAGCAAAATCTCGACTGGCAGGTTTAACACTTTCCCAGATACTGGAACGAGCCACGGAGATAAGCCCATTACTGAAGAAAAAGTATCTCCATGAAATAGTACGGCCATGTTTTCGAAACTCATACCGCCGTTTTCAAGCATCGCATGCTTGATTGTCTTATATCCAACAAGCCAATACACAGATCCGCTTTGTTGCGTTACCCATTGATTAATCATCATTACATCCCTGTATTTTGATGGTTATTGGCTAGTAATGCGTTGCCATTCTTGTGGTTTTTCCGCCTTGACCCATTCAGCTTTATGATTAGCTGAAGCGCTTTTTTTCGCATTTTTGACTGGAGGCATGTTTATACTCTGCCGATAGTTTTGGTACCAGAGATCAAATTGATCGCCACTATTTTGGATAACATCGTCAACTTGATTATTGACTAATGTACGTTTTTTACCCTCAAATGCATCGAGTAGCTTGGTGTCTGTTTTTGCAGTAGATTCCACCTTGGGTAAATAACCTTGCAGCGCGTTTGGAACCGTTCGAAACTCAAAAAGTATCGCTGGTTGTGGGCTTTTAGGATCACCGATGGTGGCGTTATTGATGCCATGCCCAGCTACTTCTCCACCATTTTGAAAGTATTGAAATACATTAACGGCGAGATCATTTGAACACACCGAATAAAGTTCTGGAGTTATTTTGCTACGCACGACTCGAGAATCCTTAGCACTTAATACCTCTAACATTTTCGAAGGCTTAGTTCTTGGTAATATCTCCCAAGCATTTTTCACTTTAGGGTCCGTTAAACCATTAGCATTAGGTGTAATGCCTTCTGATTCTGGCTGCCACTCGTTGATATAAATACCAAATTTTTTCGACAACTCAGCGGTTTTAATATAGATGGACGTTAAGTAAGCAAATACTGAGGAAGCCGTTTCTTCATCATCCAACCGCTCACCGCGAGTTAATGACAAAAACTTATCCTTGAGTGATTTTTTATACCAAGGGGCTAATTCAAGTAACCGAAGCTCTGCATTAGCGCCCGTTCCAAATAATTTAGCGCTAACTCCAACTGTAACCTGCTGCCCACTCGGGGTCATCGAGATTGTTTGACCTTGGTAATCGGCAGCGACACCATTTCCAGCAGCGATAATATGATTCACGTTCGAGATTTCTAGAATAAACTGACCATCATCACTACTCGTAGCCGCAAGCGTTTGATGGTTAAACTGGCTAATGTGCGATGTGAAATACTTCGCTAACCAAAGCATACCTGCTTTACGATCCTCGACGGCTTTTTCATCATCCATTGCACAAGGGTAAGTAATAAGCTCAATTGTATGAGTTTGCCACCCTGTATAATCTCGACCATTTTTAAGATGCGGCGGGCAATGATAACTGCCTTGATTCATATCTTTGGTCAACATGAATAGCGCTTCGCCTTTTGCATTTTTTACATAACCAAATTTTTGTGATGAATTGGCAGGCATCGCGACAATCAAACCACTCAGCTCATTCTCGATACCGATTGAGGAAGTCGGGAAATGAGTACCAAACTCCGGAGCAGGCTTAGTTGTATTTCGAACACGAGCATCTGATGCTAAATTCGTTGCTTGTACCAGCACTGGTTGCGGTGGTGCTAATGGCGGAGGTGGAGGCGGTGGGGGACTCACTAACCCTTGAGTTTGCTCTAAAGGACAAACTCTTACTGCAGGGATACTTGCCTCTTCAGCTTGCAATAGCGCTTGGTAAAGAATGGTTTGAGGTGGCGCGGGGGATTTTTGCAGTTCAAGCTCACCAGGTAATAACGGTAAATCACCACTAAAACCACTGCCACTGCCCGCACTTCCGCCTGAGTTTAAATTAACGCCCGCCCCAGAAAGATGGACACCAGCAGGATCGACTTTGACAAAACTGCCGCCGGCTGTCACGGTAATTTCTGATCCAGCTTCGATCACCACTTTTTGTCCAGCTTTGATGTGGATTTCATCTCCACTTTCATTAGTCCAAACTTGCCCTGATTTTACGTGCAAGGAACCATCGACCATTAATATACAGCTACCCTTAACCGATTCGCGGCTTTCGCCCTCCATCGTGAGATGGTGGTTATGTTTAACGTGCGTAAACTGGTCGTTATCCACCGTGAGGTGCTGGTCGTGCTTGATGTGCGCCGTGGCGTCATTGAGCACCAAGGCGTCTAAGTCTTTTTGCGCGTGTAGGTAGATTTTCTCTTGCGCTGCTTGGTCTTCAAAGCTCAGCTCGTTAAACCCTTCTCCTTGGTGCGTTTCACTGCGCAGCACGGTTTTGGTTTTGTTATCCGGCAGTGTGTACGGCGCTTTGTTGGTCGCATGGTAGGTACGGCCTGTCACTATCGGTTGGTCTGGGTCGCCGTTGAGAAACGAGACGATGACTTCATGACCAATGCGCGGAATGGCTATCATGCCATATTGGCTGCCAGCCCAACCTTGTGAGACGCGCACCCAGCATGAGCTGTGTTCATCGCCGTTGGAATATCTGTCCCACGGGAAATGCAGTTTGACGCGGCCATGTTCGTCGCAGAAGATTTCTTCGCCATCAGGGCCCACGACTAACGCCATGCAAGGGCCATCCACTTGAGGTTTGGCTTGCGGTGTCGCACGCCACGTGACATCGGCAGGAATGAGCGTGAATTGGTTGCTGTACGTGGTCGCGCCACTGCCGCCCTCTTCTTCCAAAGCTTGTGGCTGACGCCCTTGGTGGTGCACTTGCACTACAACCCAATCGCGGTTCGCGCTGTCGTCAAGATGCTCTTGTAAGTCGAACTTTGTGCCCGCTTGCAGGCCAGGATGGTTACTTTTTCCGGTCGCGGTACGCGCTTCTCGTCGTAGGTACTCTAAGCGAATTTGATTAAAGGCTTTGCCGCTGATGTCGTCTTTAAAGCGACCCGGTGCATCAAAGTGCTCGTAGGTCGCTTGCTGGTAATCCATCTCGCGCCCTTGCGCTTGCTGAGCAAACGAGTAGCTCGGCTTTTTAAAGCTGTAATCTTGCAGCGCGCTGTGGCTCACTTCGGTTTGGCTGTGTTGCGTTAATTGCGACACATAAGGGCTTTCCATCACGCCACCTGCGAGGGCGTTGTAAGGGATAGGCGTTTCTCGCTTTATCAGGCTTTGGCTGTCGTCACTGAAAAAGAGGGTGTGTTTCCCTTCTTCATGAATGAAGTGATACACCAAGCCCTCTTCGGCGGCTAAGCGGTGCAAGAAGTCGATATCCGTCTCACGGTACTGCACGCAAAATTCACGCTGCGCGCACTCACGTTTCAGCGAGAAGGCGTAGTCGTTAATGCCCATTTCTTGCAGTACGATGGAGAGGATTTCGGGAACGGTTTTGAGCTGGAAAATACGGCTGTTTTGGCGCAGTGATAGCCGCTCTAATGCCGGGACTAAGGTCAATGAGTAAAAGGTGTGATGATGGCCGATGTCACCTTTGCTGAACTGGCGCACAATGCCGTGCACGCGCTGCACGACAAGGCCATCACGCAACATCTCAAGCTGAGCGGTTTTGTCCACCAGCTCCAGCGCCGTTAAGCCAGATTGGCGACTGGCCAGTTTTATCTCATAGCGAAAACCGTAGCAATGCAGGCCCGCTTGCGCGCTATCAGACAGCGATTCCACGCCTTGGTATTCACGCACCACCAACGTGTCGTCTGCCAAACCCTCCACGGTGAGCCTAAAACTTAACCTTGCCATCTTTTTACCTTCCACATTTGAATGTCGAAAAACCTTAAGCTCAATACATAACTAGGCTACGTACTGAGCTTAAGGTTTTGGTGTGGGCCACTCACCCCAAGGACATGAAACACGAGTGAGCGACCCAAAAACTAAGCGTGATTACGCTTCAACAGGCTTGCGCCAGTCGTCAGAGCCTGAAGTACCCGCATTCACGTGATCCCACAGGATTTTACGGTAAGACATAGAAACCGTAACGTTTTGTGTGAAGTCGCCGTTCGCTGGATCTTGGCAATGTGGCATTTCACAGTGAATGTCCACGATAGACGCGCTTTCGAGTGTAGTAGTGAAGAAGTTCTCTTGCTTACCTTCGATAGAAGTGCGGTACCATTTTAGCTCAACCGATTTCATCTTCTCGCCAGACGCCAGTGCGTTATAAAGAAGAGGAACCGCTTTGTTTAGCGCTACGGTGAATTTAAATGGTTTGTGAACACGTTGACCAGAAGGCTGACCTGATTGTGGATCAGTCGGTACAGTTACAACGTGGTCAAATTGTTGAACCAACATTTGGTCTTCATGACCTTCAACGAACGCATCACCGATTGAATCAGTAGACAGAGCACCAGCAGTGATCAGGCCCTGAGTTTCGCCTTCGATAGAGATATAACATGGAGTTGGCATTGCAAATTCCTTACTTTAATGATGAATGGTATGAAACAAGTTCACTCGTCATAGAGCAAAGTCAGTGCCAACTCTATTACTATTTAAAATCAAACACTTATATTGTATGTATTTTTGATTGAGCAAAAACCTGCCCAGTATGAGCAAGATATTGCTTCGATGGGTAAAAACTTACCCTCATTCTGAGACAGCCAGATGTAAAAATCCCGATTCACACTGTAAATCGGGATTTTGATGTTGAGACTTCACAAGGAACCATTCAACTCATTAAATTGCAATGGGGTTGACAACTATACCCTTGTCTCTAGCTTATAGTAGAGAGTTGCCAGTGGCGGTACACAGACCAAAATAGATTGGTCTAAACCCTCACTCTCAACGTTTTCAGTCAGTACACGGTTTTTGACTTCAAAACCACTACCGCCATAGTGTCTATCATCTGTATTAAGCAGTAATTGATACTCACCTTTGACAGGCATACCTAAACGAAAAGCTTGGTGAGGAACAGGGGTAAAATTGGTGATAATTAAAATACGTTCACCGCAGTCACTCATGCGTTCATGCGCAAGAATGCTCGCATCGGCCGCATCTTGTAAGCGCCACTCAAAGCCACGAGGCTCACTGTCTAACTCAAAAATTGCAGGCTCGGCTTGATACATCTTATTGAGATCTCGCGTTAAATTCTGCACTCCTTGATGGCGTTCAAACTGCAATAAGAACCACTGAAGTTGATCATCATGATTCCATTCTGCCGTTTGACCAAATTCAGTGCCCATGAAGTTGAGTTTTTTACCCGGCTGGCCATACATGTAACCCATATAAGCACGCAAGTTTGCCGTTTGTTGCCACTCATCGCCGGGCATTTTGTTGTGGATCGAACCCTTGCCGTACACCACTTCATCGTGTGATAGCGACAACACATAGTTTTCACTGTGTGCATAGACTAACGGGAAGGTGATGACGTTGTGATGGTATTTACGATGGACGGGATCTTCTTTTATATAGGCCAAACTGTCGTGCATCCAGCCCATATTCCATTTGAAACCAAAACCTAAGCCGCCCATAAAGGTTGGCGCTGAAACGCCGGGAAAAGCTGTTGATTCTTCAGCAATGGTCATAGCATTCGGGAAGTGTTTGTACACTTCTTCGTTCATCCACTTTAAGGTGGCAATCGCATCGTAATTTTCTCTGCCGCCATCCACATTTGGGATCCACTGATCATGGCTGCGTGAGTAGTCGAGGTAGAGCATCGAAGCAACGGCGTCGACCCGAATGCCATCGATATGGAACTGTTCAAACCAATATAACGCATTCGAGACTAAGAAACGGCGCACATGTTCACGGCCAAGGTCGTAAATATACGAACTCCAATCTTGATGCCAACCACGGCGCGGATCAGGATCATGGAATAAAGGAGTGCCATCAAAATTGGCTAAACCATGACTATCGGCAGGAAAATGTGCGGGAACCCAATCGAGCACCACACCAAGGCCGGCTTGGTGACATTGATCAACGAAATATTTAAAATCATCGGGCGTACCAAAACGGCTCGTTGGCGCAAATAAGCCAACAGGTTGATAGCCCCAAGAACCATAAAATGGATGTTCAGAAACGGGCATAAGCTCTACATGGGTATAGCCTAAATTCACCAAATAAGGCACCAGTTGATCAGCCAGCTCACGATAATTTAAAAATTCACCCGCCGAATTACGACGCCAAGAGCCCACGTGCAACTCATAGAAAGAGAGCGCTTGCTTGCGCTTTTCGGTGATGGGGCGAGCTTGCCACGTACTGTCTTGCCATTCATAACGCCGATGATCATACGTCACTGAAGCAAACGAAGGGTATTGCTCAGCATAGTGACCCCAAGGATCGGCTTTGTGCGGTAACCCTTCACCATGAGGCCCTTTCAATTCAAATTTGTATTGCGTACCTTCGGGTAAGTTGGGCATGAAAATCCCCCAAATACCGTAATCAAGGCGCTGCATTGGGTTACGACGTCCATCCCATTGGTTAAATGCGCCAATCAAACTGCACGCTTTGGCATGCGGTGCGTAGACTAAAAAACGGATACCTGAGATTTGTTTACCACCACGTTCCATGGTCACGAACTGCGAACCCATGTGGTGATACATCGATTTCGGCGTATGTAAATCATCATATTCAGCGTATAAACCATGGTACTGATATGGGTCATCGATGAGCTGTTCGACACCTGCCCAATCGACCGCCAATTGGTAGTGGGTAAAACGTAAATCAATATCTGATTTTAGGATGAAACCCGACTCATCTTCACGCCCAAGCAGAATGCGGGGTTGATTTTCCACCACCAGCTCAACTTTTTCGGCACCCGGCATCCAAACACGTAGCGCACCTTGATCGGGTGCGAGGTAAGGGCCTAAAAATGAGAATGGATCTGTAAATGATGCATGGGAAAGTTGGCTATATGCCTGCTTTAGCTTTGAAAGCTTTTTTGTTTTCATATCCCTACTCCTAACCTAACTTTCTTTAAACGTATAAAAATGCCCGCTAAAATGGCGGGCATACTAGCGAGGTTCAGTGTACCGAACTCTGCTGTTACATTGAGTGACCTAGACTAAAATTCTTCATGCCATGATTAAGAAAGATAACACTAAGCCACATCAAGGTTTATTCAGTAAGTGATTATTTACTTACACTCGCTCGCACTTCCGTTAAACGTGCAGCAATGCGATTGACATTATCACGCGCAAATACTTCATCCAAATTCATTGAAAGTTTACGACGCCAGTTAGGGTACTCATTAACGGTGCCCGGAATATTAACGGGTTTATCCATTTCCAACCAATCTTCTAACTGAATACTTAACAAGGTCGATGCACCAGATGCAACGTGCAGTTGCAGCGCCTCACTTAAATATGAATCCATTGGAACAAGGCTTGCGTCGCGCCCCACACCCTCAGGCAAATAACCATGCCATGCCACCGAATCCAAAATGCCTTGTTTACATTTCAAACGGTCCTCAAACAAGGCTTCGAGCTGGGCTTGATCGGGGTACAAACCAATTTCGCTCCCCATTTTGAGATCATCGCAATGCCAGAAACCACGCAACGTTGGCATATCATGTGTGCACAGTGCCGACATCGATTGAGCGGCGTAATGTTTCGGTGAGATAAAGCCGCCATCTTCTGCGGTTTCAAAAAAGAACACTTTATAAGAGTGAACACCCGCATCGGCTAAAATATCGACGATTTCATCGGGTACTGTACCCAAATCTTCGCCAATCACGCTGCATTGATGGCGGTGAGATTCCAACGCTAAAATCGCGAGCATATCTTGTACTGGGTAGTAGATATAAGCACCCTTAGTGGCATTTTCACCTTTTGGTACCCACCACAAACGCAGTAAACCAAGTACATGGTCAATGCGCAGCGCACCACAATGTTTCATATTGGCGCGCAGCAGCTTGATATAAGCATCGTAAGCGGTTGCTTGTAATACTTGTGGATTAAGCGGTGGTAAGCCCCAATTTTGACCCAGTGGTCCAAGAATATCGGGCGGTGCGCCAATGCTGGCGTCTAAAATCAAGTTACCGGCATCAGCCCAAGTTTCAGAGCCTGAATCAGCCACACCCACCGCAAGGTCGCGGTATAAGCCGACCGCCATGCCTTTTTCTTCCGCGAGTGCTTGGGCTTCATTAATTTGGCCATCAGCAATCCACTGCAAGTACATGTATAGGTGAACTTTATCTTGATTGTCTTCGATAAATTTCTGTACTGCGCTGTTTTCAAAACGACGATATTTTTCAGGGAAAACCGGCCAACCCCATACATTCGGATCTTGGGCATGTAAATCGACATGCAGCGCATCGAATGCCGCTTGGTGCACTAAGCTCTCACCACCTTCTTCAACGAAATTCAAAAAGGCTTGTGCGCGATCGCTATTTTTATCTAAATGGCGTTTTTTAAATTCGGTGAACAGGAGTGGCAAGACACTCATTTTTAATGTTGCAACTTCGGTGTAGTTTACCCAATGCGCTTCACGTACTTTCTGAAGACGTTGCTGAAACTCCGCACTGCCTACTTTTTGCTGCGCATCCGCACTCAAAGCAAATTCAGGCACTGAACTCACGTCAATGTATAAAATATTGAGCCAACGGCGTGACGATGGGCTGTAAGGACTCGCCCCTTCCGGGTTTGCAGGAAAGAGAGAATGAATCGGGTTAAGGCCGACAAAATCGCCGCCACGAGAGGCAATATCCGCCACTAACTGTTTTAAATCGCCAAAATCACCAATACCCCAGTTGTGCTGAGTACGCAGCGTGTAAAGCTGCACACTCGGGCCCCACAATTTTTTACCTTCAGTAATAGGTGCTTGTTTGTAACAGGCTTTTGGCGTCACTATCAGCGTGAGCTCATACGGTGTTTTACGGCGTTTCCGTGTCACCAACAGTTTGTGATATCCCCATGCCAAATCGCTTGGCAATGCAAACACTAAAGGGCCACCCTCAGCGCGTTCATCACGAACGACTTGCGATTGAAGATAGCCTTCAAGTACCTCTCCTTGCTCGGTTTCTAAGCGCCAGTTAAATTCGCTTTCACGTGCGCTGGCACCTAGATAAAGTGGCACTTCCACCGCTTCACCTTCACGAATAACGAGAACAGGATCTAATACATCTTTCTTGTGTTTCTTTTCTGCTGATTTCAGCAGCGTTTCATCATTGGTTGTGTCATAGCCCAAAGACGCCAATAAGCGGATAATGGTTTCATCTTCCACTTTCGCTTCGTCGCCCCACGCGCTTATGTAGCTGTCGGCAATGTTCGCCATCGCCGCTACTTGTTTTAATGCGTTTAGTTGTTTCATCGCTTTCTCCGAAGGGACTTCTTTCCCCTTCAAATGGGTAGGGTTTTATTATAATGAGTCATCATAGAGCCAAGGCTCTAAGGCCTTGGCTTACTTGAAAATTAACGTTTAACGGTTTCTAATTTCCAGATGTTGTTAACGTAGTCACGGATACTGCGGTCAGAGCTGAACTTACCCACCAACGCGGTGTTAAGAATCGCTTTCTTCGCCCAGCCAGCCTGGTCACGGTACTGCTTGTCCATCGCCTGATGCGCTTGTACATACGAAGCGAAGTCAGCCAGCACTAGGTATGGATCACCACCATCAAGCAAGCTATCGAACGTGGCTTTCAATTTACCCGGAGCGCCTGGGGTAAACTCTTCACCCACCAACAAATCCAGTGAAGCCTTAAGCAGCGGATCCGCATTGTAGTAATCATATGGGTTATAACCACTGGCTTTTAATGCTTCGACTCCGTCCACTTCCAAACCGAAGATGTAGATGTTGTCATCACCCACTTCCTCACGAATTTCCACGTTTGCACCATCCATCGTACCTATGGTTAAAGCACCATTTAGCGCCATTTTCATGTTACCGGTACCGGATGCTTCTTTACCTGCGGTAGAAATTTGCTCGGATACATCGGCAGCAGGAATGATGATTTCAGCTATGCTCACGCGGTAATCAGGAATGAAAACTACTTTTAGCTTGTTACCAATGCGCGGATCGTTATTTACTTTTTCCGCAATTTTATTGATGGCGTAGATGATCTCTTTAGCTAGGTGGTAACCCGGTGCCGCTTTAGCCGCGAAGAACACCACGCGCGGCGTCATATCGAACGTTGGGTCATTCACTAAACGATGATACAAAGAGAGAATATGTAACATATTCAAATGTTGACGTTTGTATTCATGCAAGCGTTTGATCTGCACATCAAAGATGGCATTGGTATCAAGCTCAATACCCATGTTCTCTGATACCCAATCAGCCAGACGCTGCTTGTTGTGTTTCTTAACCGCCATAAACTCTTTTTGGAATTTCGCATCGTCAGCGTATTGCGCAATCGCTTCTAGCTGGTCAAGGTGCGCTGGCCACTCAGTGCCAATTTTTTCCGAAATAAGCGCCGACAAACCTGGGTTACAAAATTTCAACCAGCGACGCGGCGTAATGCCGTTTGTTACGTTGTGCAAACGTGTTGGGTAAAGCTCGTGGAATTCTGGGAAAAGATCGCGTTTTACCAACTCCGAGTGCAGCGCCGCCACACCGTTCACAGCGTAAGAGCCAACCACACAAAGGTTTGCCATACGCACTACACGGTGGAAACCATCTTGAATGATGGAGAGTTTTTGCTGTTTCGACACATCACCCGGCCACTTGGCTCGTACTTCTTGCAGGAAGCGGTGGTTGATTTCGTAAATGATTTCCATATGGCGAGGAAGCAAACGCTGGATCAACGACTCGCTCCACGTTTCGAGTGCTTCAGGCAGTAGCGTATGGTTGGTATAGGCGAACGTTTTTGAGCTGATCGCCCATGCTTCATCCCAGCCCATGCCTTTCTCATCAATCAAGATACGCATCAATTCAGGAATGGAAATCGTTGGGTGAGTATCGTTTAGCTGAACGGTTTGATATTTAGGAAGATCAGCAATGTCATGACCCGCCGCCGCATGACGACGCAAAATGTCACGCATTGACGCCGCGCTATGGAAATATTGCTGCATCAAACGCAGTGTCTTGCCTTTTTCGTGGTTATCGTTTGGATAAAGTACTTTGGTAATGTTGCCTGCATCAATCAAGGCATGCTGTGCTTCAAAGTAGTTACCGTTGTTGAAATCAGCCAGTGAGAAAGGCGCAATTGCGCGACATTCCCATAAACGAAGTGGGTAAACCGTGTCGCTTTCATAGCCGACGATCGGTAAATCCCAAGGCATTGCTTGGACAAACATACTCGGAATCCAACGGCGTTTTTCCACACCATTGTCATTGATAACGTCAACATGGCCGTAAAAACCAATCTCTTGTGCTAGGTGTGGTCGTGCCACTTCCCACGGGTAGCCTTCAACACAACGCCACTCATCAGGAGCTTCTTGTTGGTGGCCCTCACTAAAAGATTGCTTAAACAAACCATATTCATAATGTAAACCATAACCTACGGTTGGGTACTCTTGCGCAGCGCACGAATCCATGAAACATGCCGCAAGTCGCCCTAAACCACCATTACCTAAGGATGGGTCACGTTCTTCTTCTAATAAATCCGTTAGGTTCTGACCTAAATCAGCCATCGCTTCCGTGATTTGCTCATACAGGCCCATGCTGATGAGGTTGTTGCCCGTTAAACGGCCAATCAAGAACTCAAGTGATAAGTAGTTCAGACCCTTAGCGTTAACAATGCGCTCGTCTTGCTCAGTTTCGAGTAGATCAAACATCGTTAATTCAGCCAGTGCGCGCCCCATTGCGAGATACCATGAACGGCTATCTGCATTTTCAATGGTGGTGGCGTAGGTGGCAGTCAGGTGTTTCTTTACGTTGTCTTGGAACGAAGCTTTATCAAACTTCTTCTGTTGCGTAGGTTTCATTAGCGAAATCTCACTTAGTCGTTTTAATTCATCTTCGGCATATCGTGCATCAGCTACGCAAGGTCGGCATCCTCCTAAAAATGACCTCGTTTAGGAGGAGGGCTCAGGGCGTAGAGGGCGAGCACCAGAGTCGCAGTGATCTATCTCTCATTCGTTGCACATAGCGGTTCATAAGCAGTGATTGTGATCACATCACCTTGCTCACTAGCCTAAATACCGCTCATGACGCTAAGGTTTCGATCAGGAATATCAATCTCTCAATATGAGAATTGGCTCTCAAAAAAATGAGCTTCATTTACAAATTACATGAGATTTTGTACATGCTCAGTTTTTATATAGCGCATAACAAAGAAGTTTTAGTGATTAAAGTCACAATTACAGGGCGTAGATGATGAGTAAATGTGAATCCTGCAAGAATCTCGGGATGGATCAATAAACGTGCGTCACGACATCAAGTAACATCCACACAAAATGAGTGATAGTTCACTTGTGTACTCCTAAATAATGATGCTCTTCTTACTAAGCACCTCCAAAGCTGCGATCAGCTTTTAAGTCAGTAACAAGAACAATAAATGGAATCTGGAAGATGTGGATACCTTCTAAGCTTACTCGTCCCGGCCGCCTACACAACGCCATCGTTCGCCCGCGCGTGTTAGAGCTGCTTGCCCAAGCACCTTGCTACAAACTCGTGCTATTTCGCTCGCCTGCTGGTTATGGAAAAACCACCATGGCAGCGCAATGGTTATCAGACAAGACCAATGTAGGTTGGTATAGCATCGATGAAAGCGACAATGATGCGTTCCGATTTATCAACTACTTACTGCAAGCGATTAATAAAGCGACTCAGCAAAGTTGTCCAAATGCCCAAAAACTGGCCGAGCGACGCCAGTTCTCTTCTTTACACTCGCTATTTAGTGAAGTGTTTTCGGAAATGTCTGGCTTTAACAAAGAGTGCTATGTGGTTCTCGATGATTATCATTTGATCGCCGATGACGATATCCACGAAGCGATGCGCTTTTTCCTCAAACACATGCCAGACAACCTAACGCTGGTCGTCACTAGCCGTGCCACACCACCATTAGGTACGGCCAACTTGCGCGTACGCGATTTGATGATCGAAATTGGTAACGAGCTACTCGCCTTTGATACCGAAGAAACAACACGCTTCTTTAATCAACGGGTCTCTGATGGCGTGGATGATGATACTGCCAACAACTTGTGCACCTATGTCGAAGGCTGGCCCTCTGCACTGCAATTGATTGCCTTACAAGCACAGCACCAAAAGCGCACGTTGGCTCAAACAGCGGAGTCGGTATCGCAGTTTAATCATGCACATTTATGGGATTACTTAGTTGAGGAAGTGTTTGATCTGCTGGATAAAGAAACGCGCCAATTTTTGATGCAATGCTCGGTGCTCGATCACTTTAATGACGTGTTAGTCTCTGCACTCACCAAACGTGACGACGCGCTGAGCATGATTGAGTCGCTCAACCGCTATGGTTTATTCATTTATCCACTGGAAGGTGAGCACAACTGGTACCGGTTCCACAACTTATTTGCGGAATTCCTCTCTCATGAACGCTTGGCGCGCATCCCGCAGCAGGAGCACGATCTGCATCGTGCCGCCGCGCACGCTTGGTTGCAAGAAGCCACACCTCATCAAGCGTTGCGTCACGCCACGCTCGCCAACGATACTGACTTACTCGCTACTATCTTGACGCAATTTGGCTGGAAGATGTTCAACCAAGGCGAGCTTTTGGCTCTCGAAGAGGCCATTAACCAACTCTCCCCCACTCAGCTCTATCGCGAGCCTAAACTGTGTATGCTACAAGCTTGGCTGGCTCAAAGTCAGCACCGCTACTTTGACGTTGGAGATCTGCTGACCAAATCAACCAACGAAATGAAAGCGCTCAATGTTCAGCTCAGCACCAAAGAACAAGGCGAATTCAATGCCCTGCGTGCTCAAGTCGCGATCAACCAAAATGAGCCAGAAAAAGCCTTAGAACTGGCGGAGTTAGCGCTAAGCCAACTGGATCACACCGTTTACCGCAGTCGTATTGTCGCCACTTCAGTCGTCGGCGAAGTGAACCACGTGCTCGGTCAATTAAGCCGCGCACTCTCGATGATGCAACAAACCGAAAAGCTGGCACGCCAGTATCAGGTTTACCACCAAGCGCTATGGGCATTACTACAGCAAAGCGAGATCTTGATTGCCCAAGGTTATGTGCAAGCCGCTTTTGAAGTGCAGGATATTGCCTTCAAATTAATTGAAGAGCAGCAATTACAGCAAGTGCCATTGCATGAGTTCTTACTACGGATACGTGCCCAAATCCTGTGGTGCTGGAACCGCTTGGATGAAGCGGAAGAGTGCGCTTATAAAGGACTACGCGTATTGGGCAACCACTCTCCAAGCAAGCATCTGCACAGTTATTCAATGCTGGCACGTATTGCTATTGGCCGTGGTGAACTCGATAAAGCGGGTAAGTTCATCGAACAAATACAGCACTTACTGAAACAATCGACTTATCACGTAGACTGGACGGCGAATGCTTCGCTCTCACTGATTCTATTTTGGCAAGCTCGTGGCAATGATGAAGCAATGTTGCAGTGGCTCAAGACCACCATTCGACCAGAAAAAGCATGCAATCACTTTTCACAGCTTCAATGGCGCAATATTGCTCGAGTTCAGATTCACTTAGGTCATTTGGAAGATGCGACTCAAACTTTGACGTTTATGCAGCACGAAGCGCAAACTTATCAGTTGATTACTGACCTAAACCGTAATTTGATCCTCGAAGCCGTTCTAGCCACCACAGTGCACAACGAAGAAGTGGCGAAAGAAAAACTCAAAGAGGCGCTACAGCTAACCAATCAGACGGGTATGGTGGGTAACTTTTTAATCGATGGTTCGCAGATCGGCCACTTGTTGGAAAAACTCTCTAGCCGATCCGAATTGGGAGATCTGGAACGCCACCGCGCACAACAGTTAATGAAAGAGATCTCTACCACTCAGCGCAGCCGATCAGTCCATTTCGACGAAGAGTTTGTTGAGAAGCTGGTTAATCACCCAAATATTCCTGAGCTGGTTCGTACCAGCCCACTCACTCAACGTGAATGGCAAGTCTTGGGGCTTATCTACTCTGGGTTTAGCAATGAGCAAATTGCACAAGAGCTGGATGTCGCAGGAACCACCATCAAAACCCACATCCGCAACCTATACCAAAAACTGAATATTGCTAACCGCAAAGAGGCAATCCACACCGCCGAGAATTTATTGCAACTTATGGGCTATTGAGTCGCAGGTACGATCAAAAAGAGCCAGATAATCTGGCTCTTTTCTGTCGTAAAAAATGACGGTTAGAAGGTTTTTGGGGCGAAACCAGTCATCACTTCTAAACGCAGTTCTTTGCCCATTGTTGTCATCGGGTGTACCACGATTAAACCTTTAACTGACTTTTTCAATTGACCTAAATCCGCCTGTTCGGCTTTGGTCAACTCACGAGAAAATGGCATATCGAGCAAACTCTTACGCTCTTTGCTCACCGTATAATTTTGCTTGTGTTTTGCTTGAGCGAGCTTTTTCGTCAGTTGTTCTACTTCATCGGTAAATTTGCTGATCATTACTTGATCGCCACGACCTTTAGCCGCATCGAGCTTATGGCGACACGTATCTAAGCGGTTATTGAGTTGTTGAATTTCATTTTTCAGGCTCATGGTCACTGGCTCTTCGAAAGTAAAGTGGGCGCGGAGTATATCACAGCCTATCTATACTCTATATAGAAATTAAGCTTAAACCGGTGAAATGAAAGCCACTGGCAAGTCATAGAGGGCATAACAACTCTACTTAGCATTCCAATTTGACATAACACCCATTTTTCATATGAAAATATGCTCTTTGTAAGACGCGGTGCCGCAAACTTAGCTAAGCTATATTTATAACAACAACGAGCATGTCAACCGTCAGTTAAAGTACCAAGGCCAATAACATAACAACAGGAAATAACCATGAGCCTGACTATTCGCCAAAGACTCTACGTGCTATCCATTGTTCCGCTACTGATTATTTCGTTAAGTATGATGTATCTCAGTTTTTCAGAAACACAAAAACTGAATCACGAACAAATGGCTGCTACCCGCGCTAGCATGATGGAGATGAAACAAAATGAGCTGCGTTCATATCTGCAAATTGCCGATACAGCGCTCAAATCACTCAAACAAAAGAACGCTCCCCTCAGCGAAGCCATCACCATACTGCGTGACATCGCGTTTGAAAATAGTGGCTATATCTTTGGCTACAATAGCAAAGGGGATCGACTACTACTGGGCCAAAGTAATGCTGGTTTAGGCGATAACTTTTGGAACATGCAAGATACGCATGGCAACTATTTAATCCAAGATTTAATCAAAAATGCCAAAGTAGATAAGTTCACTACCTACTATTTCCCCAAGCCGGGAGAGACGACACCACTACCTAAATTGGCCTATTCTACCTATTTGCCACAATGGGATCTAATGATAGGTACTGGCTTTTACACCGATGACATTGATGCCGTAATCGCCAACATGGAAACACTCGCTGCGGAAAATATGCAAAGCAGTTTAGTCAATATCGGTTTGATGAGCTTGATCATTATCCTCATCGTCGGTTTTTTCGCCATCATTTTAAATCGCAGTATCATGCGTCCTCTCGAGCTATTTGATTTATCGATTCGTTCATTTGCAAGCGGTGACGCTGATTTAACTGCAAGAATGGAAAAATTCAACGCCCCTGAATTTGCAAGATTAAGTGATAACTTCAATGCCTTTGTCTCCAGCTTGCAAAGTATCATTGCGCGCGTGCACCAAGTTGGGCAACAGGTTGTGGATGAAACCAATGACATGACACAACGAGCACAACAAGTTGACGCCATTGCATCAGGGCAACGTGAAGAGACCGATCAAGTAGCGACAGCGATGACAGAAATGACCACGACTGCAACAGAGATCTCGAACAACGCCCATCATGCCGCTCAATCAGCAAAAGATGCTGACGACAACGCCAAAGATGCCCATGAGATTGTTGATTCGGCAGCAAAATCGGTACAGGATCTCGCCAAAGAGGTCGCTGAAGCGAGCCTTGTGATTTCAAAACTGGAAGGCGATGTGAAAAACATTTCGTCTCTACTTGCGGTTATCCAAGATATTGCGGAACAAACCAATCTACTGGCGTTAAACGCAGCTATTGAAGCGGCTCGCGCAGGCGAGCAAGGACGAGGATTTGCCGTGGTAGCGGATGAAGTCCGAAAATTAGCCAGCCGTACCCAAGACAGTACAGGGCAAATTCATGCCATGATCGGGCAACTGAAAAATGCCTCTGATGCCGCAGTTAAAGCGATGGATTCAAGCCAAAGCCGTAGCTTAAGCACCGTAGAAAAAGCCAATGCCGCATCGACAGCATTACAAAAAATTCAAGACTCTATTGCCACGATTATGGATATGAACGCGCTGATCGCAACGGCAACAGAAGAGCAAAGTATTGTTGGGCAAGAGATATCAGAGCGCATTGTGGTGATATCTGATCAAAGTAGTCAATCGGCTGAACTGGCTAATCAGAACCAAGCGGGTAGCCAGCAGTTGAATAGCCGAGCCAACGAACTCTATGAGTTGGTGGACCGCTTTAAAGTTTAGCAAGAAGAGGTAAAACTGAGACTTGTAAGCGTCAGAATGAAGATCGTTGATCACTAAGTAAAAAAGCCATGTCAACATGGCTTTTTTCAATGAAGAGATCCCTAATGACTTACAGAAGATTTCTTTGGTTTAATCGATTTTTTCTTGATATTCGCGTTTATCTTCTGGGCGCAGTTGACGCTGAACACCCATTAAAAAGTTACGCAGGATCTGATCTTTACATTCACGGTAGTGTTTATTGTCAGGCTTGCGGAAAAATGCATTGAGCTCGTGCTTACTTAAACGAAAATCGATGAAAGCTAATGTGTCTAAAATATCTTCTGCTTTCATATCCAGCGCAATACGCAATTTCATGAAAATCATATTATTGGTTAAGCGTGTTTCAGGCTGAGGTTGTTCACCATCGCGTTTACCACGCTTTGTATTGATTAAACCATTGAGAAATATCGCTAGATCCACATCACTCAACACAGATTCCGTCTCTTTGTTTAGCCAAGTAGTCACTTGCTCTTGAGTAACGCAGCCGTCCGCCGCAGCAAAAATCTCAACCATAGCTGAGTCTTTAAAGTCAAAAGTGTAGCGAATACGGCGTAAAATATCGTTATTGGTCAAAATAGATCCTAGGGTTAGATTTCCAGTGCCATCAAGATGACAGACTGTGAAGAAATAGCGCGCCACTGTAGCAGAAGAGCGATCGGACACCTATCTATTTTACGTAATACCGTCTGAGTTTAATGTGTGTTTACTACCTCTTTTAGTAATCGGTCTATCGAATCAACCACCGATTTACTGGCCAATTCCATAGTATCAACTTGCTTAATCAGTTGTGTCCAATCACCATTCTGACCAGACTTCAGTGCACTCTTTCCTGAATCATGCACCAATTTATGAGGAGCATTCAAACCAGCAAAGCTGGGAAGCTGGCTGTATTCACGCGCACCATCACCCTCAAAATACCATTTACCTAGACGGCACTCTTGATGAGTATTCATCCCATGTTCAAACCGACGATTGAGGATGTGATCGTACACTTCATTTTTCCAAACTGCGTGATCCAATTTCACCGTATCAAGGAAAGAACACGCCGTCGCAATACGAATAACTTCTTGCATTTGTTTTGATTTGTCTAAAACGATTGTTACCGTCTGTTTTAATTCATTTGAAGCATTTTCTACTTCGATTGCACATTCTTGACTCTGATTCACTGAACCTTTAATACTTTCCGTTTGGTTCTGAACTTGCCCAACTAAAGATTCAATCTTAGTGCTGGCATCATTGGCTTTGGAAGCTAATGCCCGTACTTCATCGGCCACGACCGCGAAACCTCGACCCGCTTCACCTGCGCGTGCCGCTTCAATAGCTGCATTCAGTGCCAATAAATTGGTCTGTTGCGAAATCTCTTGGATCGTGCCGACTAACTGGCCAATCGAAATGGTTGTTTTATCTAGAACAGTCACCGACTCCATACTAGCGTGAGCGTATTCTGCAATTTTTTCTGCTCGAGAAGATAAGTGATTAATTGCTGTGCTTGTCTGACCAAAAATACTATTCAGTTGCTTCAGTGATTCGTTCTCACGCAATAAATTCTCAGCATTGTGAGCCAGACCAGAACGGATGGCTTCTAGCATGTGGCTACCACTCAAATGGCTGGCCATCAAATCAGACTCTAATTGAGTTGATGTACGCAATAAGGCCAGCTGTTCTTTTAGCTGCTGAATTTCATCTTGCCACTTTTGTTGCTCAAGTCTTTGCTGTGCTTGTAATGCAGCTATCTGAGCCTTCAAATCATCATTTTCTTTTTGCATTTTCTTATTAAATAGCATGCTCAACCTCGGCAAAAATAACATCGTCAATCTACATAAGTTTAATCGAACGTTAATAATTTTATGCACTTCTCATTTCAAAATAAGCAGATTAAATCGGAGTAATGTGAAGGGACGCACCTAGCCCCCTTCGACATTCATTAAGCCTGTTTGAGTTCAAGTCTTGTTCGATACAGCACCATATCTTCAATCGTCAATACAGGCATATTGTGCTTTTGCCCGAACGCAACGATCTCGGGTGTTTTGGCCATGGAACCGTCAGGATTGGTGAGTTCACACAATACGCCCGCAGGCATTAAACCCGCCATTTGCATAAGATCAACCGTCCCTTCTGTATGCCCACGACGAGCCAAAACACCCCCCGCCCGAGCGCGAAGTGGAAAAACATGGCCAGGGCGTGCAAGATCATCGGCTTTAGCATCAAAGCGAGCCGCGGTTTTTATTGTGGTCACTCGGTCTTGCGCTGAAACGCCCGTGGTTACACCTGTTTTTGCTTCAATCGAGACAGTAAAAGCGGTTTGGTTTGCGCTATTGTTATGCATTACCATCGGGGGCAGTTGCAGTTGATTAGCCTGTTCATCGGTCAAACATAGGCAGACGATGCCACTGCATTCACGGATCATCAGTGCCATTTGTTGTGTGGTCAGTGACTCAACCGCATAAATGATATCGCCTTCATTTTCACGATCTTCATCATCAAGCAACAACACGCCTCGCCCTTCTTTAAGCGCAGACAGTGCGTTTTCAACACGAGTAATAGGGTCGCCAAATTTGGCAAGTAGAGATAGCTGATTCATGGTTGTACTCCTAAAAAATCACCAGAATCAGGGCTGCTATGAGGGATCAAATCCAAAACAAATTGCACCAGCTAGCGAACTAACTGGCGTCTCTTCATTCTCTCTCATCCGGACTATAACCGTCGGCTCTGGTTTTTCACCAGATCTGCTGACCTCGATACATCGAGCGCTCGCGGGCTCATCTGCCTTCTCAACTGAAAAAACAAATACACCGCCGGTGGGGAATTTCACCCCGCCCTGAGAATTTAAAATATAAATTGGCTTTAAAAAAGCGATGTCATGGTAGTCGTTTACGATAAAGATGAAAAGTAGGACGACGAAAAAGTGATGTGCATCGAAAAGGAAAGGCATCCTGCAATTATGCAGTTGGGGGTAACAGGAGCATAGCTAACTCAAGAGTTTAGGGTATGCAAGATGCCTTTATTCATGGTCACCAGTGACATAAATGAATCAGAGCTAAAATCGCCATCACCTCTATAGGGTTACGTGATTTTTCTAAACGCTGGCGGTAATAGATCGCCAGCGGTGTTGGCTGTTTGGTGTCAGTCGTTATGGGGTCGTTCATCATTCACCTCCTCAGCTATCGATGCGTTGATTGTGAATCAAAACAAGGAATACAAAAACTGAGAATTTTTTATTTTTTAATTCCTTATATCATCGAAATTAGCCTTAAAACGATATTTAAAAACTAAAAATCAATAAATGAGGAACAAATGATCATTAATATTTCTTATTTAGTTCTTCATAAATTCGCTACTATACCCAAACAACTTGGCCATAAAGGAGGGCAAAGCGCAAGGCCGTGCGAAGAACTGAACTGCCTATCTCTTCCCTTTCATCCAGAGGATTTGCGAGTGTCTGATCTTACTTTATTACGTTATTACACACGCCTGACCGTGCTTGGTGTGGGTCAAGAGATTAAAGTGTCGTTAACACAGGTTGCAGAATGTTTATTCACCTCACCGCGTCATGCACGAAATCTGGTGGCTAAAATGCAGCAACAAGGTTGGCTCAAGTGGCAACCCAAAGTCGGACGTAACCAACGCTCGATACTGCGCCTGAACCTCGATTTAGACACAATCAAACAAACGCTCGCGAAAGAGCAAATTTTGGCTGGGAAATATGAAAAAGCCTTAACCATACTGGATAATGATGAGGTAGTGTTTGGGCGTTTGTTGCAAAGTACTTCCGGCGCATCTATTCGCGAAGGTCGCTTACACATTCAACTGACGTATAAACGACCATTTGAACGGCTAGTGCCCCATCAAATACAACGTAGTAGTGAGCGATTTCTGCTCAGGCAAATCTATTGCTGCCTCATCCAGTGTGATGAACAAGGACGCTTTCATCCAGAATTAGCCCATCACTGGGAGTATGATGCGCAACATTTTCAGTGGGTATTTTATCTTCGCCCCGGATTAGCGTTTCACGATGGCTCACCGATTGATGCTAATACGATCGTGAGTTTATTTGCCAAACTCTCTAGTTTGGAAGAGTACAAAAAAGAGCTCGCGCATTTGGTTGATGTAAGCGCACCACAACCACAAAAAGTAGTATTTTCTCTTAATCAATCTGATTTAGGATTTGCAGGGTTGCTCTCTGGCGTCAAATATTCCATTCAACCAGCCAGCCAAGTGAACAGTGCATACTCCCCAATGGTGACAGGTTGTGGCCCATTTCAAGTTCAAGATCACTCGCCTCACAAACTCATTTTAAGCGCATTTGACCAATTCTATGGCTGCCGAGCTTTAACGGATCACGTCACAATTTGGATTTTAAATGAAGACGAGTTGTACCCTCAAGGCATGCATATCAAACAAAAAAATCAGCAACAAAACATCTCTTGCCACCACGATGTAGAGCTGAGTAACGTTGAAGAACTGGCGATCATCACCTCTAATCAGTCGTCAAGAGTGGAAGATGGCTGCATGTTTATTTTGTTCAATCAAGGTGCTCATTCACCTCTTAATGAAAATCAGAAACGCTACCTAGCTACCGAGATATCTGGAGAAAAACTGGAGCACTATTTAGCACAACAACCAGCTAAGTTTGACGCCGTCGTTGCCAGTAACCTACTGCCAGTATGGCAACCTGTGGTGCGACCACCAGCGCCCCAAGCAAGCCTGCCCAATCAAATCTCAATTGCCGTCTATGACTACACGGTACTGATTCATTGCGCCTTCGGCGTGAAACATATTTTAGAGGAGATGGGGCTGACTGTTGCCGTCAACATTTACTCCTACCGAGAATTGAATTTTCTGGCCCAGCAAGACAAATTGTACGAGACCATAGTCATCACCAATATTAATTTAGATGACAACCGGCATTTCAGTGCATTTAGCCACTTATTTGGCAACCCAATGTTACACCATTGCATTGGCCTCGCAGAGAGCCAATGGCTGCTCAAAGCGTTAATCGACATTCGGTCAACGACACCATTGACACACTACCTTATCGCGTTGGAACCGCTAGCATCGAGTTTGATCAACGAATACTGCCTCATCCCTTTGTTCCACCATAAGCAAACATTACGCTTTCAGGGAGTGCTCAAAGACGTTGCACTGACCAACTGGGGATGGCCTGATATTAAAAATGTGTGGTCCATTGATTAGCGAATAAATAGCCTGCGTAATATTGCCAGCATCACTAAACGATAACGCAGCATCCACTGGCTACGTGGCAACCAACGCTTAGAAAACAATACGGTTTTGGCGTGTGAAAAGGTCTTAAAACCTTCAATCCCGTGATAGTGCCCAACCCCAGAATCGCCAATACCGCCAAAGGGGGCATCATCGGCGGCCACATGCAACAGAGTATCGTTCACAGCTAGGCCACCACTATGCGTTTGTGTACTAACCTGTTTAATCAGCTCGTGATCATCACTCATTAAATATAAAGCTAACGGACGTGAGCGAGCGTTGATATAAGCTATCGCTTCATCCAAACTGTGGTAGCTCAATATCGGCAATATGGGGCCAAATATCTCATGTTGGGATAACAACATATCGACCTTCACATTCGTCACTAAGCAAGGCAAAAATTGATACGTGCCCGCTTTTGCATCGCCTTCTACGGGATGCAATGTGGCCCCTTTTTGTTTAGCATCGTCTAAGTATTGCTGCAGCCTATCAAACTGGGTTTGATTAATAATATGTGACGTATCATAGCCATCTTTAGTGGAAAAATAGCGCTTAAAGCGTTGCAGATAGAGCTCCACAAAGGCTTGTTGTTTGCCTTCCGGCAGTAAAACATAATCAGGAGCAACACAGATCTGCCCTGCATTGATGGCTTTGCCAAGCATGATGTTGTCAACGCTGCGCGCAAGGTCAGCATCAGGTGCAATGATCACGGGGGATTTCCCGCCAAGCTCTAACGTTACTGGTGTTAGGTTTTTCGCAGCCGCTTGGGCAACCAATTTACCTACTGGTGTTGACCCCGTAAATAACAGATGATCAAAGGGTAACGCACTGAACTGTGCGGCAACGTCAGCCCCGCCTTCTACAGTATCAACCGCTTCATCGACCGTCGCAAAAATACGCATCAACACTTGGTTGGTGCAAGGCGTATGTTCGCTCAATTTGACCATAGCGCGATTACCTGCCGCCAATGCTGTGACTAATGGAGCCATACTGAGCACGATAGGAAAATTCCAAGGCACAATCACCCCCACAAGGCCCAAGGGTTGATAGTGAACGCTCACTGTCGACGGCAATAATAGCCAACCTGCATGACGCGATTGCGATTTTGTCCACGATTTGAGGTGTTTTAGCGTGTAATTAATGTGTGAAACGGCCGGTAGCAGATCGCAAACCGTACTATCAAAGCGACTTCGATAACCATAATCCTGATTTAAGGCCTCAACGAGCGCGGCCTGTTCACTGAGTAACGCGGTTTTTAAGCGCTGCAACCAAATACGTCTTTGCTCAAGGCTTGGATATGGCTCTGCTATTGCCTGCTGTTTTAATCTAGTAAAAAGTGTCGTAACGTCTTTAGTTAAGGGCTGTTGCTGTTCTGTTTCTTGCACCGTATTTCACCTCATTCGCAGCTAAGGCAGCGTCTTGGAAATGAGCTCAGGATTAATGCCAAAGCTGGCTTTATGTTCTTCAATCACAAATTCACTGCGCGTTTGAATCACTCCCGGCAATGTACCCAACTTGCCAGACATAAAACTTTGGTAGGCTTTCATATCTTTCACTCTCACTTTGATCATGGTGTCAAAATCACCGGACAATGAATAACATGCTTCAATTTCTGGGATGTCCGCCACTGCTTGTGAAAAGCGCTCAAAAATAGAGAAACTGGTTTGATCCAATCGAATATGAATGAACACTTGTACATCCAGACCTAACTTTTCTGGGCACAGTTCTGCATGGTAGCCTTTGATGTACCCTTCCTTTTCTAAGCGTTTGACACGATCAGAACAAGGAGATGTGGTTAAATTCACCAACTTTGCCAGCTCAACAACGGGAAGCCGTCCTTTACTGTGCAAAATACGTAAGATCTGTTGGTCGATGCGGTCTAGGCTCATGGTTTTACACGGCGCTCTAAAAAAAGTGATATGGCATACAATAATGGCTTACAGCGTTAAACCAACCTATCATCACAAGGCATTGTGATATAAATCACATAGAATAGGGGAACGTTAGAATAAAAAGACTGAGGAGAAAAAAGGAAAAGAAAGTGAGCAAGAACCCACTTTCTTGGTTGTAATCTATTTATCGCCTCTTTACTTTGAGTACGTTGAGATGATTACAGTTTGAAACGAGAAATTTCTTTATCTAACTCATTCGCTAAACGGTGCATTTCATGAGCTTGTTGCACTGCATTTTGCGCATCACTGGCGAGTTGGTCGCTGACTTCACGTACCGATTCGGTGTTGCCATTAATATCCGCTGTCACCAAAGATTGCTCTTCTGCTGCTGATGCAATTTGCGTCGCCATATCACTGATCATCTGAATGGCTTCGCTGATTGCGTGTAAGCTTTCTCCTGTGTGGTTCACATCTTGCACACTTGTTTCGACCAGTTTATGGCTTTCCGTCATGACAGAAACAGCATTGGTCGTTACCTTCTGCAAACCGGAAATTTTAGACTGGATCTCCTCGGTAGAGGCATGAGTGCGCTGAGAAAGCACTCGGACTTCATCAGCTACAACGGCAAAGCCACGACCTTGCTCTCCGGCGCGCGCTGCTTCAATCGCCGCATTCAAGGCCAACAAATTTGTCTGCTCTGCAATCGAGCGAATGGTCGACAGAATGGTTGAAATCTCATTAGCGTGCACTTCTAATTCACCAATGATGCCCACAGCACTGCTAAGCTCTTGTGCTAACTGATTGATTGACTGTTTGCTTTGCTGCATCTGGCGATAGCCTTGTGCGCCAAGCTCAACCGATTCATTGGCATTTTTAGCGGTATTATCAGCATTGCCCGCGATTTCAGCGGTCGCAGATGCCATTTCAGTTACCGCAGTTGCAACCATAGTAATTTCATCTTGTTGAGTACGAATCCGTTCACTACGTTGACTGGCTGAGCTTGCGGCCTGTGTCGCTCCTTGGTTAAGGGAAACGGAAACATCACGCACGCTTTGCACCATGACATGGATGCGATCGACAAATTTATTGAACTTATCCGCTAAGATACCGACTTCATCGTCACTGCGAACGGCTAAACGACGGGTTAAATCGCCATCACCTTCGGCGATATCTGACAAAGCTTGAGCAATATTACTCAACTCATTCAACTGACGAGCGACGAACCATGAGGTCGCTAATGCCAAGATCACTAAAATCATCAAGCCAATCAAGCTCTGTTTCAATAGCATGTCATTGAGTGGCTGTTCAAGAACCGTTTTGTCCATCACCATAACCAACAGCCAGTCGGTATGTTCAATACTTTGCGCCATCAATACTTTGGCCTGACCATCAATATCAACAAAGAGTGGTAATTGAGAATTTGCCGCCTCTGATATGCTTTGAATGGTCAGTTGTGAGGCCATTTCTTGGGTAGGTTTTAAAATAAGCTCTTGATTGGGATGGGCAACAATTAGCCCCTTGGTATTCACCAAAATAGCATTGCCCTTCCCGGGAACCTCAATAGCTAAGACGTCCTTGATCAATTTACCCAAAGCTAAATTGGAAGCGGCGACGCCAATCAGTTGGCCATTTTGACGGACAGGTTCTGCCAATGTCACCACTAAGGTTTGCATGGTAACGCTGACGTAGGGGGCGGTTGTGATCGGTTTACCCGCGACTTTGGCTTCTTTATACCAACCACGCTCACGAGGATCATAACCATTTTGGTTACGCGATCCGTCATTGCGGATCATATCGCCCTGTTCATTACCGTAATAACTCAGCCCAAACTCACCAGACTCCAAGGTTTGGCGTAGGTGAGGAACAATGTCTAATTGTGGATTACGCTCAATTTCGTTTTTTAATCCTAGCAGCGTTTTTTGTTTACCATTAAACCAGTCACCAATCCCTTTTGCATGAGCCTGTAATGTATTACGCGCTTCACTCTCAATCGCTCTCCAGCTGTCGGTTTTAAAGGTTTGATAGCCAACCATAACCAATGCAGCGGCTGTCAATGTAATAGCAGCAACCACAGAGAACACCATTTTTCTCTTTAAACTCAATTGCATTGCAATGCTCCTTGAAGCTTGTTCACCAAAGTAATGGGCTTGAGAGTATTACAACTATGGATTATTACTTTGCCTAAGTTCCCAATACTTGACACTCGTGCAATAGAACGGCACGTAAATGTGCACTAAATCAAACTTAGTCAGCCGAATAAAAGCAAAATTATCTTTTGAGCGAGAGGCGCACTACGCCAAAAACCTTAGCGCAGTGCTGGAAGTATTTAGAGAACGCGGACGCGTGAGAAGTCGGTGTGGCTTAATGTTGATGGGTGATTACATACTCGGCAAAAACCTTGCTTTTCCATTTTGTAATGAGGTTCACCTTGTATAATGAGCGCAAAAAACTTTTGAACACCTTGCCACGTTGAACAAGGTTCTGACTGACAGCGCTTCATCACGACTTTATGTGGTGTCTCTTTACGACAACAGGTGCAATAAGCTTTTGACATGGTCCAATAATCCCTACAATTTGCATCATTATTGATAATTGACACATTTTGCGCCTACAGGTTCATTTTTCTCAAACTTTAGTGTGTGTTTCGTGAGCTATCTTCAAAAAACGTCCATCCCAATCTCCTTATTTTCTGCTAAGCACACTACACAATCTAACCTGTACAAAAAAGCCCCTCAGAAAGGGGCTAGTTATTGAACAACGGTATGAATGTCAATCTAGTTCAACCAGCTGCTTTTTAAAGGTCACGTGCTGTGCTCTCACGCTCTCTTCGGGTTCAGCTGTCGCTAAGCTCACCACAACGATCGCAAGTACAGAGAAAATGATCCCAGGAACAATTTCATACACATCAAACCAACCGCCAGACAGTTGTTTCCAAACCACAATTGTCACGCCACCAACAATAATGCCGGCTAGTGCACCATTGCGGTTCATTCGAGACCAATAAAGGCTCAATACCACTGCAGGGCCAAATGCGGCGCCAAAGCCCGCCCATGCATACGAAACTAAGCCGAGCACGGAACTATCTGGTGTCATGGCCAGCACTAACGCAACGATAGAAATTAGAATCACAGCAAAGCGGCCAACACGAACTATCTCCTCCGACGTTGCATCTTGCTTGATGACTTGCTTATAAAAATCTTCCGCTAACGCAGAGGAAGAAACTAATAATTGCGAGTCAGCGGTACTCATAATTGCCGCAAGAATAGCCGCAAGCAAAATACCTGCAATAACTGGATGGAAAATCGCATTCACTAGCAGCATGAAGATTTTTTCACCATCTGCCAGCTCCAGCGAACCTGTGTTCGTCACATAAACAAGCCCAACTAAGCCAACCAACAAGGCTCCCGCCATGGATAAACCGGTCCAAATGACCGCAATACGACGTGCAGTGGTGAGATCTTTATTTGAGCGAGACGCTTTAAAGCGCGCCAAAATATGGGGTTGACCAAAATAACCAAGCCCCCATGCCATTAATGAGATAATGGCAACACCTGTTAACGGCTCACCTTTCACATCATGCCACAGCGTCAATAGCTCTGGGTTTATTGCGGATAGATCTTGACTCAGTTGACCCAAACCACCGTTGATTGCCGCGATGGGCACAATCATTAATGCCGCTGCCATCAATAGGCCTTGCACTAAGTCAGTCCAAGAAACGGCTAAAAATCCACCAAACAGTGTATAAGACACCACACAAATGGTGCCAATAATAACTGCGGTTGAATAATCTAAACCAAATACCGTTTCAAATAGTTTACCGCCAGCCACAAGGCCAGAACTGGTATAAAAGAGGAAGAACAGCAAAATAAAGAAGGCTGAAATGGTTTGAATCAGTTTAGATTTATCATTAAAACGGCGTGATAAAAATTCAGGTAATGTTAATGAATCTGTCGTGATGCTATAAGTGCGCAAGCGCTTAGCATTCACTAACCAGTTCGCCCATGTGCCCAATAATAAGCCACCCGCTAGCCAGAAAGCCTCAATACCAGCGGCGTACGCGTAACCAGGTAAACCGAGCAATAACCAACCGCTCATATCAGATGCACCCGCCGATAAAGCCGCAGGCCAAGGGCCCAGTGATCGCCCTCCTAAGAAATAATCTGCGGAGTTTTTCGTTCGAAGGTATGCAACCACACCAATAGCCAGCATCAAAATAAGATACAGGATAAAGGTGGTTGTAATAGCAAAGCTATTTTCCATTGTGTTTGTCCTCTTTAAAAGATCGCCTTCCATGTCCTCTTCCGAAGAAGAGGATAAAACAGAAAGGATTAATGGGTTTCGCTACCAAGCTCAAGCAAGGTCGCATTACCACCCACTGCTGTTATATTTATTGTGCGAGTACGCTCGGTAATAAAGCGCAACGATAAGTGAGGATCATGAGCCACGGGGATCGCGCTCAAGTCCGTTTCAGAAACTAGGCTGACAATCGCACCATTACGATCAGCTAGCTGACGGTTGAGGCTACGCTCAACCGAAGTGTTCCCAACGTAACCTACACTTCGAACGTCCGACGCCATCAACGGATGATAAGCATCAAAAGACGTAAACTGAATGAGATTAGTAGGGAGTGTTGACTGCTCAAATGCCGCTTGCAGTGTTCGAATCAACATCGCATCGTCACTACATAAGACGACGCTATTGCCTGCCACAAGAGCGGCACAAAGCTGAGCTGCCACCGCCTGTTGCGCTTTATCACTGTGTTCACCTTGGATGATCACAGCCACGCCCCGACCTGCGGTGTATAGCTCATTGGTTTCTCCAGTAGGACCGATCAATTGATGCGAATGCGCCAACAGCGCCGATGCCTGATGAAGATGGTAAGAAATCACTGTTGCCAGTTGTGGCATAGCGCTTTCTAGTAGATTTTTAAATGAAAGTAAGCACTCACATTTAGAATCAAAATCGGTGATATTCCAATTTTCCCATGCTGAAAAAGCGTCAGAAAAACGTGTTACTTGATGAACCATGCTAATTCTCCTGAGCCTTTATTACTGAGAAAATTCAGTTTGAGTAAAACGGTATAAGTAATGTGGGCCACCTGCCTTTGGTCCGGTACCAGAAAGCCCCTGCCCACCAAATGGTTGCACGCCCACCACCGCACCCACTTGATCACGGTTGATGTAACAGTTACCTACTCGGGCGTGTTTTTCTATCCAACGATACGTCGTTTCATTGCGGCTATGGATCCCCATGGTTAAACCAAAACCAGTTTGATTAATTTGCTGCACTACATCGGCCAGCTCACGCGCTTTAAAGCGCACGATATGCAAGATCGGCCCAAATTGCTCTTCGGTTAAGCAGTGAATATCTGAAATTTCAAAAGCCGCTGGCGGTACAAAATCGCCGTGTTGGCACTCCGAACTGAGTTCTAATTGCGCAACTTTGGTCTGTGTCTTGGTCATCTGTTCAATGTGAGAGAGCAACTTTTGTTTGGCTTTTTCATCAATAACAGGGCCGACATCTGTACTGTGGAGGTAAGGAATACCAATCTTGAGCTCATTCATCGCACCATGAATCAAGCTGATGATGCGATCGGCAATATCCTGTTGAACAAATAGCACTCGTAATGCAGAGCAGCGCTGCCCGGCCGAAGCAAAGGCAGAACGAATCACATCTCTCACCACTTGCTCGGGTAAAGCCGTACTATCAACGATCATCGCGTTTTGCCCACCCGTCTCTGCAATCAACGGCACTGGCGCGGCGTCACGTTGAGCAAGAGCTTGATTGATACGTTGCGCGGTCGCCGTTGATCCAGTGAACGCGACACCTGCAATGGCAGGGTGAGAAGTCAGCGCACTACCAATTTCTGCACCACGTCCAGGTAACAATTGGATAACGCCAGCAGGAAAGCCAGCTTCCAACATCAGTTCCACGGCACGCGAAGCAATCAAACTGGTTTGTTCTGCGGGTTTGGCAACGACCGTATTACCCGCCACTAACGCTGCCGTGATTTGCCCAAGAAAAATCGCAAGAGGGAAGTTCCATGGGCTAATGCACACGAAAACACCGCGACCTTCACGGCTCACTTTACGCTTTTCATTATCAAAACTCGTCACTTCAAAGGGTGTTAACGCGGAAACTTGTTTGGCGTAATAGCGACAAAAATCTACCGCTTCGCGGACTTCATCAATGCTATCGTGAATGGTTTTCCCTGCTTCGTGATGACAAATGGCGACCAGTTCAGCCAAGTTCTCTTCGAGTAAATCAGCAAGTTTATCAAGTTTGCCCGCGCGAACGCTGTGCTCTTCTTGCTTCCAAGCAGCAAAGGATTGCTCCGCTATTGAGATAGCTTCGGAAACATGATCAAGGTTGGCAAATACCACTTGTCCAACATGCTTCCTACGGTCATAAGGCGCAGTCACAACTTCCGGCGATGCCCCTGCCTTGATCATGCTTTCGAACTGAGCAACACCATTGATGATAGGAGAAGCATGCCACTGTTTACTGAGCCAACATTTTACTTTCGCTTCAAAAGGCGTTGCCTCACTTTCAATATCAATATTGACACCATAGGAATTAACGCGCTCGGCAAAGATGTGCGGTGGCAAAGGAATTTTGTTATTTGGTAAAGAATCAAACGAGAGCAACATATCGACGGGATGTTGCGTTAACGTATCAATAGGACAACGTGCATCAACTAAACGATGCACAAACGAACTGTTCGCACCATTTTCAAGCAATCTACGAACTAAATAAGGCAGTAAGTCTTTATGACTACCTACTGGAGCATAAATTCGCACCGATTGTTGATAGGCTTTCATTGCATGATGATAAAGAGCATCACCCATGCCATGCAGACGCTGGAACTCAAAATCTTTGTGTTGTGACATCACCGCAATCGCGGTCACGGTTTGTGCATTATGGCTGGCAAATTGAGGGAAAATATGACCACGAACACCCTCGCTTAAAAGAAAACGAGCGCAAGCCAAATAGGCGACATCAGTAGCTTCTTTACGTGTGTATACCGGATAGTTGCTGTAGCCACTTTGCTGAGACCACTTCACTTCGCTATCCCAATACGCCCCTTTGACTAAACGCAGTGGGATCACATCACCTTGCTGTTTCGCCAACCTATTAAGCCAAACTAAAACGGGTAAAGCGCGCTTAGAGTAAGCTTGTACAACTAAACCAAATTTCCCCCACCCTTTCACGGGCTCACTGCGATATATCTTTTCAAATAGCTTTAATGACAGCTCTAAACGGTCTGCTTCTTCTGCATCAATAGTGATCGCCACATCCAGCTCGATAGCACGGGCTAAAAGCTGTAGCAGTGTGCTATAAAGCTCGCTCAGCACGCGCTCTTGATTAGCCACTTCATAACGCGGATGCAATGCAGAAAGCTTGATTGATACGGACGGTGCCGGGCTGGTTGATAAGCCATATTTCTCGCGGCCAACCGCCTCAATCGCCATCAAATAATCTTTGAAATATTTATTGGCATCGGCCGTGGTTAACGCCGCTTCACCGAGCATATCAAATGAATAGGTATAGCCTTTATCACGCATAGGACGGCCATTTTTTTGTGCTTCTTCAATGGTTCGGCCTAGCACAAATTGGTGGCCCATCACCTTCATCGCTTGGTGCATCGCCTTACGAATCACTGGCTCAGAAAGCTTATTCACTAGACGATTAACCGCCTGCGTTGGACTAGTCGTATCCACATCAGCAAGGCCAATCACTTTACCAGTCAGCATCAACCCCCACGTGGACGCATTGACAAAGACAGAGTCAGAATTTTTCAGATGAGATTTCCAATCCGCAACGCTGAGGCGATCTTTAATAAAAGCATCCGCGGTTTCCGCATCGGGAATGCGCATCAGAGCTTCAGCCAAACACATCAACAAAATACCTTCTTGCGTATCTAAACTGTACTCAAGTAATAAGGCATCGATCATTTGCACCGCTTTTTTGTCGGCTCGGATCGCTTCGATTAACTGGGTTGTTTTATTTAATATCGCCGATTTTTCTGATTCTGTAGCTGTTGCCAGCGGTAATAACTGCTTCAGCCATTGAGATTCGTCCACCATATAAAGTGGAGAGATCAGCGACCACAGCTTATCAAGCGGTTGCTCGATAAACTCTGCATTCAACACATCTGTTGCTGTAAACATGCGTTTTCCTCAATCTCACTCCCGAAAAAGGTCGGGTTTCCTGCAATGGCTGGCAGTGTATTTTGAGCGCGAGAAGAATACTTGTCAAAAACTCCGAGTTTTTTGCTAAAAACTCTGGCTATTAACAAAATAAAAACACAATCACATCAATTGACATCATGCACAAAGCAGAAAATAGCAACATTGTTTCCAAAATTTAACCAAAGGTGCACGTGTTGCCGATAGTTCAAGGCAAGCAATATAAAAATGATGTGGGAATTACAAACAAAAAAGAGGCAGGGATATAAAGAATTAGCGACGACACAATTTTCGGTATTGCGATGGAGAAATACCTTGCAAGCGAGTAAATGAATGAGTGAAGGTACTTTGTCCAGAAAAGCCCGTTAATTCCGCAATTTGACCAAAACTCAAACAACCTTGCTCAATCAAATCTTTTGCCATATCAATTCGTTTACCTAACAAATATTGATGAGGCGTGATCCCCATTTGCTCTTTGAACAACATATGAAATTGGCTTTCACCTAAATAAACGCGGCCCGCTAATTGAGCGACTGAAATTTTACGACCAAGGTGCAGATCGATATAACGATCAATCGCTTCAAGATCAAAACGAGACTCTTTGCGATGCGTTTCAAATACAGAAATATGACGTTGCAGTAATGCCATCACGGTGTCATTGCAGGCACGGCTCAACAGTAAATCATCAGGACTCGATTGCATCTCTTTAACCAGCAATTGGATCAGCTTTTGGATTTGTCCATCCAGTTGAAAGTAAATATCCGCATTCGACAGCTCATTCATTTTTTGTAGAAGCAAAGGGTCATCTCCACAGGAGATTGGAAGATTAAGCACTAAAATATCCGACTGCCCAACGACGCCACCAAACGCATGGCCAGTTCCAGAGGTAACGACACAACCTTGCCCCGGCCCCACCAAATTGCCTACACCTTGTACTTCAAACTCAGCTTGGCCTTTTAATCCGATAACGACTTGGGTATAACTATGATCATGACACTCCATGTACGAGGGTAATGTCACTAACTCTGCCGGCCTAGGCGACAAAACTTTGTCATTTTGTTGATAGTTAGATAGCTTAGCCGAAGAAAAGTCACTCATATTGCTGCATCATGGTTGAGGTTAGAAGCTGATGTTATAACAAAACTATCAGGAGCGAAAACAAAGCTGTATTTTTTTAAAAATTAAACATCAAAGTGCATATGAAGCTTAAGTTTAGGGGTGAAATGAGATCGATTTTTCAAAACGGAACAATGATCAAGTGCACATAAATTACGGTCAATGTGTGTTCAATCCCAAAACCCCTAAATAGATCGAAAATAGAGACTTGCATATTTCGCTATTAGGCTCAAAATGAAGATGCACAATTATAAAATTTACAAAATCAGTCACCTAGTAATAGATTTCAGTGAATTTTGCTATTGTTCGGAATAAATTTTGCATTATGAATACAGCTTATCCATTAAAGCTGTCAAAAGTTTGTCTTTCCCACTTTTGTGGTTAAACGTTAATTTGTTGCAGGGACCTATGATCACACGTCGCATCCCAGCGCTATTGCTTGCGCTAAGCCCTTTTTGGGTATCTGCATCGGTGTACGCGGAAGAAGTTATTCAGGTAGATCCTGTCACCGCTATCGATGAAAAAATGACTACTAAACAGACGGAAATCGACGCGATTTCTGCAGAATACGAAGCAGAGGGAGCCAAGCTTCAACAACTTAAAAATGAACATGTTCGTATTAAACGAGAAAGTGAAGAACTTGATGCTAAACGCAATCGAGCCAAGTCTGCTTTGGACAAACAATATAGCCGTCTTTTAGATGATCCAGACACAGATTTAGCTTCGTTTCAAAAGAAGTACCAAGAAACATGGGCATCAGTGAAGCAGAACCAAGCTGAAGGCCTTGAGAATAATCAAGCGATGACCGAAGTTGAAATGCGCTTGTCTCAAATCAAACAGAAGCAAGCTCGTCTCAGTAATGAGTATGCGAACCTCGAAGAGTCGCGCATTGAAGCTAGGGTCAAACGTCTCGAAGCCGAACTGCGTGAAAGTAGTGTTCTTGAAACTGGCTATAAAACCACCTGTTCAACGACAATGACACTCGGTGAGTGTTCAAATCAGGGACAGCACCTTACCAAACAAAAAGCGGTAAAAACGTTTCGGGCCAAGTTGCTTGATGACCTAACCGAATCGGTCATTGCCAAGCAAAACCTGAAAGGCGTGGAACTTAATATCCATGTACAAGATAGCCAAATTATTCGCAGTGGCTTTGAAGGCAACAACGAATACTTCACCCAAATGCAAGCTCAGCTTCAAGCGAAACCAGAAGCGGTGGCGGCGTGTAAACTGCTTAACGTGTCAACTCGATACTGTTTGAAAGGCGGCGTGTCTGAAGGTACGCAAAAAAATGACAAACAGTGGGCAAATGTGACCGTAAGGTCGGATCAATACAACGATGCCGTAACCATCAACGGTATTAACTACGGCAGTACACCTGTTGAGATTGTTTTGCCCAATGGCCGCCACCAAGTTACCGTCTCTAAAGATGGCTACGAAACCTACAACCGGGTATTAACAATTAACGGCAACGATACGGTTTGGATAAAGCTAAGACCGAATAAAGAGGGTTAATTACCTCAAAAAAACTCTGTTTTTCTGTCGTAATTCACAAAGATGCGGTTAAAACGCCATTTTGTCATTAAGTTATTGAAAGATGACTTCAGACAAAATGGTGTTTTCGTTTAGAATAGACACAATGAACTAATAACTTAACTGAAGTAGATAATAATGCGACAAGGTTTACCCGCTCTCTTATTAGCACTTTCGCCTTGCTTAGTGGCAACATCGACGATGGCAGAAGGAACGCCTTCCTCAGTAATTGCCATTGATGATGCGTTGTTTACTAAACAGTCCGAATTACAGGCAGCCCAGAAGGCCACCCATGAACAACAAGTGGTTGTGAACAACCACAACAGTGAGTTAGACAGGCTAACAAAGCAAGCCCAACTCTTTGATAAGGCACTTGCAAAAGCAAAAACTGACTTAGAACGCGATTACATGAAAATGATTGATGATCCTGAACTGGACATCATGCCTTCACAAAATGCCTACCAAGCGGCTTGGGCTAATGTAAAGCAGAATCAAAAAAACCGTTTAGAAGCTGAACAAAAACGCCAAGAGTCAGAAGCACTGCTGGCACAAAAAAGGGCCGAGCAGAGCACGGTCAGCAAAAATATCAATGAGCTAGAACAGCATAAATTACGCGCGCGAGTTGAGCGCTTAAGAGATGAACTCAAACAGAGTAGCACCGAGAAAGTTAGCTTTACTAACGCTTGTAGTGCCGATATGACATTGGCTCAATGCTCGAAACAGACCACTGACTTAGCGCTCCAGAAAGCGGTAAACCAGTATCAAACCAAGTTAATAGAGGCCACAAGTGAGGCCAAGCTCGTCCAACAACATCTGGCCAATGTCTCTTTTAATATTCATGTACTGCGCCATAAAACCGTAGATTCAGGTTTCTACAATGGCAATAAGTACAAAGCCGTACTAGATGTTCAGCTTGATGCAAGACCGGATGAAAACACACCATGTCGGTTGCTGAATGTCGAATCACAATACTGTTTCGCCCCAGGCGAATACTCAGCCAATACAGAAAAACAGAAAGAAATTGCTTGGGTTACCCTATCGATTCGCTCGAACCAATACAGTGATAAAGTCTCTATCGACAATGTAAACTATGGTAGTACTCCCGTCGAAGTGATGCTTCCAGTGGGACCGCACATGATTACGATTGAGAAAGAAGGGTATTACTCATTTAATCAAGAGCTGAAAATTACCTCAGATCATACATTAAGAGCGAACCTACGAGAAAAAGACAACCTACTTAAACCTGGACATAAATTTGCTGATTCCCTCAAAGGGGATATTAAAGCTCCTGAGTTAGTCACTTTGATCTCAGGCGAATATTTGATTGGCGAGCACGCATCGAAACAAGTTTTCCTTGATCATGCTTTCGCAATTGGTTCAACCCCCATAACTGTGGGTCAATTTGAAACCTTTGTGAATCAAACCACCTACCAAACTGATGCTGAGCTACAAAAACTGTGCACAGCAGTCGCCGAATCTGAAATTACCCCGATTGCAGGTAGCTATTGGCGCGACCCTGGTTTTAAGCAGTTGAGCAACTCGCCAGTGGTGTGTATTAGCCAAAATGATGCGAAGGCCTATACTCGCTGGCTAAGTAAGGAAACTGGCTATAAATACCGTTTGCCGACTGAAGAAGAGTGGGAAATTGCCGCTCGCGCTGGTACACAAACAGACTATTGGTGGGGAGATGATTTCGGAACTGGGAAAGCGAATACTGGCTGGAGTGGTACACCTTGGTCAAATAAAAGTACCTCTCCTGTGAAGTCTTTCGCTCCCAATGGCCTAGGCCTTTATGATGTTGTCGGTAACGTGTGGGAATGGACAAATGACTCAAGGGGTCAAGCAAAAGGTGGAGCATGGAGCTTCTCCCCTGCAACGGCGGCGGCTTATGGTAATTTGTTTATTGCTCCTGCTACTTCTGCAAATTATGTTGGCTTCAGGGTCATTAGGGAACTTTAGGTAAGCTGAACTAGCCCAACCATTTATATAACAAAGGGGGGAATTCCCCCCTTTGTTATTGCACTCTCGTCGTCTAAAGTGGTGTTAAATATCAAACACGTTTGATATTTGATATCCATGTGGTATCCCTATGAATTTGCAACACCCTCGCAGCATTCATAGAACCTCTTCTGCACGTCGACAAGAAGCAATTCTTGTATTTATGCCAGCCCTTCTTCAGGCTGGCTTTTTTATGTTCAAATGCCGCTATGGATTACAACCCGCCATGCCATTGGTATTATATCAATATCATTGTTAGGAGAACCCGCTATGGTCAACTTCCTCAGCGCAGAACAAATTTCATTGTTTCAACAGCTTCCGGGATATTGGGGTTGCAAAGATCTTAATTCGGTTTTTGTTTACGCAAACAATGCTTATGGCAAATTAATTGGTGTTAGTGATGCAAAACAGTGCATTGGATTAACTGACTTTGAAATGCCAAGCCCGACAACCGCTTGCGCCGCAGAATTCCAGCAACAAGATCGATGTGTAATCTCCACAAAAAAACCGTTAAAAGTGCTGGATATCCACCCCTATGCTGACGGTTCTTGGCGCGCTCATATTTTCACCAAAACCCCATGGTTCAACGCACAAGGTGAGGTTCAAGGTACAATTTTTTTCGGGCAAGAGCTAACTGATACCGCTATTTTGGAAGTAGGCCATTGGATATGCCGAGCAACAGGTTTAACGACCACACAGCATTCCGCGGGTGTTCTAGAGCCCATTTCCGGGCCCCTAACCACAAGAGAATCTGAGGTTCTTTTTCTTCTGCTTTATGGAAAAAAGCCCAAACACATTGCTCGGGTGATGAAGATTTCGATAAAAACAGTGGAAGGCTATGAAGCAAAATTGCGACATAAATTTGCAGCCCACAGTAAAGAGCAACTTATCGATATGGCTCTAGACCAAGGTTATGGCTCAAACATCCCCAAGACCTTGCTCAAAACGCAATTATCCGTGGTACTCAATAGTGAATGCCCCATATAAATGAGGCATTCATTGCGACTGACTTTTAACAAGTAGGCCTTATGGTGCTAAACGTTCAGCGTCCCACTGTTGATCATGTTGCGTAAACAAGAAGCGATCATGCAAACGATGCTCACCACCTTGCCAAAATTCTATCGATTCAACTTTAACGCGATATCCTCCCCAAAAACTCGGAACTGGGATCTCACCTTGTTCAAATTTCTTTTTTAACTCCAAGTATTTACCTTCCAAAATACCACGTGCTGAGATACGGCTGCTCTGGCGACTCGCTATCGCGGCAATTTGGCTATCTTTAGGACGAGAAGTAAAATATTTCATGTTTTCAAAAGCCGACAATTTTTCAGCCGTTCCTGTGATGTGCACTTGTCTCTCTAATGGGTGCCAAGGAAAGTGCAAGCTGACTTTATTGTTGTGTTCAATATGCTGCGCTTTGCGACTGCCTAAATTGGTGTAGAAAACAAAACTGTCTTTTTCGACATTTTTTAATAGCACTATACGTTGGAAAGGTTGTCCATTTTCATCAACCGTTGCCACTGTCATCGCCGTGGGATCGGTAAGACCGGCATCAATGGCCTGTTGCAGCCAAAGGTTAAACTGCTCAATGGGATTTGAAAGCAAATCTTTGCGTCTTAAACCGCCTTTTATGTATTCGCGGCGGATGTCTGAAAGTTCCATCTCTGCTCCTTATGAAATTTTTGACGATTGTGCGCCTATCATCGTCATAACTCAAGAGTGCTAAGGTTCAACAAAATCAGTAATTCACAGCTAAACTCTGTAGAACGTACGCAATAGGAAGTACAATCAATTCAAATGGTGAATAGTAATCTCATGATGAGTGGCAAATCCTTAACATTTTGCTAGACAAGTAATAAAATCAAGCAACTATACCCAAACAACTTACAGTTGTAGCCTCCCTCTACAGCTTTAAGTAGAAAAGGGAAATACACTACGATTAGGCGCAAAGGATAAGCGATGAGCAACAAGAGTTATAACAAGCTCTCTTCGACAGAATTGGAGTACGTAGACGACAAAACGGCGGCTCTGCTACTGAACACGCCCAACAGTGCACGTGTGATGCTCTGGGTTATGGTCTGTTTTTTTCTCTTAGCCATCGTCTGGGCCTCATGGGCACAGGTCGACAAAGTGACAGTTGGACAAGGCAAAGTCGTTCCGTCATCGCAAGTTCAAGTGGTTCAAAACTTGGAAGGAGGCTTAGTCAAACAGATATTGGTTCGCGAAGGTGAACGAGTGCAAAAAGGCCAACAACTGTTATTAATTGATGACACTCGTTTCCGCTCAGACTACCGCGAACGTGAACAACAAGTCGCTAACCTTACCGCCAGTGTTCTACAGCTATCCGCTTCCATTACTAGCGTGATGATCAACGAAGAGATTGATGATGACAACTGGCAAAATAGCGTCAAAATTGACTATAACAAACTCGCCTTTCCACCGCTGTTAACAGACAACCAACCCGATTTAGTTAATAGACAAAGGGCCGCCTATCGGCAAGATCTTAATAACTTACGCAACCAACTTTCTCTTTTAGATCAACAAGTCAAACAGAAACTACAAGAGTTGGTTGAAATACAAGCGCGCGTGAAAAATTTGCGCCAAAGTTATGATTTTGCGAATAAAGAGCTTGAGATAACCAAGCCTTTAGCAGACGAAGGTGTCGTGCCACGAATTGAGCTGCTGAAACTACAGCGCCAAGTAAACGATACTCGCCGTGAAATGACCACCAGCGAGCTTAACATCCCAGTATTAAAATCAGCGATTCGCGAAGCGGTGCTCAACCGTATTGATGCGGCTCAAAAGTTTCGCTCACAGCAGCAAGACAAACTGAACGAAGCCCAAGATAGACTTTCAGCAATCACAGAATCAGCCGTTGGGCTTGAAGATAAGGTAAATCGCACTGTTGTGCTATCGCCTGTGACAGGAACGATTAAGACGCTTTACGTCAACACCGTTGGCGGTGTTATCCAGCCCGGTATGGATATTGTTGAAGTAGTCCCAACAGAGGATACCTTGCTTGTTGAAGCGCAAATTGCCCCACAAGACATCGCCTTCTTAAGACCAGAGTTGCCCGCCATCGTAAAATTCAGCGCCTATGATTTCACCAAATATGGCGGCTTGGAAGGGACACTTGAGCATATCAGTGCCGACACAACTCAAGATGAAGAAGGCAAAAGCTATTATTTAGTCCGAGTAAGGACCAATCAAACCAGCTTAGGGCATGATGCTAACCTGCCTATCATCTCAGGAATGACGGCCTCTGTTGATATTATTACGGGTAAACGAACCGTGATGGATTATCTACTAAAGCCCATACTCAGTGCACAAAAAAATGCGCTAAGAGAATAAGGTTCACTTATGCTTTTTAATATATTCATGATTGACGGTTTTTGATGAAGTTTTGGCTGCCACTGGTTTTATTGCTATTTATGCCCTCATCCCCCCAAGCGCTCAACACCAAAGAGCAGCAGTGGGTCGATGCGGTCGCGCTTACCTATGGCACAAGAGCGGGAAAACGCGTCGAAACATGGCGCAAAGAAATTGCCAAGCACCAAAATGCTCCCGAACGTGACAAATTGACCGAAATAAATCGATTTTTCAATCAGCTGTACTTTGTTAATGATATCGATTTATGGGGGAAAAATGACTACTGGGCGACACCACTTGAGTTTCTAGGAAGCAACGCAGGGGATTGCGAAGATTTCACAATTGCGAAGTACTTCTCCCTGCTTGAACTGGGTATCGATGATAAAAAGTTGCGCCTCGTGTATGTTAAAGCCATTGAATTAAATCAGTTTCATATGGTTCTTGCGTACTATTCAACACCCAATGCCGAGCCCTTAATTTTAGACAATATAAACCCTGAGATTAAGCCAGCATCAACACGCCGTGATCTGTTACCGATCTACAGCTTTAACGGTAAAAATTTATGGCTAATGAAATCCAAAAATGGCCAGCTTGCAGGAGACTCTTCACGATTAAGTCTTTGGAATGACTTACGTGAACGGGAACGCTCGCTAAAATTGAATAAACCAATTGTAAGTTACGATGAGTAAGTAATATGACGCTATATAAACAACTTGTCGCGGGAATGATTGCCGTCTTCATTATGCTGATGACTTCAGTCTTTATTATTGAATTCAATACGACCCGCAACAACTTAGAGCAGCAGCAGCGCTCTGAAGTCAACAACACCATCAACACCGTCGGTTTGGCGCTGGCACCTTATTTGGAGAAGAAAGATAAGATTGCGGTTGAGTCGGTTATCAATGCCTTGTTTGATGGCAGCTCTTACTCAGTCGTACGATTGATTTTTCTAGACGATGACGAAGAGATTCTGCGATCTTACCCTGTAAAACCTAATAACGTTCCGCAATGGTTTACCAATTTACACCTGTTTGCACCGATCCATGATCAACGCGTTGTAACCAGTGGTTGGATGCAGCTTGCTGAAGTCGAAATTGTCAGCCACCCTGGCGAGGCCTATGCGCAATTATGGAAGGCGCTGATTCGGCTACTTATCGCGTTTAGCGCTATTTTTGTGATTGGCCTTGCCGCCATCGCTTTCATTCTGAAGCGCGCTTTACGCCCGCTACAGATGATTGTCGAAAAAATGGAGCAAGTCGCACGCAACCATTTTGGTGAACCGCTACCGCGGCCAGCGACCAAAGATCTGATTTATGTAGTTGATGGTATCAATAGCATGTCAGCGCAGGTTGAAAAAGCGTTCAAAGCTCAGGCGCAAGAAGCGCAGCAACTGCGTGAGCGTGCTTATATTGACCCAGTTTCTCAACTTGGCAACCGCGCCTATTACATGAGTCAACTCAGTAGTTGGCTATCAGAAAGTGCCATAGGTGGCGCTGCTATTTTGCAAGCAGAGTTTATTAAAGAGCTTTACGAAGAAAAGGGTTATGAAGCAGGCGATGGTATGGTACGCCATTTGGCTGAGCATCTAAAAGTGTCGATTACTTCACCTGATGTGACTCTGGCACGCATTTCTACCGAAGAGTTTGGCTTTATTTTGCCCAACATGGAAGAGAGTGAACTCAAAATCATCGCCGATAGTATTATGAATTTTGTGCAAGACACTCTAGCCGACCCGACTGGCATGGCATCAGCCAAAGTCTCTTTAGGTGTTGTTCATAATAAAGAACCAAAATCTTCAACGCAGTTACTTTCCTTGCTCGACAACGCGTTAGCCATTGCAACTGCAAATCCAGAGCTGATTTACGGCTTTGTCAGCAGTGAAACCAAACAAACTGTGATGGGTAAACAGCAATGGAAAGCATTGGTTGAAGAAGCTATCCATAACGATTGGTTCAGTTTCCGTTTGCAGTCAGCCAATAATAGCTGGGGACAAACTTTCCACCGCGAAGTTTTTTCAGCGATTGAGCACGATGGCAAACGCTACAGCGCTAACCAATACTTATTTGCACTCGACCAACTCAATGCCAGCCATATTTTTGATGAATATGTTATTGAAACGATGATTCGCAAGCTCGAAACGGGAGAGATAGCCGAACCATTAGCCATTAATATCGCTCAAAGCAGCCTTTCTCAACCCAGTTTTATTCGTTGGGTCACTCAGACTCTGGCGAAGCATCGCTCTATCTGTGAGAACCTACACTTTGAAATACCGGAAAACGCATTCCTCAACGCCCCTCACCATACAGCGCTATTTTGTAATGCCATAAGAGCAGCCGGCGCAGACTTTGGTGTCGATAACTATGGCCGGAATTTCCAATCATTAGACTACATCAACGAGTACCGTCCAAAATACGTGAAACTCGATTATCTATTTACTCACCATCTCGACGATGAAAAGCAAAAGTTCACCTTAACGTCGATTTCTCGCACAGCACACAATTTAGGAATCACCACAATTGCGTCAAGGGTAGAAACGCAAACTCAACTTGATTTCCTTTCCGAGCATTTTATAGAAGTCTTCCAAGGCTTTATTGTGGATAAATAAAAAGGTCAGATGTAATGCAAGACACGCTACTCAATTCGCTTATCTATGTGAGTCGTTATTATGGACTGGCGAATTCCCCAGAAGCACTGATCAACGGCCTACCTTTATCAGATGGCAAACTGACACCTTTTCTCTTTCCTCGAGCAGCCGAAAGAGCGGGGTTAATCGCCAAGGAAAATCGCTCAGCATTGGATCAAATCCCAAAGTTGGTTTTCCCCGTTATCTTAATTTTAAAAGGCGGTGAGGCCTGTGTGCTCAGCAGCATCAACGAAGCGAATCAAGAAGCTGAGGTCGTCACTGCTGAGTCTGGTCTAATCCCCGTAGCTATTCCCTTAGAGGAACTGACTGAACGTTATATTGGCCGCTACTTCATGGTGAAAAAACAGTTTCGCTATGACGAGCGCTCACCAGAAATATTAAAGACCCGTGATGGCCACTGGTTTTGGGGTACGTTATGGCAGTCAAAGCACATTTATCGCGATGTGTTGATCGCTTCTATTTTAATCAATTTGTTTGCCATTGCGGCACCAATGTTCAGCCGTTTAGTGTATGACAAAGTCGTGCCTAACCTTGCGTTTGAAACCTTGTGGGTATTAGCGAGCGGGATTTTTGTGATCTTCTTATTCGATCTGCTCCTCAAACTACTTCGCAGTTATTTTATTGATGTGGCGGGCAAAAAATCTGACATTCTGATCTCTTCCAAGCTCTTTAGTAAAGTGATGGGGATCAGAATGGAGTCTCGTCCTCCTTCTGTCGGTGCGTTTGCGCGACATTTACAAGAGTTCGAATCCATACGCGAATTCTTTACCTCAGCAACCATCTCATCATTGATTGACCTGCCATTTGCACTGCTCTTTTTAGTGCTGATCTGGCTAATGGCGGGCAGCTTAGTGCTGGTACCTATCGCTGGTGTACTGATCATTGCTATCTATTCTCTGCTCATCCAAGCACCTCTACGACGGGCGATTGAAGAGGGCTCTCGACTGGCATCACAAAAATACGCCAACCTGATTGAAAGTTTAGCTGGACTTGAAACGGTGAAACTCTTTGGCGCTCAAAGTCAGTTTCAATATCGCTGGGAAGAAGCGGTCGCGCACATGGCGAACTGGAACATTAAAAGCCGTCGAATTACTGATGGTATTCAAAATACTGCCGGCTTTGTTCAGCAAGCCGCGAACGTTGGCATGATCATCTTAGGCGTCTATCTGATATCCAACGGCGATTTAACCATGGGTGGGCTCATCGCCGCAACCATGCTCAGCGGCCGTGCGATTGGCCCAATGGTGCAACTATCATTACTTTCAACACGCTACAACCAAGCCAAATCGTCCTTAAAAATCATTGAGCAAGTGATGCAAATGCCCGATGAGCAAGAAGAAGGTAAACGCTATATTCATCGTCCGATTGTGCAAGGTAAAATTGAGCTAGACAAAATCACTTTTCACTACCCTAATGCGCCCGTTGCATCAATACGTGACTTAAGTATAACGATTCATCCGGGTGAAAAAGTAGCGATCATAGGCCGCATCGGCTCAGGGAAGACCACCTTAGAGCGCCTTATTATGGGGTTATATCAACCGACCGAGGGGAATGTTCGTATTGATGACACCGATATCGCGCAACTGCATCACATTGATGTGAGACGTAATATTGGTTGTGTACCTCAAGACAGCAACCTATTTTACGGTTCAATTCGCGATAACATTACGCTCGGGCGTCCATTAGTTGATGATAGAGATGTGATGGATGCCGCCAACCGAGCGGGAGTTACCGCGTTCACACAGCAAGACCCCGCGGGGTTAGAACGACAAGTGGGTGAAGGCGGTTTGTTGCTGTCTGGTGGTCAGAGGCAAGCGGTAGCCATTGCTCGTGCACTGCTCGGACGCCCACCCGTTTTGCTACTTGATGAGCCCACCAGCGCCATGGACAATCGTTCTGAAATGCACATCAAACATCAACTGTCTCAATTGACACCAAGTGAGACGTTAATATTAATTACTCATAAAACGTCAATGCTCGATGTGGTTGATCGCGTCATTGTGATGGAGAAAGGCTGTGTCATTGCCGATGGTCCTAAATCGATGGTGTTAAACGATCTCAAACAGGGCAAAGTGAGATCAGTGCAATAGCCACCTTACTAGAAATAACATGATCAGCAAAAAACGAGGCAAAATGCCTCGTTTTTTGCTTAGCACTCTGAGATAAGAATGTTAGATCCCTCCGACATCTTCATCTTCAAGCATCGAAGCACATTTAATCTCATACTGGTTAAATGAGAAGATACTAGCGCCATGAGCCCGCTTGGTGATGATCCGCTCATCATCAAATTGCACCGAAACATGGGTATAAACTTTATTTTTGACTTCGATCGTATTCATTTCGAGCAATTGCTCAAACTCCTCTCCCAGCATATCCAACGCCAATTTTGCTTTTTCTAAACGATCATTAGTCTGTTTCTTAAATTCATCAATTTTTAGCAGTTCCTCTTCCGAGCGTTCCGCTTTAGGCTTTTTCTTAAATTCAATCTCACGGCGGATCACTTCCATCGTCGCTTCTTGCGCTTGTTTATAATGTTCTTTGTGTTTCGCGACCCGTTCTTTATACACAGCATAACGAGCAAAAGCCTGCACAGCCGTGGCAGTATCGCCTTCAACGCCTAGATTGAAGCAAACGATCTTACCACCAACTTTCGCGTGACCACCGCTGAGTGTGCCTTGCTTCTCTTTACTATCTAATACTTTTAGATCATTGCCACAGCGTAATTCATTGCTCATGCTGTGAACCGCTAAATTGATGTCATCTGCCGCTTGCAGTTCGCTAAATTGAGCATAGTTAGCCGTGATAGAGCCTCCTGATTTGATAATGCACGTTCTTGCTTCATCATCAAACACCGTATGGCCAATAATGCCTTTACCAACATCAATATTACCTTGGGCTTGAACATCAGCAGACTCAACAAACCCACCGATGGTGATTGAGCCCGTCGCTCTCACGATCATACCAGGCTCGACATCGCCCGTGATGACAACACATCCTTTAAATTTCACGTGGCCAGTTGCTACACTGACGTTGTTTAAACATAAAGCGTTATCGACATCAACCGTTTTACTTTTCAGGATAGGCATGCCCGCTTGACTGGCCAGTAGCACATTCGGATCATTGGGTGAGATGTAAGACCCCTTTCCTGCAACTAAGGCCGAGTCTTTACCTGGTTTAGGATCCAGCACTTTTCCCTGCACGGTATAGCCTGGCGTTCCTTTGGTTGCAGGAATTCGACGCATCACTTCATCATCTTGACCAACAGTGATGGTTTCACCTAAGTTGCGCATATCAATTTTGTTCTGTCCTTGCTTTTTGGTCGGTGCTAACACGCGCTTACTGACATCCTCAACCAAAGGAACAAATTGTGCGTCTTTACCTTGAATGGGTTCGCGCCCCTGCGCAACAGGTTGAGTGTATACTTCCCCTGGCTTCAAGGTATTACTTACCATTAACACTTTCTTTAAAGCCAGTTTGTTGATGCCTTTTGTCACGTGGGAATGAGCCAATGCATACACCAACTCACTACCGCGCAATGCTCTGCCACCATATGCACCCGTCACAACCATGCTGGCTAACATATCTCGATCACTAAATTCAATCTCAACCGAAGCGTTCTTTTTCTCTGCAATGGTGATTCCAGAGAATGCTTCACCCTTACCCTCTTTTGCACAGTTGATAAAGCGGGTAACTTCAGTTTCATTTAAGAAAAATGTCGATGCAGATAACTCAAACAATGCTTCTTTCAAGCCTGCTTGGTCAAAATTTTTGTCGATGGACTCCGTCCCAGGCAACTGGGCAATGACTTGTTTTTTGTCCTCTGAAAGCGAAATTAAGCGTTTCCACATACTACTTAACCCATATGGTTAGATTCCGTTCGTATGGCAGTGTATACAATTTACAGTATGGACTAAATCTTTAGGCAACCAAATTAAGGGCTACATCACTTAGTCACGACGAAACGAACTATATAACCTAAAAATAAACGAAAGAATGAGTTACGCAGAATTTTACAGTGTAAATAATCTGTTCAGTATTAAGACAATATCGGAAAATCATGTTTACTGTTAAAGGCGTAAGTCACCTTAACAGTGCAACCATCTTTTGAATATTCCAATGACTCACACAATTTAGAGACCAAAATAATCCCTCGACCGTGTGTACAGTTGCCGTCTGCAACCGTATGTTGGTAGTCAAAGCCTTCGCCATTATGCTCAAGTGAAAAGCTCAATTGTCCCACCGTTGGGTCATAATCAATGTCTAGTTTAATCCATAACGATTCATCTAACTCATCCATACACTCTTCACGTCGTTGGTAAAAAGTGAGAAATCCATCTGGGTCATCTTTTAGTGAAGAATTAAGTTTTAATAACCCATGCTCAATGGCATTAGCAAACAGTTCTGACAATACAGAGCAAACGAGGTCAAGATGCTCGCCACCACTGATAAAACCGCGAACAATGTTACGCATCTCGACCATAATTGAAATCTTTTTAAGAATTGAAGCAGGAAAAAAGAGATGGCTTTGCATTGGTATATGGCTAAGAAACTGTTTTTTTTGCGACGCTAATATTTCATTATTATTGGTAATTGGAAATGTCATTGAAAGAATTGAGAGGTCATCACCATGGCCACGATTGGAAAACTGGCATACTTCATCGTACAAATCTGAAATCTGAGTCTTACCGTTCCGTTGCAAAACTTGTTCGAGTCGCAACTGGCCAAATTGTTCCCCGTTTTCATTCATCGCTTCGGTAATACCGTCGGTATAACAGAGGATAGTTTGGTTAGGTTTTAATTTGAGATGAACTAAATTTACTTCAAATTCATCAGCATCCAGAACTCCCAGCGGCATATGTGTGGAAACGAGACGACGAACGATGTTGCTCTCTTCATCCAGTAAGTAACCATCAGGCAAACCACCTCCCCACCACGAAACCTCAAAGCCGTTGGCTCGTATCTCAAATACACTGGCCGCAAGCATCATGCCAACAGGCAAAAACTTTACTAGCGCACTATTAAGTTCTGCGACCATTTCGCCAAGCGACATCCCTTTTTCAGCCATTGAAAAAAAAGTACGCGTAGCAGGGATCGTTGAAATCGCGGCAGGTAATCCATGCCCAGTGGCATCGGCGATCATGATGTAGACGCCACCATAGGGCCGGTTCGCAACAATGATGAGATCACCATTAAAAATGGTCGAAGGTGTGGAGATATAACTGATGCCATAGATATTGCTGACTTTTGCACTCATCTCCTCCATTAAATTGGTGAAAATGGATTCGGCGATGGCATAGTCATATTGTACTTGTTCGTTGAAATAATTGAGTTTATCTCGCTGTTGAGTGACTTCATTATGCATTTTCACAATACGGTAATGAGCCTGCACTTTAGCGAGCAGTACGCTTCGCTCTACTGGTTTAAGAATAAAATCATCGCCCAGCGATAAGCAACGTTCAAACGAATCATGATCATCAAGCACGGTCAAAAATATAATGGGGATATGGTGATTTGGAAAAGAGTCGCGGATCTCTTTTGCGGTGGTGAAACCATCTTTAACTGGCATCATCACATCCAACAAAATAACGTCGGGTAAGACGTCCATGACGAGCATCGCCTCAACAGCATCAGCACCATTTTCGAAGGTATCTATGTGCTCAACAATAGGCGATAAAATAAACCGACAGAGCTCTCTATTTGATTTATGGTCATCAACAATCGTTACGCGCATCGGCTCACTCCTTAAGCATTATTCGATACTAAATTTTTTATCAAACCGAGAAATCAGTAAGATTTTCCTTATTTGGGGTAAGGTATTGGTAATTCGGATCATGCCATCACTTTGCTCAAGATATTTCTGCATATTGAGCAGCATGCCAAGACCAGCACTGTCAATATAGTCCACCTTGCGTAAATCAATGGTGAATCTAAAACCTCGATAGGGTGAATAACTATTACGAAATTCTTTAACTAAGTTAAAGCCAAAAGCACCATCAATCGCGATAGTAATGTGTTTCGCATTGCTATCTATTTCAGTTTCTATACTCATCGTACTCCCTCCTAGAAAAGCTCGACTTCGCCTTCGTCCATATTAGTTTGGATTGCGGCGGGACCACTTCGATTGTGCAGGCGCTCTGTCAATTGGTGAAGTTGTTCTGCCCATGCTGCTTTAGTCATGCTTTGTGTTAGTAAAGCGTTCAATAGCTCATTTGCTTCTTGCAAATAATCAATAGACGCATGCGCATAATCACTTTGTTGAACCACAATGTCAGCAAATTGAAGGGCACGGACGCCATTACTCACTTGCTGGGTTAATTCTTGTCCTAATTCTTGAATTTTTTGCACTTCTTGCTCTATTTCTATATTCACTTGTTGGACACCACGTAGCATGTGGTCCACTTTCTCTTTCGACTCAATCACGTGAGTCATATCTATCGATGCCATTTCGCCAACGGTTTTGTTTGCTCTTTGTACTGTTTGTTGAGCAACATTAATTTCTGATTCAATTTGAGTATTCAGCGTTCTTGCTTTAACCGACAAGTCGCGCACCTCTTGAGCCACGACCGCGAAGCCTCGCCCTGCCTCGCCCGCTCGCGCCGCTTCAATCGCCGCATTCAGCGCCAATAAGTTGGTCTGTTCCGATAGGCTTCTCACTTGATTTAACAGTTTAAATACCATATCCAATTTTTCTGACATGTCGTGAATGCTGTGTACCGCTGAAATACTTTTCTCCGAAATATCAATCAGAATTTGTACAAAGCCATCAATAATCGCCTCAGTCTTTGGTAGTACGGTGGTGAGATCATATTCGCTGCCTTGGTTTGCCAATAAGTTATTGACCAAGGTACTTGAAACGTGACTCTGTTTTTGGCTGATATCTTGCAAGCCAAAAAATGCGTTATTTAATGTCTCTACTGAACCTTCAATCACGGTGTGCTGCATGGTTAAAGGGCTACTCACTTTAGGTAGCGTCTCTTTGAACAGTTTTTCAATACTCTGTAGATGTTGCTGCGTTTCAAGAGTGGACTCTTCTTCAACCTTATTTTGGTTGGCTTTAGCTTTGTTTTGTTCACTAAAATTCATAGACAATACTAGCCAAGGTATTGCTGCCGCAAAAATCATTAGCCCCATGCTCCATAAATTAGGGGAGTGAAGCATGACGGAAAAAAGGGCCATTAGCTGCAAAACTAAAGCTAAAATATATTTTGCTTTTGGTGTCACTGTTTTATTTATCATCACCCATTCCTTGCTTATCTATGTTGAGCTTATTTAATGAGACAACACTAGCGATAGAGTTCATCACAAATCCATTGTGGTATGGCATTTAACGCTTTGATATTCTGTGTTGCGCCAATCTCTACTGCCGCTTTGGGCATTCCCCACACCACTGATGTTTTTTCGTCTTGAGCTAAAGTCAATGCGCCACGCAACTTCATTTTGAGCATGCCTTGCGCTCCATCTTTACCCATCCCGGTTAAGAGGATACCGATGGCTTTGTCTCCCACATTTTCAGCAACCGTATCAAACATCACATCTACTGAAGGTTTATGACGATTGACCGCAGGTCTATCGTCAACTTGACAGTAAAGGCGAGTGCCTTTTTTTATCACCATCAGATGCTTATCTCCGGGAGCAACATAAGCGCATCCATTCACTAAAGGCGCTTGATTAGCGGACAACTCTCTCACCTCTACGGCGCTACAAAGATTCAAACGCTCTGCAAAGGGGCGAGTAAACATCGCACTGATATGTTGAGTGATCACGATCGGTGGCAACCCTGCTGGTAAAACAGAGAATATGCTTTTTAATGCTTCTGTTCCGCCCGTTGAGGCTCCAATCGCGATCAACTGATAACGCGCCTCTTGGTGGCTAGCCGCTATCAGTTCGACCTGATTAACCGCCGCAGAATGATGCGATTGAACGACATTTGCCCCTGCCGCCATTTTTATTTTGTCGTTCACCAGTTCCCTATAACTTGCCATTTCAGCCGTGTTTTCGACCGACGGTTTAGGGAAGTAATCCACTGCACCAAGCTCTAATGCTTCTAACGTGGCTTGAGCGCCATGCTGGGTCAAGGTTGAAATCATCACTACCGGCATAGGGCGTAACCGCATAATATTTTTTAAAAATTGCACGCCATTCATTTTTGGCATTTCAATATCTAGCGTTAGCACATCAGGGTTGTGCTGCTTGATAAGCTCTCGGGCTTGGTAAGGATCTTGTGCCATTGCGACGACATCTAACATAGGGTCAGCATTAATCAGCTCGCAGAGCAGTGCTCTAAAAACGGGAGAATCATCGACAATCAGCACTTTGATTTTTTTCATTTAAATAGCTCCACATCATCACTCTCTTTATGCGCTTTACGATCCAACTGTGTGGCATAAACCTTTTCTTGAAAACTTAACCGGCTCACTTCGGTCAATGGAATTCTTTTTAGCCACACTTTACCTGTCATGGGTTCGAAAATGACTTTTCTCGGTTCGTCACCCCCCAAGTCACTGGCTTCGACAATAAGCCTTTCTTGCTCAACATAGTTTTTGATGAAATCTATGTTTTTCTGGCCAATCATGGCTTTAAAACCCAGCATTTGTGCTCCACCAAAGAGTTTTACTCGTAAGCGCTGACGCTCAGCCCCCATTTTGATCAACTGATTAATCAGTAGCTCCATCGCATAGCAACCATAACGAGAGGCGGTTGAAGCAATATCATCAGGATGCCAGTGATCAATTTGTGAATAATTATCAAAAGGCAATAAAAAATGGTTCATCCCCCCAACTTTGGCCGCTTGGTCCCACATACAGGCGGTAACGCAAGAACCTAAACCGGTACAAATGACCTCTTGTCGCATCGTACAGTACAACCCACCGGGCAAAACCTTTACCCAATCCACTTTTTGTTGGGGATGATAAAATCGGCTGAAATTCCGATTGTCGGTTGCCAAATGCATCGCCAACGAGGTCATTAATTATTCCTCATTTTTTCACGTAAATGGTGTGGCCGAGATGATGAAAAACATCAGCACAGCGCCCCACACTTTCTGAATGACCCAAAAATAAAATCCCATTCGGTTTCAACCATTCATAGAACCTTTCGATCAAAGCCTCCTGCGTGGGTTTATCAAAGTAGATCATCACGTTTCGGCACGAAATGAGGTCTAAATTCTTAGGTAACGTCCAAGGAGATAATAAATTCAGTTGCTGAAAATGGACAAAACGTTGTAATTGACTGGCGATTTTTATTTTTCCCTGTTTGATACCGCGCCCTTTTACAAAGCACTTTTTAAGATAGTGCTGTGGAATAGTAACCACAGCCTCATCGGTATAAATGCCCGCTTGCGCATGTGCCAAAACCTGTGTGTCTAAATCTGTTGCGTAGATATCAACATTGTCTGCGAAATCAAATAAACCGCTGCTGTATAGCGACGCAATAAAACTGTATGGCTCTTCACCACTAGAGCAGCCAGCAGACCAAATTTTAGGATGACGCACGCCCTGTGATCGCCACTCATCGAGCAGTACTTTTTCTAAAAACTCAAAGTGGTGGTACTCGCGAAAAAACTGGGTTTTGTTAGTCGTTAACGCATTGATAAAGTGGATCCGCTCTTGCTCATTATGCTCAATAAGCTCCTTGTAATCACAGAAACGCTGAATCCCCCGTCGACGCATCTGACGGCTCAAACGGCCGTAAACCATCGCTCGCTTAGCATCCGACAAGTAAATGCCAGCCGTTTTGTGCATAAACCACTGGATGAATTTGAAATCCTTTGCGGTGAGTTCAAATTCTTGGTCATTGTTCATCATGATTGGATGGCTATCTGTTAGAACTCTTCCCATTCATCTCCATCCTCATTGAGGTTGAGCCCAGAATTGGCAACGTTATTGGTGGCTTTAATGCCTGCCACTTTCTTGACCTTGGGTTTGGGTTTGGGTTGATGGGCGGAGATGGGTGTTCTTTTGGGCTCGAACGTTTTGATGTTGTCATCGGTGGTGAAATAGCTCATCAAGCTAATCAGCTCTTTCCCTTCATCTTTCAACGATTGGCTGGCCGCAGAGGTTTGTTCAACAAGAGAGGCATTTTGCTGCGTCATCTCATCCATGGCTGTAATTGCACGATTGATTTCGTCAATGCCCGTCGATTGTTCAATGCTTGATGATGCAATTTGGGCGATGAGATCAGATACTTTTGCTACAGCGTCCACAATCTCATTCAATGTTGCTCCTGACTCATCAACTAAACGCGATCCCTCTTCTACTTTCTCAACACTATCTTTAATCAGCCCTTTAATCTCTTTCGCCGCTGCTGCGCTGCGCTGCGCAAGGTTTCGAACCTCTCCAGCAACAACAGCAAATCCACGCCCTTGTTCTCCGGCTCTTGCCGCTTCTACCGCTGCGTTCAAAGCCAATAAATTGGTTTGAAAGGCTATCTCGTCTATCACTCCAATAATATCGGCAATCTTCTTACTCGAACGATTAATTTCCGACATGGCCGAGATCGCTTGCCCCACCACTTCACCACCTTTACTGGCTTTTTTGGCAGCATCACTCGCTAGATCGTTCGCACCTTTGGCGTTATCTGCATTTTGGCGCACGGTCGCTGTCATCTCTTCCATACTCGCGGCCGTTTCTTCTAAATTGGATGCTTGAGCTTCCACCCGTTGGCTCAAATCATTATTGCCTTGCGCGATTTCTGTTGACGCCGTAGCCACTCTGGCAGAAGAAATGGTGATTTTTTCAACCATATCGCGCAGGTTAGCAATCGAGGTATTGACCGCATTTTGCAGTTGACCAAACTCACCTTGGCTACCCTCTTCCATCTTGGTATTCAAATCGCCATCCGCCACTTTGCTCATGACGTCAATACACTGAGCCAGCGGTGAAACTAAGGTATCAAGCAAGTTATTAATCCCCTCGCCCAACTCCCGCATAAATCCGCTGTACACGGTGGTATCAATTCGTTCATTCAACTGCCCTGCGATAGCTTTTTGAATGAGGCTCTCTACTTGGTATTGACCATCTTGTTGTTCGGTAATATCGATCCATTGCAATGCAGGGCCAATGTATTCCCCTTTGTGATTGTGCATCGCAATACAAGTTAAATTAAATTGCAGCGCCCCCACTTTGATGTTGGATGAAAATGGCAAACGATCAGGGTTGGCAATAATGCTACGTTGATGGCCCGGGTTTTTATGAAAGATATCGATATTTTGTCCGACCAGATTATTGACGTCAAAGCTTGTTAATACTGTCCTCAACTCACTTTCTCTTGTACGCATCAACTTGGTCAATGAAGGGTTTAAGTATTGAATAATACCCTCTTTATCGGCCATCATTAGGTTGGTTGTCATCCCCTCGACTGCCGAAGCTAAGCGGCCTATTTCTTGCTCTTTTGCAATCTCTTGAGTGACATCACGCCACTCTAATGTGTTCCCGATATAAATACCGTCTTCATCAATAATGGCGCCAACATTAAGCTCGATCTTCACTCCTTTAATAGTAATCATGGTAGTGAAAGGCAAGTTGGCTGGATTCGACAACATTTGGCGTTGATGCTGTGGATTGACGTGAAAACCATCGATGCAGTAGCCAATCAATGACGACTCTTCAGCTTTAAAATCAGGCCAGACACTTTGAAAAAGCACTTCATGCTGCTTGAGTAGAATCAATGACTGCTTATTGAGATAGGTGATTTGAAAATCTCGGTTAATCATCATCAATGCGGTTTTTGCTGCATTAAGAGCAGAAAGAAGCTGCTGATTGGAGAGCCCTTCATTCTCATCGACCAATGGATCTTCTATCTGCTCAACAAATTTTTTTGGTTCTGGTTTGCGGTTCCAAAATGCCATGAGTATTCCCTCACAAAATAGCGTCTTCTACGAATGTCTGATTTAACCCAGGTACATCAAAAAGGGTCTCGATATTAATTAGGATCAAATGACCGTTAGCCACACTAGCAATTCCCTTCATAAATTGTGGTTCAACCGTGGTGGATAAGGCTGGTACAGGTTTTATCTCTTCAGCGGCTAAGTCATACACTTCTGAAACACCATCGACAATAATGCCGAGCGGATTGCGTTGCGCGTCATTCAAAACGATAACAACTGTCGTGGCCCCAATCTGTGCAGGTGGCAGACGAAAACGAATTCGAAGATCAACAATCGGTACATACTCACCACGGATATTGAGTAAGCCAACTAAGTAATCCGGTGCATTGGGTACAGAGCGCACATCACTCCAGCCGCGAACTTCTCGGACCTCAAGGATTGGCACAGCGTACTCATCATTATCTAGCACGAAACTAAGAAACTCTTGTTTAGACATCAGGGTTCCTCACTCAGTATTCGGTGCATATCAAGGAGCCCTTGGGTATCGAGCAGTGACATGACCTCTTCGCCAACATTGAGCAAACCGAGCGAATACGCAGCGGCAGGTGTTTCCCCCACGGCAGGAAACAGCACATTATCTCCCTGGCCAATCACATCACTCACTGCATCAACGACTAAGCCCATAATACGAGGCCGCTCTTGTTGCAGGCTACGAAGTACCAACACCACAGTCGTGGGAAAGTAGCCACAAGCCTCCATACCAAATCGAAGGCGCAGATCGATAATAGGCACAATCATGCCGCGTAAATTAATCACACCTTTCACAAAGCTAGGCGCTCGAGGAATAGGCGTAGGTGGCTCCCATACTCGAATCTCTTCAACATCTTGAATTGCTACCCCGTACAACTCATTCGCTAACCGGAAACTCAGAAAATCGGCCTCACAGCTTCTTTCTTCATAAACAGCATTCAAAACACTCTGTGTTTGATTCTCTTGTTGATGATTTGGTGAATAATCATATTCCATGGCTCTTCCCTGTCACCTTCACTAAGCGGCAATAATCTTGGGAGATAAACTTGAACGTCGATTCGAGTACGTGGAGATTAACCCTTGAATATCTAAAATGAGCGAAACGGAACCATCTCCCAAAATCGTAGCTCCTGATATGCCTGCCACTTTGCAGTAATTTGACTCTAAGCTCTTTATAACCACTTGCTGCTGGTCTAGCAGCTCGTCAATCAATAAGCCAACGCGACACCCAGCGGCTTCAACAAAGCAGAGTATTCTATCGGGCAAAGCACCACTTGATCCCATTTCCAGTTCATCTTGCAGACGTAAGATAGGAATATTTTCGTCACGAAGCCGGTACAGCTCAACCCCACCGGCGGCATACTTCACATTAGCTAAGTTGATTTGGATAGATTCGATAATGGTGAGCAGTGGGATGATGTAAACTTCCCCGCCTACTTTGATCAATTGCCCATCGAGGATGGCTAAAGTGAGTGGTAAACAGATAGTGAAATGGCTGCCTTTACCTAACGTGGATTCGACATCAATATGCCCACCCAACTCTTCGATATTACGTTTTACAACATCCATACCGACGCCACGACCTGAAATATCAGACACTTGTTCTGCTGTTGAAAACCCTGCGGCAAAAATAAGGTTAAGGATCTGTTTGTCGGTGATATCTTCACGCCGTGTATCTTTAGGTAATACACCTTTTTCTAGCGCCTTTTGAAATATTCTTTCACAGTTTATCCCCGCGCCATCATCTTTCACTTCGATCACTATCGAGCCACCTTGATGATAAGCATGTAGTTCAATGGTGCCGATTTCTGGTTTGCCTTGTTCAAGGCGAATGTGTGGCTGCTCAATTCCGTGGTCAATACCATTTCTGACTAAATGAACCAATGGATCAACAATACGTTCAAGGACGGTTTTATCGAGCTCGGTGTGCTCGCCAATGATGTTCAGTTCTACTTTTTTTTCAAGTCGGCCGCACAAGTCTCGCACAAGGCGAGGAAAGCGGCTAAAAGCAAAGCTCATCGGCAGCATGCGAATATTGAGCACATTTTCTTGTAAATCTTTACTGTTTTGCAAAAGCTGAACTAGGCCTGCTTGCAACTTTTCTAATTTATCCATGGTGAAATCGTTACCGATTTCGGTCAGCATTGATTGGGTGATAACAAGTTCCCCAACCAAATTAATCAGGCTGTCGACTTTCTCAATATCGACGCGAATAGAGCTTACGCTGGATTCTGCTTTCGCCACTTTGGGTGCAGCAGCGGGCGTAGACTCTATTGATTTTATGAGATCGATGGGTTTTATGAGATCTACTTGCTCTGCAGATGCGGTAGGGGGAACAGCGTTCGCATGAAACGTAGGTGGCACCTCGGCCGAAGATTCCTCGCTCTCGCTGATCATACCTTGGGTCGTCGATTCTTGTACTAAAGGTTCAACAATTAAGTCACATTCATCTTCAACCCATTCAAAAATTTCGCGAATATCACTCTCTTGCACTTGGCTACTGAGGAAAATAGTCCAGCTTAAATAACAAAGCTCAGCCTCTATTTCCGCCAATTCGGGAAGGTGTTCAAGCTGAGCTTCCGCCCTGCACTGATCATCCAGTTCATAAAGCTCTCGCAGCAACCGAAGTGGATCATTACCACTGAAATAAAGTTCTCTATGCGGAGTAAAAACGACTTTCCAACCTAAGTGGTTCTCGTTGTCAGAAGCCTTTAAGAGCGATGACGTCTGTTCATCTTCGGCGTCAAGCGAGTGATGGTCTGCTAGTTCATGATCAACCGTTGAATTGTCGGCAAGTAAAGCATGCAGTGACTGGCTGACTCTCTGCTGAAGCTCACTATCAACCTCATCATGGCTCTCATGCCCCGCGAGCATATTGCGAATGCAATCACCGCTTTTCAGTAAAATGTCCACACTTTGAGCGGTGAGAGTTGATTTTTCGTTACGGACGAGGTCAAGATACGCTTCGACAGAGTGGGTAAATTCACTGATATCCAGTAAACTAAAGGTCGCCGCGCCACCTTTAATCGAATGGGCAGCCCGAAAAATGGTATTAATAGTCTCTTTCTCAACCTGATTAGGGTCAAGATTAAGCAGTACATTTTCAAGCACTTCAAGATTTTCACGACACTCTTCGTAAAACATCTTGCGCAACAGTTCCATGTCTAAAGCCATAACTCTTCCTGCCAGTTAACGTCGTTTAACGAATGAAGCTTCTAATAAAATACGGTGTTCTATATGACCCGTTTTAGTGTTTTCAATAGCGTCTCAGGGTTGAACGGTTTAACCAACCATCCTGTAGCTCCAGCGAGTTTTCCTTCTTGTTTCTTTTCCATACTCGTTTCGGTGGTTAGCATCAAAATAGGAATAAACTTATATTGAGCATGACCACGTATCGCTTTAACTAACTCAAAACCACCCATCACTGGCATGTTGACGTCCGAAATAACAACATCAAATTTGGTTTGTTGTGCCTTACGTAATGCATCACTTCCATCAATAGCAGTTTCAACTTCATAGCCTGCATCTTTCAATGTATGGCTTAGCATTTGACGAATTGAAACCGAATCATCAACCGCGAGGATCTTTGTCATAGCCTCTTCCTTGCAAAATCTCATTACTCTGCGAACAAGCTTTCTAAAGCCAGTAGCGCAATACCTTCATTGAGCGTGTTTGTTGCGTTAACTAAAGTGATCTCAATTCCAGCTCGCTCTGCTGTCATAAACAAAGTAGCAAGCAGTTGTAGACCGGCAGCATCCACGCTATTGACTCGTGATGCATCTATTGTTAAAGGAGGAGTTAGGCTTAGCCATTGAAGATAATTTGCTTTGGAATCTAGTACCGTTGAAATTTCCAAAGACTCCGCCAACAAAAGATCCATATCTCATCCTTACGTACTATTTATATTCTATGTTTTAGGAGAACACCTGACTTTGAGTGTAGGAGGGAATACTCATTAAGCAAATGATTGAACACGTTAGGAACAAAAATAAAAACCTCATAATAATGGTGACCGTATGGTTAACTCATTAATATAGTTTAGATTTTTTATTCTGTGACTAGAACAAAAAATCCTACTCTTAAGACGTAAGTAGTAGGACTTTTTTGTCATATGACAAGCACAGTACATCTGGAGAAGGTGTCTGCTCTTACATTATTCACGCTTTACACTGTAAATTGGCTGCAGTTCATTGCGTTGAATGATCCACTTTACAGTGTAAATCATCTAATAGTCGATTGAGGTCATGACGGAGGGTAGCCTCAATCATTTTCCGTCCAGTGAGGTTTAATTGACTGGCACACTCTTGCCAGCTTTTCTTTTGCAACACTTTGACAATAAGTAGATCAGATAATCGTGATAGAGCAGCTTTATCCAATGAAGTAATTAGCCGATGAATCCATACACTCACACTCTCATAATCCGCACCGCCTTGTGCGTAACAACGCAGCAATGAATAAGGTAGGAAATTAACTTCATTTGAATCCGCGCATGCGACACGATCTCGGACCAATGACAAGGTGGTCCGAACCAAAGCCGGCTCTAAACTTTGTAAAGAATCAGATAGAGAGAAAATGAAATGCTGTTCGAAAATCTGTTCTGCCCGAGTTAACCAATCCAATTTTTTCGCTTGAACCATGATTAAGGAAAAACAGCCACTCGCACTGTCTCTGTGGCTCCCTAATTTTATCGGAACAAATTGGTTCTTAGCCCAAAAAGCCATTAAATCGCTCGTTACGCCAAAACTCGTCGCTAAATAGTCGGCATCATTTTCCAGCATGCACGCTTCAATCAAGCGGCTGCCCAACCCTTGATTTTGTAATTCGGGATGAACTGCAATACGCATGATGCGCTGACAAACACTCTGCGCTGCCTGCGTAATACCTACTTGATTAGCTAAGCAAACAGGAACTAGATGACCTTTAGGACGCCGCTTTCCTCGTTGGATCTCTTCCACTAAAGCGCTACAAAGCCCACCTTCACGAACTGTCAGCAAACAACCGACACAAACCTCGCCTACCATTGCAGCAACTAGCTGAACTTTATCGTCCGCTAAAAAATGAAATAGATCGTTCGGTGATGTCTGGTAATGAGCATTCACTAATAACGAAAAAATAGCGGCTAAGCGTGTCGGGTTGGCAATGAGTTGAGCCTTATCCAGATGCTCAATGTTAAGTGTCGCTAACTGTTCTGATGTCATCGTCGGCAATGTACCTAAATCATAATGAAGGAGGAAAGTATCGTAATGCCACGCTTCTAACGGATCACCCTGACGCCAACGGATCGGCTGATCTAAATGGAGAGTTCGAGTCCCAGCTCGATGGTGTGCTAACCAAGTTTGAAACTTAAGCGTGAACCCTCTCCCACACCCTTCGTAGCCATGAATGGTGGTAGAAAAGACCGCACGATGATAGTGTTCAACCCAGTTTTTTAACATTGATAAAGGCAGCGCGGCCGCTTCATCTACCAATAGGAGATCACACTGTGGCCGATGCAAAATCAGCTCATCCGGTGCCACAAACGTCAATGACGAGTTTTGCCAAGTAAGGGATTGTCTGGTGACGTGAGCGCCTGCTAAACCTTTAGCCGCATGTTCAAATATCGGCGCTACGGCATGGATTGAGGGTGCCGTGACCACAATATCTAATGAACGAGACGCCATCAATTTAGCCGCAGCAATACCAAGCGCACTGCTTTTCCCTCGTCCCCGATCGGCAGTGAGAACCAATGGTCGCTTGCGATGCCCATCCATAACACGAAGAATTGCTGAAACCGCATCAACTTGCTGTTCATAAATCGGTGATTGAGAACTGACTCGTGGATAAACGGGTAAAGGAGGGCAAGGTTGATTCTGTTCTATAACAACAAGCTGTTCGAACGCTCGCGTTAACCAGCGCTCAGCAAAAGAGTCATTACGCTGAGGGGCTTCAATGATCAACAGTAACCCACCACCGACCAGTGAACCCAGCGCAGCACTGAAACTGTTCGCATCAAAACCATGGTGATTATCACAAATAAGTAAATGGCATTCTTGACCAAGAAACTGCTGCCCTTTGTTGAAGGGGGCATAACGAACGCATGGTAACGGTTCTCCGCCTAACTGAAATATGGCTTGCCCCTCATTTTTTGCGAGAAAATGCATAAGCACGTGTTGTTGCCATTGAGGCTCACCACGGATTAAGAGCCCCATACGCCATAGGCTATTCTCAGCCTGCACCATCAAATCATCTAAATAAGCCGCTATCATGTTCATATTTACGCCACCTCGCTGAAACGCAATGGTAGCACAGCCGCTATAATCACTGTGCGTCGTTAAAAATATTTTTCTTTACGACAAATTATATTTGCTTTAATCGTGACCATTTTTAACTAATTATTCACCTACACCCCAGTACACTTCTGGGCTATTTAAGGAATTCAAATGCAATGAAAACTTTCATCAAAGGATTGGTTTTGGCAGCAGCTCTAACTTCTTCACACGTAAGCGCAGACAACAAAACACTCAACGTTTATGCATGGGGAGGATATCTTCCAGAAAAATCCCTCAAGCAGTTTGAGCAGCAGGAAGGGGTAACGATTAACTATTCGACCTTTGAAAATAACGAGTCAATGTATACCAAGCTCAAGTTGCTCAAAGGTGGCGGTTATGATGTGGTTTTTGCCTCAGCGTATTTCATTGAAAAAATGGGACGTGAAGGGTTACTAACCGAGCTGGATCATGCACAAATCCCGAACATGAAAGATGCCATGCCTTCACTACTCGGCCAAGCACACGATCCCAAAAATAGTTATTCCCTGCCCTATATTTGGGGGATCACTGGCCTCAGCTATAACGAAGCATTAGTACCAGAAGGTGTCTCTCGCTGGGCTGATTTGTGGGATAAGAAATATAGCCAACAAGTGATGTTGATTGACGATATTCGCGATGTCTTTGGTATGGCTCTGATCTTAAATGGCTTCAGTATTAATACAAAAAATGAAAAAGAGATTGAAAAAGCCTACCAATCATTGGTCGCGTTAAAAGATAATGTACTGTTGTATAACTCTGATGCGCCACATGTGCCTTATGTCTCAGGTGAAGCAGCGTTAGGGATGCAATGGAACGGGAATGCCTACCAAGGCCAAGTTGAGATGCCAGAGCTAAAATTTGTAATGCCGGAAGAAGGCGCAGTCTTGTGGATGGATAACTTTACTATTCCATCAGGCAGCAACAACAAAGCGTTGGCGCATAAATTCATCAACTTCATGTATCAAGCAGAGAACCAAGCTGAGATTGTGAATAGCTTAGGTTATGCATCGGCAACAAAAAGCGGCCGAGCGTTGCTTCCAGCAGAACTTCGCGACAATCCAACGATTTTTCCAGCCGATGAAGATATGGCTAAAGGGGAATTCATTAATGATGTTGGGCCTGAAGCGCTCGCTATCTACGAAAAATACTGGCAGCGTTTAAGAAATCAATAGATTCGAACTGAATAGACTTAGTTACTAAAAAACCCGCCGTGGCGGGTTTTTTATTCTTTACATGATGGATGCTTAATCAAGCTTAGATTGAATAAAATCTAATATTTCTTGCACCGTAGCATCATCCACCTTTTTCAAATTAAGCGCTAAATTACTGCCTTTACGACTGTAACTTACGCGGCCTTTGATCAGATCAATTTTTACATGCTCAGTGCGCTTAGGTGGCAACAACTCTTGTATCCAAGACTCAATTGTCTCTGTGACTTCTTTCGTCAATCGGGCAACACCTTGTACGCTACTACGCTGCCAAACAAATCCATCTTCAGATTGACACTTTTCCAACAAATTTGCTTGTTGCTTTGCATCGAGTTCATTAAATTGTTTATGCAATTTAACTATGGTTGGACGACCTAATTCAACCACATTTGGATAAGCTTGCAACAGCTCAAGTGGCAAAGCCGCTGCTTTTAGAGCACCACTTACTAGGGCCTCACTGCACTGAAATATCTTAGCTAAAGCTTTTTGGTCTTCCGCTTCACCGTTATCCAGCTTCGCTTGCATCTCTTTACCCTTCTCATAAAGAGAAAGCGGCTTGTGCGCGTTTGCCACATCCGAAAGAAACTTCGCATGTTCCGAGTTTATGTCTTCAGCAACATAAACCAAAAATTCTTTACCCGCCAAGATACAAGACATTCGACGACGGCTGCCATCAAGGACTTCAATTTTGCCCCCAGCGGTTTTACGACCAACCGCAGGATATTGCTGACCACGCTCGCGTAATGTACTCAATACATCAGATAGAGCATGCTCATTCAGAAAAGCTTGTTCACGCGCATTCTGCGTAAAAACAATCGTCTTTTCCGCTACTTGATCAGCGGGAATCTTGACCAGTTCGAAAGTGACTAACTCTTCTCCCGCAACCGCCAATTCGATGATTTGCGCTTGTTCTTTCGCTGCCGTTTGGGCTTCTTGCGGGGTGGTTGCACGTCGCTTATTCGCTTTACCAAACAGTTTCGCATTTAGTTCAGACGTTTTAATTGCCATGTTTTACTTATCCCTGATTTAGTGATGACCAATGACTGTGAAGCACTCGCTCAAGCTCCAGTGCACTTTTTTGCACAGCGTCTTGCGCAGTCGCTAGCGTCTTTTTACCACCTTCAAAATCGCTGGTGGTGAGATCAAAAACGGTGCTGTAGGTGTCAGCACAGGTTTCAAATGCTCGGCTACGCGGAATCGTCGCCATCATGACTTGATCACCCAACAGGTAATTCATTTCCGTTAATACCGAGACTTGCTTTTTATTATCATCTTCAAACATCGTCGGCATCAAACGTACAAATTCTAACCCTTTCCAATCTTCTGGAAACATTTCATAAACCGTAGGAAGGTGTTGAAAGAAATTGACGGTTGACGCCCAATCTAATCGCTTAGCCGCGCACGGGATCAGTAATGCATTGGAAGCATACATTGCATTCCATACCAATGGATCAACGTGTGGGCCAGTATCAATCATAATGATGTCAAAATCATCGCCAATCTTATCGATAAGTTTCTCTTTCAGTAGTCGAACAATATCAAGCGATTGGTTTTGCGAAAGATACTGCCACGCTTCTGCGTTAAACATTGCATCTTCAGGAAATGCAGAGATGGTTTTTAAATTGGGATATTGGGTTGGCAACATCACGTTCTTATGTAAGAACGCCTTGTCCACTTCAGTGTCTTCAGGCACGTTGTCTAACATAATATCAACGGCAGAATAGATATTACTGTGCTCTGATAAACTTATTTGCGGGTTGAGAAATAACCGTAATGAACCTTGCGGATCTAAGTCAATCAAGCAGATACGGTAACGCTGATCCAAATTCAGGGCGAGGCACGCGGCTAGATGGACAGCCGTCATTGATTTACCTGTCCCCCCCTTTTGGTTCTGAACATTGATGACCCAAGGCTTATGATCACCATGCTTTTTCCTTTGGTGGAACTTAGGCACACCAGCGGCATCCATGAGCATGTGAGCTTCCGCTAAAGAAATTGAATAGTGATTTGCATTGTTTTTAGTAAATTGATGGCCAGCTTGTTCCATTTTGGAAATGGCATCATCTAGCTTACGGCGTGTTAAGCCTGAACGAGTTTCCATTAGCGCTTTTGACATCGCTGGGAAATGGTCATCACTACGTTCTTCTAAAACAATTTCAATTCGGTCAGCTTGCACCTGTTGAGTTTGCTCGGCGAGCTGGTAGAGATTCGCTATGGTTTGTTCTCTTTTCATTGCCAAATTCCATAATAAGTACCTAACGTAGATTGTACAGCAAACAATTTAATACTCAACAAAAAGGTGAACATTCACTTTTAGATTAATATCACAATAAATAGAAAAACATATCGGAATTTAATGAATTGACCTCATTATGGTCATCATTTTTCCTTAAATAATGGGTAACTTAGTCCATTATTTATTTGAACATTAAAAATATTACAACGTAACTTATTTACATTGTAAATGAGCTTAAAATAGCCGGAACGATTAGAGAAGCAGCATAATTTACGGTATGTGTCATTTGGAATGATGTTCCCCCGGCAGATCAATTAAATAATCGTACAACATGAATAATAATAACTAGAGCGATAGGGCAGGGGAAACTTATCCTTTTAGTCAGGGAAACAGGACGCATGATCAAGGCTAACATGATGATCATGCGTCCGAAGAGATCCCTCGCCACAGGAACAATGATCAAGAGGAATTAGCGCCTTCCTTATCGGCAAATAATCAGAAAACAAATGGATCTTCATCGGATCAATGATCAAGTGTGATTTAAGCTCGGAAGCATGTAAAAATAGCGCATAATTACGGGTGATTGCAGATGGAGTAGGGGCTGAGCAAGATACCTAGTACATAACAAGTAAAATTTAAAACACACCAAATAACAAAACCTTCTTCAATACGCTCTTGATCATGCTTTCGACACACTCTCACTCCTTATAATAGAAGCCGTTAAAAGAGTTATTTGTCATTTCAATTCGTGTTTATGCCAAAATCGACTTTGAAAGAACATTTAATGCACTTCCTTGATCATCTTTCCAAAGAAAAACCAAGCCCATATTCTTCATCTAGCTCAAATAAAATAATCACTTCAACTCATCATGTGGATAAGTTGTGCATGAGCCATGATCATGCTTTAAGAAAGTGTTTGATCATTGATTCAGTCGTCTGATGATCATCGTTCGGAATGTGATTGATCATGCTTTCTTCTCTACAATGATCATGTTTTCAGTTTTCTATGATCATGCTTCTGAAGGGGATTTTTTTTTATCCCTATAAAACAATCAATTAGGCTGCTCATTAAGGCATGATCATTAGATCATATAAGCAATATAGATCAGAATAATCAAAAAGATCAGTTGGTTAAAAGCAATAAGTTTTTCTTTATTTATGATCTCTTTTTCTTTATTCTATTGGAACTATAGCGATATTACGGCTAGTGTGATACGGATCTAATAATGAACGCAGACGAAAAAATATTGATCAAAGCACCAAGGAGCCACAAAGATGGGCATCTTTTTGAAGTTTCAGAAACTGCTGTTGATTGGGTTGATCAATACCAACATTTTAAAGGTGTTACCAAAAGTATCGTTGAACTTCTTAACCTAATCTCATTAAGAGGTTTCCGCAGCCAAGATGGGTTAGTCTCAACAACAGAGTTAATTGAAGCAACCGATGGCCAATTGACCAGAGCGGCTATTCAGCAACGGCTACGTGCTGCAGTAAGTATTGGTTTATTTAAACAGATCCCGGTGAGATTTGAAGAAGGTTTAGCTGGCAAGACAATGCTGCATAAATTTGTTAACCCAAATAAGCTCATCTCTGTGCTTGGTTCAACCAGTCTGGTAACTGAATCAGTAAAACAGACAGAAAAACGCAAGCGTTCAAAAGCGCTGGCTCAAACTCAGGTCAATAAGCGTTTGTTGACAGAACATGGGCTAAATATTCCACCAGCGATGAAAGACGAAGCGGATCAGTTTGTGGTTTCACCCACCAATTGGGCTGGGATCATTGATCAAGCATTAGCTCCACCGAGAACTCGTAAAAGCTACCAGAAATCAATGGTGTCGATTTCTGGTACCCGTGCGATCATTGAAACTCGTTCTTCCAAAAATATCATGACAGTGGATGATCTAATGACACTGTTTGCACTGTTCACCTTAACGGTGCAATACCACGATCACCACCAAGAAGATTACCAACTTAATACCAAACACACACCGAATAAAACCCCATTGTACATTACTGATATTTTGTCGCTTCGCGGTAAAAAAGATAGTGGCCCAGCAAGAGATTCTATTCGCGATAGTATTGATCGGATTGAATTTACAGACTTCCAACTGCATGAGTTAACCGGCCGTTGGCTGAGTGAAAACATGCCAGAAGGATTTAAGAGTGATCGTTTTCGGTTCCTAGCAAGAACGATCACCGCTTCTGAAGAAGCGCCAACGGAAGGCGCTGATGGTGAAATTAGGATCAAACCTAATTTGTACATTTTGGTGTGGGAGCCTTCATTCTACGAAGAGTTACTCACTCGCGATTACTTTTTCTTGTTTCCACCAGAGATCCTAAAGCAACATACGTTGGTCTTCCAACTCTACTCCTATTTTCGCAGTCGCATGTCGCGTCGCCATACCGACAGCATGCTACTGAGTGAATTGAACCAAAAGTTGGCCCGTAATATCGAATGGCGTCGTTTTTCGATGGATCTTGTCCGTGAGCTAAAACGATTATCGGAAGGAAAGGGCAGCGATTCGTTATTTGTCGTGAATCTTTGGGGCTATCATTTGACGGTCACCACACTGGTGGATAAAGAAAAAGTGATGGATTACCAAGTCGACATTAAGTGCGATGTGGAAGAAGTCCTGCGCTACTCGCGCGCTCGTACCACCAATGCAGGCAAACGCAACATGGCTCCAACGTTGCCTAACCCACTGCGCAATGAGATGGTTTCTAAGCAAAAATTAGAAGAACTTTCTGAGATCATTGATGGTGAATTTGAACCGATTCAACGTAAAGCACCATCTCCAAAGGGTAAGCTGGGACGAAGAGTTAAGCAGCGCAAACACCTAGTAGAGATCAATGCCGATGAAATTACGATTACCTTATCTAAATATACCTCTCCAGAGGCCCTAGAACGCAGTATAACGGCGTTATCAGCAATGACTGGGCATCCACCATCCTCTATCAAGGAAGAGTGTACAGAGCTGATTGATAAGCTGGATTGGCTGAGGGTTGGAAATGAGGCGATCTCTTATGAGACGTTAAGTAAATTGATCGAGCTCTATAACACGAAAAACGAGAATAAACATTTATCGATCGAACGTTTGATCTCGGGTCTCGCGGTACGCCGCAAAGTGTGCAAGCAAGTGTACGAGGGGCATTTAGATGAATCCGTATTCCGGGCACTTGATGAAGTCGCTATTGGTATTTAAAAGGTATTTAAAACCAATTTACAACACAACCTTGACATGTAGCTGACATTTTGTTTTAGAAGGTTCGTTAGTATAGAAAACGAATAGACAACCTTTTGTCCTATCTGATGAATTAATAGATTGGCTCATATATGTTTTTAGCGAGTTATATAACTCGCTATTTTTTTATCTGTTGATCCCTGCAATCAATTAATACCCTCGCTTTATACCTTGATCATCGTTCCACGCGTAATATGCAAGAAATCGAACATGAGCATCAATTAAACTTCGGGATAAGGCCTCATCAACGTGCTGTTGGTTGAGATGCTCCAAACTCAGTACCATCAACTGCTGCATCCGTTTTATACACCAAGATTTTAACTCAAGTTCACTACTCGGCTCCGAGACACAACGCTGAAAACGAGCGTAAGCAAGCTGCAGATATTGGAAGGCAAGCTCACCGTCAATGAGCTTGTAGTACTCATATTGGCGCAGGCAAGCATCAAGCCAACAAGCAATTGCTTTACTTTGATCATCACTCAGATCCGGCCCCCAGATCTCTTGTGGAGCATTAAGGATCAGAGGTTGTAATTGAGCCACCTGGTCATAGCGCTTGTTCAGATGCCATTGATGGATCTCGGTTAACCAGTCGTGAAGCTTACACATCGCGTCTTACCTACAACTTTAAATGTATTAACTACAGTCTGGTGCATTTCAAGCTTATTTGCCAAACAGAAATGGGGAACCATGTGCTAAAAATCAGCACATTGAAAGAGCGTGGGGTAGGGGGGACTGCGATAGTATGCAACAGTATAAAATGAGCGCTAAAACGCTTGAATTCATGTACGCAATATTTAAATTTAGCCTCGTCTAGCAAGGTTGGCAAAGTAATATTAATAGTTTTAAAAATAAGGTTTCTAAACCATCGCCAAAATCACAATATGGACGAAATATGCTTAACAAATCAAATGTCGTTTGCTACAGATTACATGTCCCTTACGTGGTTTGTTCGGAGGTAACAATGTCCATAAATTCTATTGACCATGACGAAATGACTGATATTGCAAATAAGTGGGACTTCACGGAAGAAGTAGAAACTCAAAAACCAGTTAAAAACCTTAAATCAGCCGAAGCTCGCCGTCGTATTGAAGCATTAAGAGAGATTCGAGAAAGTGGTTTAACCATTGAAGAAGCGAAGGAGCTAGGCATACTTCACTGACGAGTTCTCACCATTAATCCCCTAAGGGTGGCGCATAGCCACCCTTTATATTTTCCAATTTTCTTGATTTCATACCGATAAATTGCACATTTATGCTCTTAATTTTCCTATGTCCTATGCTATATTTCGTGCCACGTATTTACCGATCTAGGCTAACTCATGTCCTTCAACCTATCTTTACTTGCCGCTGAAGAGAAAAACAAAGTAGAGCTCGATAAACAAGCTTCCTTTCTTGTTTGGAAACTCAAGCAAGGAAAAGCAGGGCCTGAAGCGATCACTCAGCAGCAGTCTAAAATTGCCAGTGAGGCCGAAAAAGAGTGGTTTTTACAATCGGTGAACAAATACAAAAGAGTGATGGGTGTTGCGTAGCATTCATGTCTTTGCTAAGTGGAAAATTGAAATGATCCCACTTTTTGCTAAAATCCCTCGCGTTAAATTGAATTAGAGAGATCATCCCTATGGGAAGAAGTTTTGAAGTGCGCAAAGCCTCAATGGCGAAAACTCAAGGCGCAAAAATTAAAGTCTATTCCAAATACGGTAAAGAAATTTACATGTGTGCGAAAAATGGTGGTTCGGACCCAGACATGAACTTGTCTTTGCGCCACCTGATCACAAAAGCGAAGAAAGACCAAGTTCCAGGCCACGTTATTGATAAAGCGCTAGATAAAGCCAGTGGTGGTGGTGGTGAAGACTACCAACCTGCTCGTTACGAAGGTTTTGGCCCTGGCGGCGCAAGTGTTATCGTTGACTGCTTAACAGATAACGGCAACCGTACGTTCCAAGATGTGCGTCAATGCTTTGTTAAAACGGGTGCGAAAATTGGTACTCCAGGTACCGTATCACACATGTTTGATCACCAAGCGGTATTTCAGTTCAAAGGGGATGATGAAGATTCTATCCTTGAAGCACTGATGATGGATGATGTCGATGTGACGGATGTTGAACTGGAAGATGGTGTGATCACTGTATTTGCACCTAACACTGAATTCTTCAAAGTGAAAACATCGCTAAATAATCAGTTCCCTGATTTGACTATCGATGTGGAAGAAATCACGTTCGTTCCACAAACACACACACCGGTCACGGGCGAAGAGGCGGAGAAATTCCAGAAATTCCTCGACATGCTAGATGACTGTGATGATGTTCAGCAGGTTTACCATAACGCTGAGCTGTAATAGAGCGAATTAATGAGAAGCCGAGTGATTGACTCGGCTTTTTTTTATCTGTGCATTGCTAACCGTGGTCTTATTCATAGAGAATGACGCAAGGATACATACAGCCCACACTCAGTTACGTGTGTTCGTCCGTTTGGGCTGCTGGGTAATAATAAAAGGAGAAGTTAATGAAAGTCAGTTTTATTGGATTAGGGGTTATGGGATACCCTATGGCTGGGCATCTAAAAAACGCAGGATTTGATGTTAGCGTCTACAACCGCACTCAAGCTAAAGCGCAGCAGTGGGCACAGCAGCATCATGGGCATGCAGCGCAAACAGTCGCAGAGTGCGTGCAAGATGCCGATGTGGTTTTAACCTGCGTTGGCAATGATGATGATGTCCGTAGCATGACGACTAGTGACGGCGGCGCGATAAGGGCGATGAAACGCGGCGCAATTTTGGTTGATCACACCACCACATCGGCACTGTTAGCCGAAGAGCTGGCGTCTGCGGCTCATAAAGCGGGCATTCGCTTTATGGATGCTCCTGTTTCTGGTGGCCAAGCAGGGGCTGAAAATGGTGTGCTAACCATTATGTGTGGTGGAGATGCCGAACTGTTTGAGCAGCTGCAACCCGTATTTCATGCTTATGGCAAGTCATCGGTGCTGATGGGGAAAGCAGGGCAAGGACAACGCGCAAAAATGGTCAATCAAATTTGCATTGCTGGCGTATTAAATGGTCTGTCGGAAGGATTGATCTTAGCGGAAAAGTCAGGGCTAGATATTGGCGTTTTGGTTGATTGTTTGAAAAATGGAGCCGCAGGTTCATGGCAGATGGAAAACCGCGCTGTGAATATGTCAATAGGTAAGTTTGATTACGGCTTTGCCATTGATTGGATGATCAAAGACTTGGGCTTTTGTTTGGATGAAGCGCAACGAAACGATCTAAAATTGCCGATGACAGAAAAAACTTATCATGCTTACCAAGCCTTGTCTGAGCAAGGTGAGGGAAGAATGGATACTTCTATCCTTATCAAAGCCGTTAATTCATAAATATCACAGCTCAGAGATAGACTCAATTGGCCCTATTTAGGGCCATTTACACTGTAAACCTATAAATCGATTCCTATTTATCTTCTGGCCCCGCATACCTACAGTGTCTATCTGTGTGCCTCTTTTCGAAAAACAATTGTATAAAACCATGATCGCCTACCGATTAGGGAGGACAAATGTCCTTCATTTTTGTTTGCTGTGCGTGACTGTGCTGGATGAATCGTCAACTAATTACATTTACTGAAAAATCTTAAAATTTGGTTTTTAGTTTCAATAAAGTCACACGAATCCAGTTTAATATGCTGTTAATTCGGTATTTTCATGGTTTTCAATCCAAGCCAAGCCCCTTGATTATAGTGATTATGACCAAGGTCTCAAAATGATCATAATGATTAATAGGAGTAGGATTCGCGACATTATTATTTTTATATAAGTGAAAAAGCAGTGAAAGACACTAAGGAAATGGCTCATTTTAGTCATGTTCAGATTTCCAATTGGACTAAACACGACACCTATTGGCTACTCAGTTTATTTGGTACGGCCGTTGGGGCTGGCATTCTATTTTTGCCAATCAACATTGGGTTAGGTGGTTTCTGGCCATTAGTGTTAATGGTCTTACTCGCTTTTCCGATGACTTATCTCTCTCATCGTGGTCTTGCACGTTTTGTTCTCTCATCGCGCCGTCCTAATGCTGATTTTACCGACGTTGTTGAAGAACACTTTGGCCAAAGGGCTGGTCGCTTGATCTCTTTGCTGTATTTCCTCTCTATTTTCCCAATCTTACTGATTTACGGTGTAGGTCTAACTAACACGGTTGATAGCTTTTTGGTTAATCAAGCGCAGATGGTCGCTCCCCCTCGGGTGCTGCTTTCTGGTGGCTTAGTCTTTGCGTTAATTGCCATTATGCTGGGTGGCGAGAAGATCATGTTGCGCGCTTTTGCTGTTATGGTTTATCCATTGGCGGCTATTTTATTATTTCTCTCGCTCTATTTGATCCCGTATTGGTCAGTGCCGTCATTAGCATTGCCGCAAACGAGTGATTTCTTACACACAGTGTGGCTAGCCATTCCTGTCGTGGTGTTTTCTTTTAGCCACGCAGCGGCGATCTCAAGTTTTGCCAATGTTCAACGTCGTCATTATGGCGTGATAGCGGATAAAAAATCAGAGCAGATTCTGCGTTACACCAGTCTTGTATTAATTCTGTTTGTCTTGTTATTCGTGTTCTCTTGCGTATTGGCTTTATCACCAGAGGCATTGCAAGAAGCAAAAGTGCAAAATATTTCAGTGCTGACTTACCTTGCCAATGTCACAGATAATCCCTTTATCGCCACTCTAGGCCCTTTAGTGGCGTTTATTGCCATTACCTCTTCCTTTTTAGGGCATTTCCTTGGTGCGCGAGAAAGCCTTACGGGGCTGTTGTGTAAAAACTTTGGTCTGTCATTGCGTCTTGCTGGGCGACTCACCATTGCGATTTTGTTTGTCACGATTTGGATTGTCGCGATACTCAACCCCAGCATTCTGGGAATGATGGAAGCGTTTTCAGGCCCCGTGATCGCTATGATTCTGTTTATTATGCCGATGATTGCTGTATTCAAAGTGCCATCGCTGGCGAAGTATCAACAGCAGATGAGTACACCCTTTGTCATGGCGATAGGGTTATTGGCGGTATCGGCATTGCTTTATAACTTGCTCAATTAAATCAGCCATTGGCTCCGTCACTGGAGCCAAATCAATTACTTGATTTGAGCTTTTGTTATTTGAGGTTGTGCATTATTGAGCGTTGATGCTACCTCCAGAATATCTTGCCACTCATTGTAAGCTGATTGGTACCAAACTTGCTCCAGAATGACCGCTTGTGAATCTTGTGCTTTGGTAAGGTTAGAAACGACGTTGTTGGTTTCATTGTATAAACTGAGCACCGTGGTTTGTAGTGTATCTAAGGATCGGCTGATCGCCGCACAATCGTTGTTAACTTGATCGACACTTAGCAATAGGGCATTGAGAGACGCGATTTGTTGTTGATCTTGAGAGAGCGTTTGTTGATCGTGGTTGATGGTATTTAAAGATGATTGGATATCGCTTTGCAGGCTAGATATTTCACTTTGTGCTTCTACAATAGAGCTAACACCAAACCCTGCCAATATCAAAGAACCTCCCAGTGTAAACGGAGCAAGCACCACGCCAAAAATCGTTTCAAATATCCCCTTCTTACGCTGCGATTGAGCGTTAGCAATGGCGGTTTTAAATGCTGCTATCTGCTGTTTCATTAGATCAATTTGGGCGTTGGTGGCGATAATTTCTGCTTGGATGGAAACTTCTTCTTGCTGGATCTGTGCAATAGTTTGTTGCAATGTGTTATGAGCATCTTCCACTTGGCTAGCCCAAGCATTCAATCCCTCATCATAACGTTTTATATTTGATGTAAGACTTTGAATCGGATTTTGTAATGTTAAGATTAATGAAGTGAGCTGCTGTAGTTGGGCGGTATCAAAACGGGTTTCTAGTGCTTTGAATAACGTTAAAATTTGAACATTAGAATCTTTGAATGTATTCGCAATGGAAAGAACACTGTCCATAATGTCATTTGAAAAATATAAATTACCACTCAAACGCCATTGCCGTACCAGTTTTTGCACCGCATTTAAATTTTGTTCTACCTGAGCATACCAATGTTCTGCATTGCCTTGATCAATATAAGTTTCAACAACGCCTTGGCATGCAGAATTTAGTAACACCATAGCGCTAATAGATGCAGGAATGTCGGTTTGAAGTTGCTCGCTGGCTGATTGATTCATGATGGTCCTCGAAAAAGAATAAAAGGGGGCGTAACCCCCCTTAGTAATGTTTAAGCTGCTTGTTTTACTGCAGGTGCTAACTCTTTCGTTTCGATAGCTATTTTTGCGCTAGCTAGCTGTTTAGCAAGTTCAACCGCATCATCCCATTCGTTTTTCGCTGCGTCAGACATCACTTTTTCCATAATAATGCTCTGCATGGATGCACCATTATTAAGCTTGGTTACTACATCATCTAACTCGTTACCAAAGACAGTCCACGTCGTTTCAAAATCAGATAATACTGATGTCGATGTTTCAATCGCTGAAACGACGGCGCTACTGGCATTGGAAAGCCCTTGTAAAGCGATAATCTGTTGCTGATCTTCAGCTTTTTGTTTTTGTTCTTGCGCGATGCTGTCGTAGTCATCATCAATTTGATTTTGTAATACGCCCCACGTAACGCCACCAGCAATAATCGATGCCGCGCCGACGGCTGCGATACCGCCGGAGACTACAGCTGCGGTGCCAGCGGTTGCGATGGTAAGCGCAACGCCTGCGACGAGCATAAAGATGCCAACACCAACCGCAACTTGTGCATAGACTAGATCTTTATTCAGTTTCTCAATGGCTGCACGATTGTTGTCTATTGCGTTATTCATACTTTCAATATCTGTTTGTAAATCGATAATTGTTTTTTGAATATTGGTCGCACCATTGACTAAGTCATCATGTGCTGCTTGCATTTTCACCCCCCAATCAGAGAGTTCCTTATTCATCCCTTTGACTGTGGCTTCGATACCGCTGACTTGAGAAGATAGGGCGGTCATAATCTGTGAAGCTTGCTGAACCGTCGTATTGTCTTTGCCACTTGCTGTTGGATCCGCTTTATATAACTCATGAATGGCATCGATTGATGCTTGGAAAGTGGCGTCAAAATTAATTACGCTGGAGGGAATCGATGCTGATACTTGTGGTCCCAAATCGTCAATCCATTGCTTAGCAACCAATTTGGCTGAGTCTAATTTTTTACTCAGGTCATCAAACCAATCTGGTTTTACCGTAGGTGGCGTAAATTGTGTGTTTAAAATGGCATGGCACTGCGCTGTGATGACTGTGGTTGCCAAAAATGCAGATTGAGTGGTTTGCTGTGTTGGGTTCAACTGAGTAACTTGTTGTGACATTGTGTATCTCCTTTACTGTTCTTGAATGGTGTTATTTAGTGTGTTGACTAAAACGGGTTTTCCAACGTTTGGCGGTAAACTAATGAGTTGCACAAATTCTGAAATGGTTTTCCATGAGGCTGAAGCAATCTTGATGGTTTGCAAATCAGTCAATAGGGCTGGGTCTGAACCGCTTTGTAAGGCGTTGATCAGTTCGTTTACCTTGTCTAATTCGTCTTGCCATAACAATGAAAGTGCTGGCAAGCTATCATCAATCTTTAGGAATTCTTCGCTCATGTTGCTGAGGGTTTGAATAATGGCTTTAGTAATGGCAGCCGCTTGTGCTTCTTCACTGGCTAGTGTTTGTAATTGAGTGAGTTTGTCTAAATCTTGTTGTACCTCTTTCGCGCTCGATATTGTGCTGTATGCACTGTAACCAACCGTGAATAGCGCACCAGCAAAGGAAAGGAATGGTACAGACGTCGTTGCTCCCATTACGACACCGTAGGAAATAGTGACCATACTTTGTATGTAAGCTTTTCCTGCTCTTAATTGGGCCGCCGTGACATTGGCTCCTAAACTGGCAATGGATTGCGATAGAGAGCCTATCTCTGTTGCAATGCGTACCATTGCTTGTTCTTCACTCGCAAGTTCATTCCAGCCATCTTGAATGCTGGATGCGAGCAGCTCCTCTGCATTTTTTGCTTGGCTGTAAGATTTTGTGAAAACTTGCTGAGCTTCATTTGTTAACGTGATATTTTGCTTTAACGTTTTTTGCAATAATTGTAAGCATTCAATCCATTGCTTCGTACTTGTTATCGTCTTACTGTTTTGTGCGCAGGCATCGAACGTGGTCTGATAATTAATAAACGATGTAATAATTTGCGCAAAAATTTTAGGCTTTTGTTGCATAAACTCATTCATTACTGCTCTTAAGATCTCAGTCCTACTTCGAACTTCTACGAGCCAGTTTGGATCTTTTGCTACATGGCCAATAAAGAGAGAGTTGCACGTTGCATCGTAGTTACTAATACCTAAAAAATCAGTATATACGTCGGTCAGCATATTTAATGCGGTATCAACATTTGGGCTTAACATGAGTTCGCCCTCTACAGTGAAATAACGAGGAAAGGATCAAACGTTAATCTTGCACCATCAATAGACAAGGTCGCATTGTATTGTTGAGTGCTGGCTTGTCCTTGCGCTTCAACTCGGCCTTCCCAGAATTCATCACCGCTTAGTCCTTGCTTAGTGGGTATACAAACTCTGTCATTTATCATTTGCCCATTAAACTCGACAATATCAACTTCATTGTCTGGTGAAATAGCGACAACTCGCCAGCATAATAATTGACCGTCTTTACAGGCTGTTTTTAACTCAGCTTGGCCTTCATTACCCGAGCCCATATATTTATTTGTATCAATGAGATAAATGTTACTTTGCAGATCTCGACTTGCAAGCGCTGCTGCTGCATCTACGACTATGAGTATTTCTACTTTTTTCATACAATGTTCCTTATTTAGATGGAGTTATTGAATAGATAGAGTTATTGAACTTCGAGATAAGGTGACAAATTCATTGTTATTCCGTTTATTGAAAGAGAAATGGTATATAGATAACGCCCAGTATCCCCGCGAGTCTGAACTCTACCTTCCCACGCGTCATTAACAGGGCTTGGTAAGCAAGCTTTTTGATCAATCATGTCGCCAGAGAATCCCGTTATATTGACTTCGTCATCTGGCGAAATGGCGCAGCTACGCCAGCAAATAAACTGACCATCTTGAGATACCGTGTGGAGTTGGCACGTTCCTTCATCCCAAGAACCAAGCCATTGGTTACTATCAATTAAGTAAACGTTATCCATTAAGCTCGTGGTTGTTAATGCTCCGGCACAATCAACCACGATAAGTATTTCTATTTTTTTCATTCAATACCTACTGACGTTTATTTATGGATCCACAGAATATCACTGTACTGATTTAACCATTTCGAATGGTTTTTGTGGTTATATCTATTAAATATTATTGATATTAGTGTTGATATTTACATGTTTATAATCTTTATGTGGCTAAATATAGTTAGTGATTTCAGTTAATCAAGGTTGCATAACTAATATGTACATATCAGTATGTAAATAAAATAATTTTATAATGATATCAATGGATAGATCTTAAGTTTAATTTCATTTTTGTTATTTATTAAGCGCTTAATTTGCTGGCTTAATCATGTTTTTGCGTGAGATATTGAAAGGGATAATAAATGCTCATTTACTTGATGAAATTTTTATTTCATGGTTAAACGATGATTTCAACGATGCTGATTATTTTTACTTAATAGTATTGGGTGATTTATCAATATTTATTGTTGATTGTTTTAGTGTAAGTAAAAATATATTTTTACTTAACTTTTTAATAGGTAGGTGGTATGTCTGTGAGATAAATGAGGTCATCTACAATATTAATTATAGATAATTTCATTTTTGGCATTAACGCTATGTTTAATCTAGCTAATAATATTGATTAAATTATTAGCTAGAATGACTTAACGCTAAGCGATGAGATCGTTTTTCCAGCTTTGAGCGATGAAATCAATGAATTGGCGAACCAATGGGGTTTGATAGCTACGAGAAAGATACACAGCCCATAGTGCGCTGCTTGGGCTGTGAAACTCTGGCAAAACGCGTACTAGTGTTCCTGAGGCGATAAAGACATTTGCAAGATCGCATGGTAGCCGTACGATGCCTTTGTGATGTAGGGCAGCGCGGCATAAAATTTCCATATCATTAGCGCGGATGTTTCCATTCACGGTAACAGAGAGCTGTTCATTGTCTTTAACCACATCCCACTTGTTATTACTCATGTGCACAAAGCAGTTGTGCTGGGTTAAGTCACTGGGTGTATTGATAGGAGGGTGTTGGTTGAGATAGCTGGGGGAAGCACATATGACGGTGCCGACGCTCATTAAACGGCGAGCGATGAGCGTATCATCCGGCTGTTGGGTAAAACGCAGGGCAATATCCACGCGTTCATCGACCAGTTGTGAAAGGCGATCTGAAGCGACAATGTCAATTAACACATTGGGGTGTCGTTGCGTGAAGTCTTCAACAACGGCCAATAACATGTTTTGAGCAAGGCCTATCGGCGCGGCAATGCGAATGGTACCGTTTAAGAGTTGTGACTGTTCCAACGCCCGTGTTTCAAGTTCGGCAGTTTGGTGCAAAATTTGTTCGCAACGGATTAAAGCCTCTTCACCGGCGGTGGTTAGGCTGACTTTGCGTGTCGTGCGGTGCAGTAACCTCTGCTTTAACCAATCCTCAACTTCTTGGACATGACGTGACACTTGTAATCGACTTAAGCTCAAGTTGTCTGCGGCTTTGGTAAAACTGGCAGTATTTGCCACTTCGATAAAACTGCGCATGGCGGTTAGTCTGTCCATGGTAGGCCTTTATTAGATACGAATATTGATACAATCTACATCATTTTTGGGTGTTTTTCCTCCTTCGTTTAACTACTAGACTACAATTGTTGTCGAGAAACAGAAACCGAATGAGGAAATAAATTATGAAAATTGCAGTATTAGGCGCATCAGGTTGGATTGGTAGTCACATTGTCAATGAAGCAAAAGCACGGGGCCACGAGGTGATCGCGTTAGTGCGTGATTCAAGTAAAGTTGATGCTGAAGGTGTTAGCGTTCAACTATTTGACTTACAACAGCCTTTGTCAAAAATTAGCGCTGCGTTAGCTGGTGTTGATGTCGTGATCGCTTCTATCGGCGGACGTGCAGCTGGCAACCACGATATTGTTGCGGCTACGGCGCAAAAACTGCTGTCGGATCTACCGCAAGTGGGTGTGGATCGTCTACTGTGGGTTGGTGGTGCGGGTTCATTGGAAGTCGCTCCCGGTATCAAATTGGTGACCGTAGAAGGTTTCCCTGAAGAGTACAAAGGGGAAGCATTAGCGCAAGGCGAAGCGTTGGATCTCTTCCGTGCGAGTACAAGCAAGGTTAATTGGACATTTGTTAGCCCGGCCGCTGAGATTTTCCCGGGTGAGAAACAAGGTGCTTACCGTGTGGGCGGTGACGCTCTATTGTCTGATGCTGAAGGTAACAGCAAAATCTCAGTCAGTGATTATGCCCTCGCGATGATCGATGAGTTAGAAAGTGCCGCTCACCCTCGTCAACGTATTGGTGTTGCTTACTGATACCAGTCCGATAGATCCATTTGGCTATTCTCTTGATCGAAAATTGCTGATAACGTGAACGAAGTAATGCTCTCTATGGGCATTACTTTTCTTTGTTTCGCTTATAGGCATTTTAATGGAAATGTTCAGTAGTACGGCGCTTATCGCCATGTTTCTTATTTTCTTGGGTTCATTTGTGCAAACGGCGATTGGTTTTGGTTTAGCGATCGTCGCAGCGCCCTTGCTGTTCTTGATCTCCGCCGATTACGTTCCTGCCCCCATTTGTATCGTGGCGCTGTTTATTTCTATCTTGAACGCCTTAAAGCATCGCTCGAACATTGAGCTTGGCGGTTTAAAAATGGCGCTGATTGGTCGCGTTCCCGGTTCAATTGCGGGCGGTATCCTTCTGGTTTTAGTCTCGACGGATGTACTGGCGTTATGGCTTGGTTTATTGGTGTTATTTGCCGTGGCTGTTAGTTTATTGCCGTATCGCATCGAACCTACCCCGATAAAAATGGGTATTGCGGGTTTTTTCTCCGGCTTCTTTGGCACCAGTTCCGCGATTGGTGGGCCGCCGATGGCGTTGATCCTACAGCATCAAGAAGCGAATCAGTTGCGTGGTAATCTTTCGGCATTTTTTGTGTTTAGCTCGATCATCTCTTTGATCATTCAAATACCGGCAGGTTTTCTGACGTTGCATCATTTATGGATAACGATTCCGCTTATCCCCTCAGCTTGGTTGGGCTATAAGTTGGCGATGATGACCACGCAATCACTGCCCAAAGATAACATCCGTTTCGCCGCGTTGCTGCTTTGTACGATAAGCGGCGTTACGGCGGTATGGCATGGTTTAGCTTAGCGTTAATCTTCCGTTCAGGTCATGCAATGATACTGAAAGGGTTTATGGGTCTATTTTATACGGAGTAGCAGTGATGAGAACAATCGGCAATATTATTTGGTTTTTACTGGGCGGAGTGTTTATGGGGCTCGCTTGGTGGTTTTTTGGTCTCCTTGCCTTTATCAGCATTATTGGCATTCCATGGGGGCGTGCTTGCTTTGTTATCGGTAACTTTTCGTTTTTTCCTTTTGGACAAGAGGCTATTTCCCGTGATGAATTGACCAATCAGCAAGATATTGGTACCAGCCCATTTGGCTTAATCGGCAATGTGATTTGGTTTGTTTTCGCAGGTTTTTGGTTAGCCGTTGGTCATATTTTATCGGCGGTGGCGTGTTTTATTACCATTATTGGCATCCCTTTCGCACTACAGCATTTGAAACTCGCGGTTATTTCTTTGGCTCCGATTGGTAAAACCATCGTCCCGAAAGAAGAGGCGGCTAGAGCTCGCTATTCTTCTTATCGTTAATATAGGTTTTATTTTTTGCTCCTTTTCTCTCGTGTTGCTCTCTCAGTGACGAGGGGAAGGGGGCATCTTGCCAACGCGATTAATACGCTTTAATCCCAAACTCTCGCAGTTTTCTAGGCAGAATGTCATCTAAATGCGCAATGTCTTGCGGATGAATATTAATCAGAGCAAAGCCGTGATCGTAGTAAATCGCTTGAGTTTGTAAGCGCGTTTTTTCGTCGGTTGCGCCACTATCTGAACCCCAATATTGTAAATAGACTTTCCCTGTTGGCAGATAAAAATCGCACATCACATCAGCTTCTATCGGCAACTGACGCTCATAAGCGTGGACGACGCCCGCCAAATAGAGCCAATTATCGATCAATAATTCGCCGGTTGAGCGAACATAGTGGCCGTCTAAGGTGCGATGTTTTGCCTCAAATTTTTGGCGAAAGTGGGACAATGATTTATCGGTCGATTGGCTGTGAGCCTCTTGCCCTAAAAATTCGACAATGGATTGTTTCAGACGTTTATGGCGAGTCACCGTATCATGCCAAACAACAAAGAATTGCTCAGAAGATTTATCTTCACGTTGCTGAGCGCCAGCTCTGAGCCCAGCCTCCGTTACTTGCCAACCTTTTTCTGTTTTAGATATCCAGCCTAACTCACTCAATAGTTGATTTATTTTTTTTGGGTTGAGCCTGAAATGATCGCCAAGTTGAGTGGCACTTAACGTTTTCCCGTTGGTGGCTTGTGTGTCGACGAGCAAGTTTTCCGGCCAGACAATAAATTGGCCATATTGCGTGTGCTGGGCGTATTCGCCGCCAAATTTTGCTCCCAGCTCTGTTAATACCCACTTGTTATCGAAGCGGTTAATGTACCCTGCTTTTTGGAGGTTACTGAATAGTTGTTTAGCGTCTGTATTACGCAATTTAGCCAGTGCCGAGGTTGAATGTTTTTCTACCATCGTTCTCTCCTATCTCTCTTGAAATCGATCCAACAGATTGATATCCCTACCTTACTTGAATTTTTAATAAATGACAGTGTGAGAGCATGAGATCGTTTTTAAAAAACGGAGTGGTTTGAGTGAATAATGCTTTTATTAGTATCTTAAATTGAATCAGTGAAGTTCATTATTGGATCTATTTGTTCTAAATAAAAAACAATAAGATGTTATTACTTCGAACAATGAATGAAAGGTAAACACAATGACAATTTCAAAACCGTTGATAACGGGTTTTTTGCTAGCAAGCACTTCTTTCTCAAGCTTAGCCGCATTGACGTTTCAAACGTACAACCCAGGGGAAAATGGAGTCTTTCCAGTTAGCTCAACACTGATCAGTGGTGAGAAACAAGCGATTTTAATTGATGCTCAGTTTGGTATAAAAGATGGCCAAGCTTTAGTGGACATGATTAAGCAGTCAGGTAAAGAACTTAAGGCCATCTATATTAGCGCTGGTGATCCTGATTATTATTTTGGTCTAGAACCGTTGGTTTCGGCGTTTCCTAACGTTGATGTTTTAGCAAGCCAAGCGATTGTTGAGCATATCAAGTCGACGAAAGACGCTAAGCTACAGTTTTGGGGTCCGATACTAGGAGAGAGTGCGCCAAATAAAATTATTGTTCCTAAGATTTTTGACCACAGCGAGTTTTCATTAGAAGGTGAGAAGATCGAAGTGAAAGAGCTTAATACACACCAAGCTTACTTATGGGTGCCTTCTGAAAAAACGATTGTCGGTGGTGTAGCGGTTGTCTCTGGTATGCATGTTTGGACGGCTGATAGCCAAACCCCGAAAGCGCGTGGTGAGTGGGTTCAAGCTTTAGAGAAAATGCAGATGCTTAAGCCAAAGAAAGTCATTCCTGGACATTATTTTGCTGATATACCGCAGGGTGTCGAAGCCGTAAAATTTACTAAGACATACTTGGAGAAATTCGAACAGGCTATTTCAGCCTCGAAAGACTCGGCACAAGTGGTATCTAAAATGGTTGCAGCTTATCCAGCGCTTCCAGGTAAAGAGGACCTTGAATTAAGTGCGCAAGTGAATATGGGTGAGCGTACTTGGTAACAGTATCAACGCGAGTCATTGGCTCGCGTTGTCTACTCCAGACGGTTTGGCTTCCACATAACCTGTTTTTGCCCACACGTTACTCAATTTATACATGGCGCAGACACTGCATGTGAGCACTTCTCCTTTACCATGGATCACCATCACAATATCTTCCCGTTTTTCTTTCGAGTTATTGCGTAGCTGGATCGTCAGTTGATTACCATCCACGCTGTAAGCGCGAGACCAGTGCTGAGTTTCAGATTCAGCACGTACAACACCCTCTTCGAAAATCAATAAGTCATCATTGAACTGGTTGTCATAAGTCCCTTTGAACTCATAAGTTTCACGGTTTAACCAACGTTCAAGGTCATCTTGAAAACAGCCTTGTAAAGTGGCTGTAAGGACGAGAATACTGATTGATTTTGCCGTAGATCTTATCATGTTGCTGCAACCTCTGTTGTTGTTCGCTCAAGTTCTAATAAGCTCGCTTTACGGTTTAAGCCCCCCGCATAGCCAGTGAGTTTACCACTTTTTCCGATCACTCTATGGCAAGGAACGATGATCGAAATTGGATTTCTACCATTGGCCAAGCCGACAGCCCTTACGGCTTTGGGGTTACCGATCGCCTCTGCAATCTGTTGGTAGTTCCAAGTTTCGCCATAAGGGATCTTGCATAATGCTTGCCACACTGATTGTTGGAACTCGGTGCCTTTTGCCGCTAAAGGTAAAGTAAATATAGTCCGTTTCCCGGAAAAGTACTCATCTAACTGTTTGATAGTATTGATGAGTATAGTGCAGTGTTCGGATTTTACCCCTAACTCTGTTGGCATGGTGGTTTCGGTTTCAAACCAAGCCCCCAATAAACCTTGCTCGCAGGCTTGCAATGTCATGATTCCTAAGGGGCTGTGATAGTGGGTGAAGCTATTCATATTAGTAATTCCAACAGTGAAAGGTGGCGTAACTTCCCCAAGGTGAAACCTTGTCTGCGTTCAGCTCAGGAAAATGGCTTAAGGCCTTCTTAACCACCAAATCAGTGTCTAGAAAGCAATCTGAATCGGACTGACCTCTTAACCTAGCGTAGTTTACGGTCCACGGCCCAATACCTTTTAGTGAAAGCCAAGCATCAACATCGGCTTCAGGGTGTTGGCACATGAATTGAGCAAAGCGTGTTAAGGTCTCTTTTCGGCTGTGTGGCATCTTTAAAAAGTGCAAGTCAAGCTGTGCGATTTGTTCCGGGCTTGGAAAGTAACTGCTCGTGTTTTGAGCTGGGTTCACCGCATCGACTAATCGGTTGAGCTGGCCAATGGCTGCTTTTATCGAAACTTGTTGACCTAAAATAGCTCTGACTCCCGCCTCCCAACAATTCCAAACGCCGGGAATACGGATTCCTGAACGAGTGACTAAACCCGGAGCGCAGTTTTCCAAATAGGCCTCGATGTGGCTGATGTCGGCTTCAAGGTCAAATAGGCGGCGTAGTTTTGCCACCAAGTAACGCAGTTTGGTGATGTCTTGCAACTCGAATTCAATCTCTAAATGGGTCGTAGAGTTTAAGCTGGCACGAAACCAGCCGGTCGTATTGTGTATGTTGAAGGTGCGTTGATAATGATTGTTACTGACCTGTTCAATGGCGTTTACTGCACGTAATCGATAGAAATCTAGCATATGTTGCCAATCGAAAGGGCCGCGAAAAGAGAGTGTTAATAGGTTTTTTGTCATCAATGCAGTTTTAGATTGCCGCACTTGGCTGGGGGTCAGTTGCAACGTTTTGATAAACGCATCGTTAAAGCGGCGGGTACTGTTGAACCCACAAGCGAATCCTATATCGGTAATGGACAGAGCACTGGAATGCAACAACTGCTTAGCAAACATCAACTGATGGTACTGAGCATATTGTTTCGGTGACACTCCTAAATGAGTTTGAAACAGTTGTCGTAGATAGCGGTCACTGATCCCCAAACGTTCGGCAAATTGAGCCAGATTGCTCGATTGTAATTCACCTTGCTCAATAAGCTTGATTGCACGCAAAAAGGTGGTTTCAACCCCTTTCCATGCCCAAGAATGAGGTGCACTGTCTGGGCGGCAACGCAGGCATGGCCGATAGCCCGCTTGTAGAGCCAGTGCGGAGTTGGCGAAGTATTCAACATTCTTTTCTTTTGGCAGGGTTGCCGGACATATTGGGCGACAAAAGATGTTGGTTGTTTTGACGGCAACGAAAAATCGTCCATCAAATCGCGGATCACGGCTAGTGCGAGCCTGTTGGCATTGTTCTTTATCGAGTTCCATCCATGGTGTCATTTGGTATAACGAGCCTTATGCAGTTTTTATAAGCTAAGTGTATGCATGAATTCTGTCGATACTAGCCATTTTCGGAACTGGATGGCTTTTCCTGAGGCTTCTCTTGAAAAAGGATATTCATAACGCTGTATTCAATACCCGCTACAGCGTTATGAATTTGTTGGGTCAGTCGAGAATGACCTCGCCCGCTTGTTGTAATGAGTAAGCACTACTAGGGTTGATGTTTTTGACTAACTTTTCCACTTGCATAATGGCTTCTATCGATGAGCTGTTTTTTCGGTAGCTGAGGAAGATGGGACGCTGCCAATCTTCCACATTGCCAATTCGATACAATTGGCCAGAGTGGATAAAAGGTTCAACAAGTGAGGTAGGAAGGTAAGCGCTTCCCCCTTTTTCTAAAATGAAATCAAGTGCGATACGAGCGGTCGAGGTGCGTAAATAGGGGGTTGGCGTCTTCGGATGTCGCTCAGCATGCTCGGAGGCGAAACGGCTTCCCCAATCGACGTACACGTATTTATTATCAAAGGCGGTTTCCAGTGTGTCAGGACGCGTCGAAACCAACACCAGTACTAAATCTGCGACTTTTTTGCAGTTTAGCTCTTCGGCTTTAATTGGGTCAAAGGCAAACGCCATATCTAAGGTACGCTCCAGTAGGCTGCGGTTGAGCTGCTCGCGCCCCATGACTTCCGCCATAAACCCATAACCGCTAAAAGCATCAGTCACAACGCTTAAACAGTTTTGTAGATGAGCATCCCAAACGTTGGGCGTTCCCCCTAATGTCAGCTGTAAAGCTCGGCCATTTTCCAAAGAGAGCTCAAACTTGGCTTGTTGCAAGGTTGCCACCATCACTTCGGCATAGCCAACGAGTCGTTCTCCTGCCGATGTGAGCTTTATGTTGTTGCGATCACGCGTAAACAGTTGAGCATCAAAATAATTTTCTAATTGCTTGATGCGTGCACTGACGGCGGCTTGGGTCAAATAAAGGTTTTCAGCTGCTCGCCCAAAATGACGTACTTTGGCGAGTTCGAGAAAAGTGCGAAAAACTTTTACATCCATATTAAATCCTCTGAAATTACCCCGTCAGATTAACAAGGAAGTGCAATTATGACGATAAAAAATTTTTGTTTTTCTTTTCGGAGATTTACGCCTAATTTTCGCGTGATCTATCGCTACATGGTAGTAGCGCCATTCACATGAGGTTGATATGTCTGAGACTGAATTCCGTCACGGAAAAAAACGTTTTTACGACAATACAAAGTTTCCACGAGGCTTTGCTAAGTCTGGTGATTTTACTCTTGCAGAAGAAGAACTTCTCGCCATTTATGGTGGTACCATGCTTGGTCTTGAATCTGGTGAACTCACGCCAGAGAATGCTGAAGAAGCTCATTTTGTTAAGGCGATTGAAAACCCAGGTAAAGCGAAATCTAAGTTAGAGCGTGTCTGGTTAAAATACACTCAACTTGCTCGTGGTCGTAAGCGTTTCCATACGTTGAACGGTCGCAATAAACCGGAAAGTGGTGACGATTATAATGATGAAGAAGTCAGCTTAACGGAAGAAGATTAATCTGTATCTCTAATGCAGGATCTTAAGCCGTAATTTGGTCAGCTTTCTCATTTATCTCTTCAGCCTTATTGTCTCAATAGGGCTGACAAACTCGCTCGCATCGCCTTTCATATAAGAGATCTCTGTGCAAAAGAGTGTGACTCAATCAAGATGAGAAAAGTGCTTTCGCTCAAAGCCCTAGTATTGATGATTCACTCGGGCTTTGCATTATCGCCACTCTGCTCATTTGGTCGCGCTTAGCCAATCCATGAGCTGGGTCAACACCGCTACTTAGCCAAAATGGCTACTTTTTTCAAAAAGCTGTCGCGTAGATGCTCTTGGTCATAATCGAGATGGTAGGTATTGTGGAAGCCAACTTTTAGCTCCACACCATTTCCTCGCATGTAAATGTTATAGCCGTCATAGTCTGAAAAAGCTTCGATACCTTCATAGATTTTCCCGAATTCAGTCGGTGTACCATGCGCCATTACTGTTTCATAAGCATGGAGAATTTTCGCGGGTTCAAGTTCGTTTTTCATGGCATTTGCTCCTTTCTTGCTTGTTACTCCAAGTATGGGTAATGAATGCACGCTTCGCCAGATAGTGGATTGATAGCGACTCAAACTTTACTTAATTTTATAGATGAATTTTTATCTCATTTGGTTATAGCATGTGCCGTATTAGTTAAGCTTACCTGTAGAAATTGCTACAAATTTAAGCGCATTTCTGGTTCGGATTTGAAGAAAGAGCGAAAATTTGACCTAAAACAATGGCAGTTACCCAATACTTATTTTATAATGCGAATTAATGTTCTATTACACCATAATATTCCAATAACTAGGGGCCAATCATGAGACTTATCCCGTTAAAACATGCTGCACAAGTCGGCAAGTGGGCAGCAGCACACATCGTAAAACGTATCAACGCATTCAACCCAACGGCAGACCGTCCTTTTGTATTGGGTTTACCTACTGGTGGTACACCATTGACGACTTATAATGCACTGATTGAAATGCATAAAGCAGGCGAGGTGAGCTTTAAGCATGTCGTGACATTTAATATGGATGAATACATTGGTATTCCTGAAAATCATCCGGAGTCATACCGCTCATTTATGTATAACAATTTCTTCAATCATGTTGATATTCAAGAAGAAAATATCAACTTACTGAATGGCAACGCACCAGATGTTGATGCAGAATGTAAGCGCTATGAAGACAAAATTAAATCATACGGCCGCATTAATCTATTTATGGGCGGTGTGGGCAATGATGGGCACATCGCATTTAACGAGCCTGCTTCTTCACTTTCGTCGCGCACTCGCATTAAGACACTGACAGAAGATACGCGCATTGCAAACTCTCGTTTCTTTGATGGTGATATCAACCAAGTTCCTAAATACGCGCTAACGATTGGTGTAGGCACACTGCTAGATTCAGAAGAGATCATGATTTTGGTGACAGGCCACAATAAGGCGCTGGCTTTGCAAGCGGCCGTGGAAGGAAGCGTCAACCATTTGTGGACCGTCTCCGCACTACAACTTCATGCGAAATCAGTGATTGTATGTGATGAACCATCGACTCAAGAACTAAAAGTGAAAACCGTAAAATACTTTGCGGAATTAGAAGCAAAAAATATCGAAGGTTTCTAAGTCTCTCCCTGCTGGGAAAGGACATTCATAAACAAAAGGCCTGCTAACATCAGCAGGCCTTTTTACACTTTGTAGCAAATGGGACTTTCTATCAAATGGGGAAGTGCGAACGAAATCGGTAGTTGAATTAACCTTCAGCAGCGATTTTCGCTTCTTTTAATTCAACTACTTGTTTCTCCGGGGCAGGGTAGGTTACTCCATTAAAGCGCCCACCTTGTTCAATGCTCAAGTCGTCGCTATAAATAGACCCTGTGACGCTCCCTTTGCTTAAAATTTCAATTTTAGTCGCGTGACATGTGCCTTGGAACTCGCCATTAATGATGATGTGGCCTGCGTACAGCTCACCATTAACCGTGCCTGTTTCACTAATGACGATGGTTTTATCAACGTGCAATTGACCTTCTACCGACCCGTCAATTTGAATGTCGCTTTCTAACCTGAGTTCCCCACTAATGGAACAGCCTTTTGCGATGAGAGTTGTAGCTGAGTGCTGACTCTTAGCTCGACTTTGTTTACTAAAGATTCCCATCGGATACCTCTTACCTTACTAAATATCGTTTCAAAATCATTCACGCCCCAATCAACAAAAGGTCTTGGATCTAATGAACGGCCGACAAATCGAATTTCATAGTGCAAATGTGGGCCAGAAGATAACCCACTGTTTCCAGAATAAGCAATTAAGTCGCCCTTCTGTACAAAATCGCCCCCTTTCACGGCAAATTTTTGCAAATGAGAATAGGAGCTGGTAAATCCATAAGAGTGCTGTAAGCGTAAAAAATTGCCTGACCCTTTATCACTGGCGCGAGTGACTTCGGCAACGCCATCGGCTGGTGCATAAATTGGCGTGCCTATGTTAACCGCAAAATCTTGCCCGCGGTGAATTTTGACGTTGCCAGTGACAGGATGAATACGCTCACCGTATCCTGACGAAATTCTCGCATTATGCACAGGTGCACCGCTGGGTATTTGGGTCAGCATCACCATTCTAACTGAAGAAGTGATAGCGGCGGTGTCTAAACGTGATTCTAATTCCGCTCCGCTTTCATCCATCCCCAATACTTTTTCAAGATCGCCGAGCCTGTCTGAAACAACCTGCATCTTCTCTTCTCGTTCGAGAAGGTCATTCTCTAAGCTGTTTTTTAGCTCCTTTAAAGAGGTGACTTCTTCGGTCAGTGACATCGACTGGCTCTCTAACTCTTGTTGCTTGAGTTTAGCAAAATCAACTTCATCAAGAAGGTAATAGATAACGCCGCCAGTGGCGAGAATGCTGGCAACCAGCACATAGCCAAAACCTTTTAAAAAATGTCGGAACCATTTACCGAGATGAAAGTGCTTCGTCCCATGGATGGATGAAACGGAAACAACCACTCTTTCTTTCATGAATTCGTTCACAGCGTCTATGGTTAACAGTACAGCCGATTCTAACAGGGAATGCTCAGGGTCAAAACATTTTGCGTTGTAAGGCTATACTCGTCCCACCTCTTATTGTTCGGTTTGTGAATTGGAGCGTATCCTTGGCCTGCTTTTAGAAGAAGATCCGATGTTGTTAGTAAAAAAAGCCATATTAATGTATGAGCTAATATTAATATGGTTTTGTGTATATAAGTTACAAAATAGACAATATGGAAGTGGTGGCTTTATTTTGATTAGTGAAATAAAGATGTAATTGTGATGTTTATCACTTTAGGTTCTTTAATTTTTAATAATTAGAGTTAGATTGTGATTTGAATCTCTTTTTTATCAAAAGTTAAAATTCAAAAAGTATGATATTGATCGATTAAATATTGTTGACAAGTTGTATTTTTGTTTTTTGTTGTAAATTTACATGTCAATTTAATGACCATGATCACGAAGAAATGATTTGTAAGCTAGGATTTATGAGGGGCTGATCACGAAAAACCCGTCGTCAGTTCCAGAATGAAATTGTGTGGTAAATTGATTGTGTACTAAGCAATCAACGGTTTTTCGCAGAACCGTTACAACAACAATATTCATCAGAACATCGAACGGGGAATCCACATGATATCACCAGATGCAAAGATCAAGATACAAAATTTTGGTCGCTTCTTATCTAACATGGTTATGCCAAACATTGGCGCGTTTATCGCGTGGGGCTTTATAACCGCACTATTTATCCCAACAGGTTGGCTACCGAATGAAACGTTAGCATCTATGGTTGGGCCGATGATTACTTACTTATTACCACTGCTGATTGGTTACACGGGTGGTAAATTGGTTGGTGGAGAACGTGGCGCTGTTGTCGGTGCCATCACCACAATGGGTGTGATTGTCGGAACAGATATCCCCATGTTCATGGGAGCCATGATGGTTGGCCCTATGGGTGGTTGGGCGATCAAAACCTTTGACCAACGTGTTGAAGGTAAAGTAAAAAGCGGTTTTGAGATGTTGGTAAACAACTTCTCGGCAGGCATTATTGGTATGCTTGGCGCAATCTTGGCGTTTTACCTTATTGGGCCATTTGTCAAAGTGCTCTCTGGTGGTTTAGCCGCAGGCGTAAACTTCCTAGTTTCAGCACACCTTTTACCACTCACCTCTATTTTTGTTGAACCCGCGAAGATCTTGTTCCTTAACAACGCGATTAACCACGGTATTTTCTCACCGTTAGGTATTCAACAAGCCAGTGAAATGGGGCAGTCAATCTTCTTCTTAATTGAAGCAAACCCTGGTCCTGGTCTCGGTATTTTGTTGGCTTACATGGTGTTTGGTAAAGGTACAGCACGTCAAACAGCTGGTGGCGCTTCCATCATTCACTTCTTCGGCGGCATCCATGAGATTTATTTCCCATACATACTGATGAATCCACGTCTGATTCTTGCAGCGATTGCTGGTGGTATGACAGGGGTGTTCATTTTGACTCTCTTCAATGCAGGTATTGTTTCTCCAGCGTCTCCTGGCTCTATCTTTGCAGTGCTACTGATGACACAGAAAGGATCGATTGTTGGCGTATTATGCTCAATATTTGGTGCGGCAGGTGTGTCCTTTACCGTTGCATCATTATTGATGAAAGCACAGAGCAGCACCGAGGAAGAAGGTGATGAAGCGGCGTTAGAAAAAGCCACATCACAAATGAAAGAGATGAAATCGAGCGCAAAGGGCAATGTGACGACGGCTTCTCAAAAAAGCAATATTGATTTAGCCAACGTGAAAAGCATTATTGTCGCTTGCGATGCGGGTATGGGTTCAAGCGCAATGGGCGCAAGCATGTTGCGTAAAAAAATCAAAGATGCGGGCTTAGCGATTCACGTCACTAACCTTGCCATCAATAGTTTGCCGGAGAACGCAGAAATCGTGATTACTCATAAAGACCTGACTGGCCGCGCACGCACACATGCACCCAGTGCACAGCATATTTCACTGAGCAACTTTTTAGACAGTGAAATGTACAACCAGCTTGTGACTAAGCTTTTGGCAGCTCAACGCCCTAAGGCGGCGAATGATAGCGATGTGGTTAAAGTATCCATCCTCGCTGCGAATGACGACAGCTTTGAAATTCAAAAACCGTCTGTTTTTCAAATCCAAAAAGAAAACATTCACTTAGGTTTGAATGCCGCTAATAAAGAAGAAGCCATTCGTTTCGCTGGCAATAAGTTAGTTGAGCTTGGCTATGCGGAGCCTGAGTATGTTGATGCCATGTTTGAACGTGAGAAAATGGTATCCACTTATCTTGGAGAATCGATTGCCGTTCCTCATGGCACCGTCGCCGCCAAAGACCGTGTGATTAAAACGGGTATTGTGATTTGCCAATATCCTGCTGGTGTGCAGTTTACGGACGACCAAGATGGCGTAGCGAAACTGGTTATCGGTATTGCCGCCAAAAATGATGAACATATTCAAGTTATTACCGCCATTACCAACGCACTCGATGAGCCTGATGCTATCGAGAAGCTCACCTCAACCAGAGACGTGAGCGATATCTTGGCCATCCTATCGGGTAACCAAGCAGCGTAACGCTTTTGCTCCTGAGGCAAAACGAGGTCGGCTGTTCCCCTATACTGCTGACCTCACCTCAATTGAAGCATTAAGCGCTCTTTTCTCTTTTAGATAAGTTTTTGGTAGGTAAGATTATGAAAAATGCAGTACATTTTGGCGCGGGTAACATTGGTCGTGGTTTTATTGGTAAATTATTGGCCGATGCAGACATTGAAGTGACTTTTGCCGATGTCAATGAACCTTTGGTCGATCAATTGAGTCATCGTCAAGAATACAAAGTAAAGGTGGTGGGTTCTGAGTGCAAAATTGATACTGTCACTCATGTCACTGCGGTGAATTCAGCCAGTAATGATGTGATTGATCGCATTGTAAAAACGGATTTAGTCACTACAGCTGTCGGCCCTGCAGTGCTTGATATCATTGCGAAAACGATCGCCAAAGGCATCACCAAAAGATTTGAAGCGGGCAATGAACAGCCACTCAATGTGATCGCTTGTGAAAACATGGTGCGCGGTACAACACACCTGAAAGGCGAAGTGTATAAATATCTAGACCCATCGCTGCATGCTAAAACCGATGAGTTAATTGGTTTTGTTGATTCCGCGGTGGATCGCATTGTGCCACCTGTCGAAGCCGCGAACGATGACCCGTTGGCCGTGACGGTTGAAAGTTTCAGCGAATGGATTGTTGATGAACAGCAATTTAAAGGTGAGATCCCCAACATTGAAGGGATGGAAAAAACCAATAATCTGATGGCTTTTGTTGAGCGTAAACTCTTCACTCTAAATACTGGGCACTGCATTACCGCCTATTTGGGTTGTTTGAGTGGTCATAAGACGATTCGTGAAGCAATTGAAGATCCTGCAATTCGTCAGCAAGTGAAGCAAGCCATGCACGAAAGCGGTGAAGTACTCATTCGTCGTTACGGTTTTGACCCTGAATTGCACGCCGCTTATATCGAAAAAATATTGAGCCGCTTTGCCAACCCATATTTGGTGGATGAAGTGGATCGCGTTGGTCGTCAGCCAATACGAAAATTAGGCCCCAATGATAGATTAATCAAGCCATTACTCGGTACAATCGAGTACGGTGTTGAAAACAAAATGCTATTGAAAGGGATTGCGGCGGCCCTTAAGTATACCAACGACAGCGATCCTCAAGCGGTCGAGCTTCAAACATCATTGAACCAATATGGCGTATGTAAAACACTAGCCCATTACACAGGGTTAGATGAGCAGAGCGAGCAGGTTAAGCAAATTGAAGCGATCTACAAACAGCTTTAATCACATAAATACTTTGGAGGGCGCTAATGCCCTCCCTTTATAACAACAATTAGTACAGCGTATGGCAGATAGAATTAACGAAAGCGATATAATTGAACGACTGAATAGTGCCCATTCGGTGCGCGGATTCTTTATTACGACGGTTGAAGTGTTCAATGAGGCGATTGACGCATTAATGCAACGCATTTTTCGCAAAGATAACTTCGCTGTCCAATCAGTAGTTGGCCCTCTATTGCAAGATTCTGGACCACTCGGCAACTTGTCTGTCAGGCTAAAACTGCTGTTTGGCCTTGGGGTATTACCTGATGATGTTTATCACGATATTGAAGATATCATCAAACTGCGTAATCAACTCAATAGTGATGGTGCTGAATACGAGTTCACCGACCCGAAAATTTTGGTGCCGATAAAAAAGCTCCATTTGGTGGCCAAAATGGGCATGGTGCAGTTGGAAGTATTGGAACCGGATGGCGACATTGAACTGGATTTTTACCAGCTTCAACTTCAGCGTCAGCAACAAATCATCAAATCCGGGCTCTCATTGGCGATTGTCGAAATTTGCAATGAGCTGAACAAAGAGAGCCCATTTTAACCTCATCCCAGACAGGCAAGGATTGCCTTTTCACTGAGTTCTACACCTCCCTTTTTAATCTTCTTGTGTTAGCCTAACCTTCATCTAACGAAAAGAGATTTGATGATGAAAATTGGCATTATTGGTCTAGGTGATATCGCGCAAAAGGCGTATCTTCCGGTCATCACACAGCGCCCAGATTTAGAATTGGTATTTTGTACTCGTAATTCAGCTCTTGTTACGCAACTAGCGCAGCGTTACCGCATTTCAGAGAATTGCACGGATTATCGAGAGCTACTTGGCTATAACGTTGATGCGGTTATGATCCATGCGGCGACCTCGGCTCACCCTCAAATCGCCCAATTTTTCCTTGAACACGGAATTCCAACCTTTGTTGATAAGCCGCTAGCCGACAGCGCAAGCGCCTGTGAAATGTTGTATGATCTTGCAGAAAAGCATCGTCAACCTTTGTATGTGGGGTTTAATCGCCGTCATATTCCGCTCTATAACCAACACCTAAATGCAGTGCAAACTGGTAATAGAAACGACTTACGTTCGCTTCGTTGGGAAAAGCACCGCTATGATCTGCCCGGTGATGTGCGCACCTTTATCTTTGATGATTTTATCCATCCGCTAGACAGCGTAAACGTGAATGCTAAAGCCACATTGGATGATGCTTATATTACCTACCAGCAGCATCAAGGTCAGTTATCCCGCTTGGATGTTCAATGGCAACACGGCGAAAGTTTGCTGCATGCCTCAATGAATCGCCAGTTTGGCATAACCGCTGAGCGAGTCAGCGCGAGCTTTGTGAATGAAGGTTTTGAGTTTGACTCGTTTACACAAGGAAAACGTTGGCATCAAGGGCAAGAGCAAGCCCTTAGTTTAAAAGATTGGACGCCAATGCTGACCAGTAAAGGCTTTAGCGCCATGATTGACGATTGGATTGGCGTGATAAACAGCGGAAAGCTGGCTTCAGAAGTGGTGGCACGCAACTTGGCCTCGCACCAGCTGGCAGAGGCGTTGTGTCATTATATTGCGAAGCAAATTCGTTAAAACAAAGCGTGATTGAGTAGTAAGTGGACACCAATACTTGCGGCGTAGCCTGTTGCAATAATCGGTGTCCATTTTAGATGGCCTACAAAGGTGTATTTGCCGTGTGCAGCGCCCATCAGAGCCACTCCAGCGGCTGAGCCAATCGAGAGTAAACTGCCGCCGACGCCCGCTGTTAATGTGACGAGCAACCAGTTTCCGGTGGACATATCGGGCTCCATCGTCAGTACTGCAAACATGACGGGAATGTTATCGACAATCGCCGAAAGAAACCCAATCATCACGTTTGCCCATATGGGGTTCCATTGGCTATACATCACTTCCGAGATCAAGCCTAAATAACCCAGTAAGCTTAGCCCTCCTACGCACATGACCACCCCGTAGAAAAACAGTAGCGTATCCCATTCGGCGTGTGAAACTCGCTTAAAGACATCGAATGGCACCACAGAGCCAATACGTTTTAGGGCGGCCTCGTCATTATTTGCAATCGCAATTACGGTTTTTTTGGCCAGCGAAGTAGGTAAGGTTTTCCTGAGGAAGTAGCCAAAAAATTGTAAGTAAGCAAGCCCCATCATCATGCCCATCACGGGTGGAAAGCGCACCACAGCATGGAATGCTACGGCGGTAGCAATGGTTAACATGAAAAGTACGACAATACGGCGGGCTCCACGTTTAAGCTCGACATGTTCATGCAGGGTGGTTGGCTTTTCCTTGGGCAGAAAAAATGACATCAGCAATGCAGGAACAAGGTAGTTGATCACAGAAGGGAGAAACAGAGAAAGGAACTGTGAAAATGGCACATGGCCCGCTTGCCAAACCATTAAGGTGGTGATGTCTCCAAAAGGGCTAAAAGCGCCTCCGGCGTTAGCCGCTACGACGATATTAATACAAGCAATGTTGATAAAACGTGGGTTGTTTCCTGCCACTTTTAGTACGACAGCGCACATCAACAGCGCGGTGGTTAGGTTATCGGCAATTGGCGAGATGAAAAATGCAAGCAGCCCCGTGATCCAAAAAAGAGCACGAAAATCAAAACCTTTTCCCACCATCCACGCTTGTAATGCATCAAATAATCGCCGCTCTTCCATTGCACTGATGTAGGTCATCGCGACTAACAGAAACAGCAATAATTCGGCGTATTCCAGCAAATTATGCTCTAGCGCGTTTTTGGCAATCTCGGTTAATTCATACTGCTGATAAACATAACCAATCATGGCCCAAATTAAACCAGCTGCAAGTAACACAGGTTTAGACTTTCGTAGCTTAAGGTACTCCTCCATCATGACCAAAGTATATGCCAGAGTAAAAATGACTAAAGAGGCATAACCAATCGTTGAGTGTGTTAGATCTAACGAATCGATATCGTTAGAGGAAGCGAGAGCGACTGAAGGAAAGGGTAAAGTGCAGAACAAAAGAAGCCATGTGCGTCGAGGTATCATTGTGTTCACTCCTAGAAAGTTAGGCTGATAAAATTCTAGATCTATTGAAGATAGCTCGGTGTGAGATAGCTCTGATCTACTTGATTTTTAATCTTATTCTTGACCTGTAAAGCGAATAAAGAAAAACCCTGTAGCAATAGCAACAGGGTTTGATTTTGATTAGTGGAAGTGAAGAAAGTTAGGCTTGAGCTTTTGTTAAATGGACTTCTTCTTCTTTCACGCCAGCTTGTGGATCATTAAAGCGAGCTTCATCTAACGCGCCTTCTGTTTTCGCCACAATAAGAGTCACACAGCTATCACCAGTAATATTGACTGCGGTGCGGATCATATCTAATAAGCGGTCAACACCCATAATCAAAGCAATACCTTCTAGTGGCAAGCCGACTTGGTTTAGCACCATCGCTAGCATGACAAGACCAACACCCGGAACGCCTGCTGTACCAACAGAGGCTAGTGTTGCCGTGAGGATGACCATCACGTAGTCACCCATGGTTAGGTCGATATTGAACGCTTGGGCAATAAATGCTGTCGCAACGCCTTGCATGATCGCTGTGCCATCCATGTTAACGGTCGCACCTAGCGGAATGGTGAAAGAAGCTATCTTGTTATCAACCCCTAAGCGGTTTTTAGCCGTTTCCATGGTGACGGGTATAGTCGCATTGGAAGAGGCTGTAGAGAAAGCGAACATAATGGCATCTTCCATTTTACGGAAGAAGGTGATTGGACTTAAACCAGTAAAGCCTTTCAACATCAAACTATAGGTGACAAAACCGTGTAGCAGCAGGGTAACCGTCAGTACTACGAAGTATTCTGCGAGGTTCAAAATGGCACTTAAACCAAGGCTGGTGAACAGTTTTGCCATCAGGAAAAATACGCCGTATGGGGCAAGGTTCATCAACAAGGCGACTAGTTTCATAATAACTTCGTTCAAGTCATTAAAAACGCCCGCAATACGCTCGCCCGGTTTACCCGCGGCACTGATGGCTATGCCAAATAGTACTGCAAAGACGATGACCTGCAGTGTTTTACCTTCTGCCATCGCGCTGATTGGGTTGGTCGGGAACATATCAATAAACACTTGGCCCAAAGAAGGGGCTTGCGCAGATTGGAATGAGCTTGCTGCGGTTAAATCGGCTCCGGACCCCGGTTGAAACACAGTGCCCATTGTCAGTGCCAGTGTGATGGCAATCGCAGTGGTTGCGATGTAAAAGGCTAGGGTTTTACCGCCCATGCGGCCAAGTGTGGTGAGATCTTTCAGTGAGCTCGTACCACAAACGAGAGAAACAAACACGAGGGGTACAACTAACATTTTTAAGCTGGCGATAAAGATTTTTCCGCCAACATCGAATAAGCCGTTAACGATATACGCGTCAACAAATCCGTTTTCAGCAAATAGGGCTCGAATGGCAAAGCCAGTCAAAATACCCGCTACCATACCTAAAATAACACGGCCGGTAAGCGACATCGGTTTTTTGGTATTCATTGTGAACACTCCTTTATTTTATGCACTTCGACATCATTTCAAAGCGTGCCGCAGGTTAGCAGGGCTGAGTGCAAATCAAAAAGTAAAATAATGTTAACGGTTAATTGCTGTGATCTTTATCACTTAAAATCGCCCATCCTTTACGTTTTAATAACCTATTTTTGGTTTTAAATTTTTATTTTTTATCATTTGGCAACACATGAGTCTTTTGTGTTAACAAATATCACTATTCTCATCTAATGGTAATTCGCTAGTTTTCATTCAATTTTAAGCTCGTTTGGTTGCATATTTACCCATTAAGGTTGCTTTATATGAATAGGGTCTCAACGGCACTTTTATGTAGCATAAAAAGAAGGGCATGCAACACAAGTAGAGAAAGGAAGGAAAGTGATACTAAGTTGAATGTTATCGACTGAAAATTTTAACGTTTGAAGGAGGCTTGGCCTCCTTCAATGAAACGGTATGCTGGCCTTAGGCATAGATTATGCGAGCTTTTTATTTAACCAGTTATCAAGTGCCAATTTGCCAGCACCAGAGAAAACCAACGATACACTGGCTGCAAGCAGCGCAAGGCCAAACTCATAACCGTTATTAGCCATGAATAAGCCGTTACCTAAGTGTACAGAAGCGATTGCGACGATCATCGTAATAGAAAGAAGCAAGGCGGCAGGGCGAGTTAGTAAGCCAAGCAAAATGAATAGGCCCCCAAAGAATTCACCACTACCCGCTAAAAATGCCATCAGCACACCTGGGTTTAAGCCAATTGAAGCCATCCATTGACCAGTGCCTTCTAATCCATATCCTCCAAACCAGCCAAAGAGTTTCTGCGCACCGTGCGCCATAAAAATGATGCCAATTGGGAAACGAAGCGCAAGCGCAGAAAATCCAGAAGTTGATGTGGTTAGTTGTTTCAATAGTGCTTTCATTAAAGTGTCCTCAGATTCATTAAAAGGTAGTAGGTGCTCAGCGGCTTCCTAGCTGTTGGAGCCAGTGTAGAGTGATTCGTAACCTGAGATAACTCACTCCGTTTGATGATTAAGTTCGAAAAAATTGAACAAGATTTATCGAGTACTTTTCTTAGCGCGGGGAATGTTGTGACCTTCTATCTATGATGAATCATGTCGATTGATCGTCTGATATCCCCTTCCTACTTGAAGCTGCAGCGGTGTTGGTTACGTTCGCTCACTTCATCAAATCGTTTATCTATGCTCATGGGGGAGACTTACTTTCCAACCTACCTGCCACTTCAAGTTGTTTAGTTATACACAATATTATCATTTATACGGACGCTAATAGTATTCGGATTGACCTGTACTTCATAGTAGTGTCTTTTCAAAGGAGCAGATAATGAATTAAAAAACGAAGAAGGTTACTAAAGTAAACGGGCTACCTTTGGGGCGTTAGCTATATCTTTCTTTACAATGTCATTCATCATCTGTTTTCTCTTTCCGATGGTTTATAAAAAGTGCAAATATTAAAATAATGGAATAAATGTCAAGAAATAATCAGATTTATGTCCGAATAGATAAATATCTTATTTTGGTTATTAGGGTAAATAGTGAATTACGTTTTGAAAAAATACCAAATTAGTTGGTTTGCAGTTCCAGCAAAGTGCTCAGCCATAGATTAAAGAGCGTTGAGAATGAAGGTTTTTCCTTCCCACTTGTAGCTGTAGCGATGTTGGCTACGCTTTTAGCTATTGCTATGGGGTGCTCACTTACCATATCGACCTGCAACTTCAAGTTGTTTAGTCATAGACAGCCTAAACTGTATTTTTGCGCTTTTAAGTGCCTTTTTCATAAGACTCGCCGTTATCAAAAGTACCATCTCTTCTTTAATTTTCTCTGTTTATTGCCATCAAACGATAATAACTAATTTATTAATTACGGATTATTGTTTTTCTTTTGGCTTGATATTTTATTTAGCGCATTGCGTTCATTTTTTTGAAAATTAGATCATCATTCAAATCTATAAAGTTTGATTATATTTAACCTTAACTTTATTGACTTAAGATCACATTATTTAATTGTATTCATACATCTTATGTATCTATATATATGCCACATCTAATTGTCGGAGATATAAAGTTTGAAAGTTAAGATAATGACCATTTTGTTATTAGTAATATTCGGTCTCATTGTTGGTAAATATTACATTAGCCATAGTTCATTAACATTAGTGCCTGCCCAAAAAGCACCGAATAATAACGAGGATACTGATTTTAAAGCCGCAACAGTTGCTGATGAGCGTCAACTGATGAAGCTACCACGAGAAGATGCATCGAGCGCAGGAGATGCTCGTTCTGCTCTGAATTCAGAGCCTATCACTAAAGAGCGCATGCTTGCGGCGCAAACCGTTGATGAAGTATGGCACGACATCAACCCAAGCCCAGCGTTGCAAGCCATTAGGCCAAAAAGTGATGCAGTGACGGAAATCAAAGCGATCGAAATCGAAAATATTGAACAATTCCGAGTTCTGGCAACGGGCGATGCTGTCACGGTCACTATGCCTGATAACCAGCCAGTCAATATCCAAGTCACTTCATCAGAAATTCAGAATGAAGGCGTCCGGACTTGGTCTGGGCAGTTTGAACTCGACGGGGAAGTTTACCCGGCCACATTCACTTTCGGCAAAACGGCAATACTTGGTTTTATTGGTCATCCCAGTGGTCAAGTGAAGCTTGAAGGCAACGGCAGTGAAGCATGGGTTTACCGAGTACCACCGAATCATGGCTATGACGAAACCTCGACCAGCCATTGATACCTCAAACGCACGGCTTTGTGTGTTAATAAAATAAATAATGTAGGAGTTTTTTATGAAAATAGCGTCATTGGCATTAGCCGTGGTGTTAGCAACGCATGCGTTACCGAGTAGCGCAACCACAGAAATTGATATTCTAGGTGTTTATACACCCGGCACGGCTGAGTGGTTTCAGCAAGATCACGTGGCTGAAATCCAGCACCGATTTAACGTGGGAAATGAAATTCTGCGTCAAAGTGGTCTGGACATCAAAGTCAACTTAATTGGCACGAAAGAAGTAAAATACGATACGCAAAGAGGGCTGAAAAAATCGCAAGAGCAGGCGCTTGATGCGATTACTCCCGGCAATAAACAAGATCCGGCGTTTGCCGATATTGAGCAATATCGTAAGCAGGTTGGCGCGGATATGGTGGCGCTGTTTCGTAATCTAGATATTAAAAATTCTCCTGATTATGAAGATAAAGGCAATGGTACTTACATGCTGAGCTGTGGTCTAGCATGGATAATCCCTGCCGCGTATTGGAACAATAGTGCGCGTTATGCGCAATCTAGAATGTACAGTCATAGCTATTTGAATGAGTGTGGCGATGATACGTTTATTCACGAATTAGGCCACAATTTGGGCTTGAACCATGCTCATGAACAGTACAATGGCGAACCTCATCTTTCAAATGGTACAGAGCAAGATGCGTATGGTTATGGGGTTCAAGGCCAATTTGCGACGACCATGGCCTATGGTTTCTTATTTGGTATTCATAGCCGTTCTTACACATTCTCTAACCCAAGCAAAGTGTGTAAAGGTCAAGCATGTGGTGTCACTGACTACGCGAACTCGGTGCGAGCGATTGGCCTGAGCGCACCACACATTGCGGCGATTTATGCACGTCCAGATGGGAGTAATGACGGAGGAACGTCACCCACTGAACCGACTTCGCCCCAACAAGCCATCTATGATTTACAAGGGCCTTTTGCCATTCCCGATCATGCACAAGGAGAGTTAGCACTTCCGATTAATGTAACTTATCAAGGAAATGCGGAAACGGCCACTATTCAACTTAATATTGAACACCCATTTGTGGGTGATGTTTCAGTCAAGTTGTATGCACCTGATGGTGGCTATTGGAACTTAAAATCGTATAACCAGTATGATCGCAACACGGCTTATCGTGTTCGCTTTACACTCAGCGGAATGCAACAAATGAACGTGCAAGGCCAGTGGCGTTTAGTCGTGGCGGATCACTATCAAGGTTTAACTGGTGTATTAAATTCGGCACGCTTATCCTTTGAATAAAGGTTTGCTGTGATGTTGACCCTGCACCTATGTGCAGGGTTTTTAATTACTGGCCAAATTGGGTGGCTTTGAATTGATTCAGCAATCGATGGATCACATAGGTTGTAAGTAATGTGGCGACAATAGCAAACAAAATACTGCCGACTCGGTACAGGGCACTGAAAATTAAATCATTGCCCGGCGTCAAATATTGACCAAACAAGATCCCCAAGGTAGTCAATGAGCCAAAGCCGACCCCTGAACCGCTGGATTCTTTTACATGCCAGTAGCTAAAGAGCATCGCACCTATCCACAGCAGCGGAATAACAAATAAAAGCTGACCTGACCAATCGTAGAGCAGCAGTTGGACCGCAATACCGAAAGTGACACCAAGCAGAGTACCCATCGCGCGTTTGCGTGCGTAGCCTAGCGCTCCGTTCCAATGCATCGGGAAAAGTAGCAACAAGGTTGTGGCTTGCGCGGACATTGAATCTTGCAGATCAAACACCTGAAACACAACGAAAGAGAGTGTGGCAATGGTTGCGCCCATGAGCGCTTCATGACGCATACGATGTGACTCTTTTGGCACGCTTGCATGAGCGGGAGGTTGCCTTTTCTGTACGTCGGGAATACAAAATGTCACCAGATAAGCGACCATTACCGAAAGCAAATTCGCGATAAAGTTACTGGTAATCAGATCGCTAAGATCAGTTGTGGGGTAGCTTGCAAAGTGCAGCATGATGCTCAAGCTCAATACGCTGTTCGCTCCAAACAAGAATAAGCTGCCTTTCGACATACAAGCAAATTTGTAGAGAAACAATACGAAAGCCATCATCGTCATCAGTGCCGGATGAGCGCCAAACAGCCCCCCGAGAATGGCTACTTCTAAGCCACAAACGACGGCGGAAGCGAGCAGTTGCCTTGCGGCGTGTGTATTCATGACGGGCACCATGCCCAGTAACAGCATCGGTGTTACGGTAAAAAATACCCCGTAGTTCCAACCCAGTAGTTTACAAAAGGTAAAACCAAGCGTCGCACCTGTTGCAATTCTGACGCATTGGCGAAAATCATTTTCAGATAATGGATGATCCCAAAGTCGCATTTTTTACTCCGCTTAATAGATGTAGTGCAGAGTGCTTAGAAACTGAATTTGCATTTTTGCCAGCCAAGCAAACGGGCCACTTTCTGGTAGCAACTGTACCGTCGCACGAGCACCGGAAGGCAATGTTGACATCGTTTCATCGAGCGAAAGGTGCACACGCATGCGTTGTGCATCACGCACCCAGCGATTAGATTCTGTTGGAGTGGCTAAACGCCCATTCGCATCAAACTGACCAGTGCTTACCCCAGCATCCAGGCTACGAATACGCGCGGTAAAGACTTCGCCGGGTTTGCTATCAAAAGCAACTAGGGCGCGGCTATTGTCTGGGAAATGGCGTAAGCTTTTTTCTCTAAAATCAGCAATCACGTCTACATCCGTCGCTACCAACGCAACTAACGGCATACCTGCTGCGGCGTAGGTGCCCGTTTCAAGCTGTAAGTTGGTAATGACACCATCTTGCTCTGCTAGCGTTTGTGTGTAGGCAAGGTTTAGCTTGGCCTGCGCCAATTGGTTCAAAGCGGCGCGAATGCTGACATTACTCTCGTCACTATTACCTCGACTGACGTGCAATTCTTGCAGGTGAGCTTGCGCTGCAACCAAATTGGCTTTCGCGGCGGTAGCGCCACTTTGTGCATCGTCTTTAAGTTGCTGAGAAGTCCCATTGCGTGCAAACAGAGTGTTTAATCGGTTAGCTTCGCGCAACTTTTGATCGGCAACGATACGGCTTGCCGTGACATTAGCTTCTGCGGCTGCAATCGATGCATCCAATTGAGCGTTACCTTGTACCGCACGTTCATAATTGAGTTGGGCCTGCTCTACCGCCAGTTGATAGGGTTGTGGGTCGATGGTGAAAAGTGCTTCACCCTTGTGTACGGTTTGATTATTAGTGACAAAAACATCACTGATTTGACCATTAACTCGGGGAGATATTTTGGTCACAGTCCGCGTTGCCATGGCTTGCGGTGTTAAAGGCATAGCCAAATCGGCCACCAAAAAATAGGCAAAGAGCGCCACAAAAGCAACGATGGAATATTTGATCCAAAGTGCAAATTTTTGATCAGGTGTCATAAGTAATTATTGTTCCTTTGAAGGTGTTGCTATCGGTTTGCTGAGCGTATCTAGAGCGTTGTGTGAGATTTGTTCGAGCGTAAGAGTCAGTTGGTGCAATTGTTGATCGTCAATATTACCCAGTAAGTTTTGGCGAACTTGCAAAATACGGGTTTCCATCTGCTTGATAAGAGCACGCCCGTTACTCGTCAAACTGACGATTCGAGCGCGCTTATCGTTGTGACAGCAGTGACGTTCGATCAGCGATTGTTCTTCGAGCTGCTTTAAAGTTCGCATTAAAGAAGCCAGTTCTATTTCTAACGCTTCGGCTAAGGTTTTTTGACTGACGTTGTCACCGAGACGCTGTAATTTCCACAATGCGGTCCAACGAGGATGGGTAAGGCCCAAGGGTGAGAGTTCTCGGTCCGCCACCATTTTCCATAAGCGTGAGAGACGAGCAAACTGCTCAGCGAGTGATAATTCTTTCAGGGTGTGTGTGTTTTCAATCATAACGAGTCACATATTACTTAGCGTGCTAAGTAATATAGTTTAGTTAGCGCGCTAAGTAAATAGCTAATGACGAAGGCTGACATTTTCATACAAACTCAGGACAGCACCTCTCAATGAAACACTGTACATTATTTTCAATGAGCGACTCCCCAATGTTTGAGGCTGTCCTAGCTGCTGAAATTCTGGTCCATACTATGATAATTGAAAATAAACTCGACTACCTGTTTAGCCTGTCTGAACTCTCCGAAACGATTTACCCCAATACCAAAGGCTGGTCTAAAATCAGGAAGAATATCCGTTTTTGTTTATGGGGCGTGACCAATGCCTATGCTCTAAAAAGTATGCTGAGGCTGTTTTCGTGCTCCGAGTTAGCGGAGGTATTGAAGCAATGCCCACAGTTTTTGGAAAAACCATTAAAACCTTATCTCTGCGTCAATTGGTCTGCCAAAGAGCGTACATGGCACATTAATCAACATTTTATCTACTTAGTTGAACAGTTTGGCTTTAATGCTGCGAAGTTTTTCTCAGAATCAGGCTTCTCTATTTTTGATTTTTACGACAAAAATGGGGCGAGTTATTCATTAAGCCTGTGCAGTGGAGAGATAAGAGAAGGCTCGTTGGGGCTGCAACTGACGGATGAAAAAGGGCAGAAAATTTACTCGATCAGTTTCAATGTTTCTGATCAAGGGCGCAGTATTTACATTGGTTCACTACAAGGTCCAAGCAGTGGTGTGACCGATCGTAATCAAATCATTAAAGATTTGACGCGCACGACTCACGGCTTAAGAACTAAAGCACTGATGGTTGAAATGATCATGACGCTAGCGCGTATTTTAGGGGTTGAGAACCTGTATGCGATTTCTAACCGCGGCCATATGTATCAAGCGTTGCGTTATATTGGCTCAAAGCGCAAATCAGTAAGCTTTGATTACGATGAACTGTGGACAGAGTACGAAGCAGAGAAAATGAGTAAATATTTGTACCGTTTGCCAACCACACCAAACCGTAAAGGTGTTGAGACGCTAAATCGCAATAAACGCCGTCTATATACTAAACGTTATGAGTGGTTAGCCGAGGTGGAAACAGCCATGTCGGGCCGTATTGAACAGTTGAAACTTATGCCCAAGCATTTCGTGGTTTGATGGATCCCAAAATTAGAGGCTGATGTTATGGTTCAAAACGTCACTGTAGGCAATGCTTCAAACTCAGGTTTCGCAAAATAGTAGCCTTGCATGAGTTCAATGCCGAGTCGTTTTAGCCATAACATTTCTTGTTGAGTTTCAATACCTTCAGCGAGTGGACAAATCCCTAGCTCAATGAGCATTGCGACAGTATGACGGACGATTGCTTGCTTCGTGATGTCTTGATCGATATTACGCAGCAGTGACATATCTAATTTTACTATTTTAGTTTGGAAGTTAACCAATAGCCCAAGCCCGGCGTAGCCTGCACCGAAATCATCAATCGCGGTAGTAAATCCTAGGTTGGAGTAATAAGCGACGATCCGTTTTATGTGCGCTGTGTCTACGATTTTTTCCACCTCAGTAAATTCAAACATGATCCGTTCTGTCGGGAAACCGAACTGCTTTGCTGCCTCTAATGTGGTGCGGATACAGCGCTCTGGTTGGTAAACGGCATTAGGTAAAAAATTAATGCTCAAAATACCTGACAGTTTTAGTTTAGCCGCGAGTTTAATCGCTTTGATTCGACAAAGTTGGTCAAAGCGGTATCGGTTGTCATCACTGACTTGTTCAATGATGGAGTAAGCCGATTCATTATTCAGACCTCGTACGAGTGCCTCGTAGCCAAAGATGGTGTTATCTGCAACGTTCACTATGGGTTGGAAAGCCATGGTGAAGTCAAAAGGCAAGTTTTGTTTTTCTGAGCATTGCTGGCAAATACGTTGGTCCATATGGACTTGCTGTTGTTGCATAATCACTCACTGATATTTAATCGAATAGCATGATTATAGTTACTTGCAGCGTGCTCACCAAATTGCATAAATAAAAACGTGACCAGTAAGCCGACGAGCTACAGCTCTTCAATATGGTGTAGATAGTATTGAGCTTGATCTAAGATTGCTTGTTGAGTGGCGTTTTCAGTGTTATCCCAATTTTTATAAATCATACCTATCCTTGGATTTTTGGCTAACCGTTCACGATGAGTGAGCATGAACTGCCAATATAAACTATTGAATGGACATGAATTTAGACCACTACGGCTCTTTACTTGGTAGTGACAATCTTTGCAGTAATCACTCATTTTATTGATGTAAGAGCCGCTTGCGGCATAAGGCTTGGTAGCAACAATTCCCCCATCAGCAAACAGAGCCATACCTCGGGTATTGGGCATTTCTACCCATTGCAATGCATCAATATAAATACCTAAGTACCAGTCATCCACCTCATCCGGCTCGCAACCTGATAGGAGTGCAAAATTACCCGTGATCATCAAACGTTGGATATGATGTGCGTAGGAAAATTCCAGTGATTGAGTTACGGCTTGTTTAACACAATGCATACGAGTATCCCCTGTCCAATAATAGTGAAGAAGAGGTCGTTGAGCGTCAAGGGCGTTGTGCTTGGCGTATTGGGGCATGTTCGCCCAATAAATGCCTCGAATGTACTCACGCCAGCCCAAAATTTGCCTAATGAATCCTTCGATTTGTGCTAAATCCATCGTATTGTCATTCTCAAATCGCATGAGTGCACTTTGAATGACTTCTGCAGGCGATAGTAGTTTGCAGTTGAGTGCAAAAGAGAGCCGGCTATGGTAGAGGCTCCAACGATGTGGGCTCTTTGCCGTCATTGCATCTTGAAAGCGACCAAACAGCGGCAAGCCGTACTGACAAAAGTGGGCCAATAATGACAGCGCTTGTGAGCGGTTAATCGGCCATAACAATGAAGGAGTATACAGGCCGAAAACGTGAATATTATGGTGCTGTAAACGGTTATAAATTGCACTGACATCGTTTTGAAAGCTAAGTGGTTTGGGTAGGTTTTCTATGTCTTGCGCGCTGAGCTTATTGCGATTTTGGTGATCAAAATTCCAACGCCCACCCAAAGGCGTTTGATGATCATCTTGCAGAAGAATACCGAATCGCTTACGCATTTTGCGATAAAACGGCTCCATAATAGTGGTTTTGTTGGTGTTAAAATGCTGAGTGATCTCGTCAAAAGGCAATAAAAAGTGTTCAGTATCAAAACAAGTCACTTGTGTATGAGAGAGGTTTAGCTCCTGCAACTGTTGCCAAACTCGGTATTCATCAGGTCGCTGATAGTGAAAGTATTCTGCGTTGATCTGATGACACAGATCGCTAATCAATGGTGGTAGCTGCAAATAATCGGCAGTTTCATCAAGGGTCAAGTAGAGAACCTGGTGTCCCTCACTTTGCAATAATTCGGCAAAAGCTTCCATCGCGGCAAAAAAGGCGCAGATTTTTTGAATGTGATGTTTTACATAGCCTGTTTCTTGTTTAAGTTCAGCTATCACGTACAGTACGGAATCATCCGTTTTGTTAAACCAAGAGTGCTTGATGTTGAGCTGATCGCCTAGGATCAAGCGTAAGGTTTTGTACGTTCGCATGCTGTATACCGTTGAGATTGGTTATCGAACATCTTCTACGTTCCAATCAAAAAATCGATCATTGTTGCCGAATAACAAGCGCTGTCTTTCTGTTGCGCTTTGAGAGCCAATTAAGAACAAACAGAGCGATAACGTGAATGTGAGTAGGCTAACATCAATTGAGTGGCTTTATTGCCGAAGGATGAATGATCATTTCCTCTAAACCGCCGCCGTTATGTACTTGAGTGAATCCTTGCTCGAGTAAATAGGCCATGGCTTGGCCCGATCGATTGCCGCTGCGGCAGTAAACCACAATCGGTTGTTGTTTATCGATGTGAGAAAAAGCACTGCTAACAGTATCAAGTGGGTAGTTTAGCGCACCTTCAATATGGCCAGCTGCAAATTCTGCTGCGGTTCGAACATCGACTAAAAGCGCGCCATTTTCAATCCATTGCCATGCTATCGTTGAGCGCTCTGATGCCAATGCATCTGAGGTATTGGAGATCAGGCCTACACACAATAACGCTTTGGTCATCAGTGACTTTAACATGTTAGTTTCCTTCTTTTGGCTTAAAAATTAGCCTTCAAATGTGAATGGCGTTAATCAAGGGATTTCTTAAATCTCAACGACGCGACGATAATCCCACCGACGGTAAAGCTTAACATCCATAATGCATCTCGCCATAGATCCATGAGGTTAGCACCGCGCAACACAATCCCGCGGATCATGCGCATAAAGTGGGTCGCGGGCAACGCTTCAGAAATCCACTGCGCTGCTACTGGCATGCCTTCGTAGGGAAACATAAATCCAGAAAGTAAAATTGAAGGCAGTAAGATAAAAACAGTCATTTGCATGGCTTGCAGTTGAGTGGAAGCAATGGTTGAAATCACCAAACCTAAGGTCAAACTGGCGGCGATAAACAGCAAAGTACCGAAGAGAATTTGGCTGATCGTACCATTAATGGGCACGTCAAAAATAAAATGCCCTAAGCCCAAGATGATGAAGACCTGAATTAATCCGACAAAAATATAGGGCACAATTTTGGCGACCATAAGCTCAATAGAGTGAATTGGCGTTGTGATCAGCAGTTCTAAATTGCCGCGCTCTTTTTCTCGCACAATCGCGGCACTGGTGAAGAGGATCATCGTCATGGTTAAAATAACCCCCAGTAAACCGGGCACGATATTAACCGCAGAGCGGCGAGTGGGGTTATAAAACAGCGTGACTTCAAAGGTTTTGACGGTAGCTGGACGAATGTCAAAATCAAAATCGGTCAGCGGCATGGATTGCAGACCTAAAATGGAGGCACTGATCATCGTATCGGAGCCATCAACAATCCACTGGCCTAACACGCGGTTTTGCACCGCGCGCTGGGTGAGATCTTTTGGCAGGATCAGCGCTGCTCTCACGTTACCTTGTTCAATTGCATGTTCAGCTTGATCTGCTGTGGCAAAAGTGTGTTTGACGCTCACAACCTGTGTGGCTTTGACTGACTCTACAATTAACCGTCCGAGGGTACTTTCACTTTGATCAACGATGGCGATCGGAATATTGCGTACGTCAGTATTGATGGCAAAGCCAAATAGCAACAACTGGATCAGTGGGATCATCACTACCATGCCAAACGTAATTCTGTCTCGCGAGAGTTGGCGTATCTCTTTCACCATCACCGCTTTCATTCGAAACAGTGCTTTCATTGACGCCCCTTGCCAGTCACAGTGACAAAGACATCTTCCAAACTTGGGCGAGCTAGATTCATCTCAGCTTCAGCCAGTTCAGGGAAGGTTGTTTTTAGCCACGCGATAGGTTGTGTGACTTGTTGATGAATAAGGATCCGCAAGCGGATGCCAAGTTGCGCAGCAGAGCGAACCTCCGCCCGAGCCATGACTTTTTCTTTTAATTGGCGCAAATTATGGGCTCGGACTTCGACAATGTTGACGCCCATCGTGTTCATTAAGGTTTCTGGCTCACCATCTGCACGAATTAAACCCGATTCCATGATGGCTAAACGGTGGCAGCGTTCCGCTTCATCCATGTAGTGAGTGGTGATCAAAATGGTGGTGCCTTGGTCTGAAAGATCGAACAATTGTTCCCAAAATTCCCGTCTATTTTCAGGATCGACCGCCGACGTTGGTTCATCCAAAAACAGCAGTTCAGGTTTATGCATCGTGGCTGCTGCTAGTGACAAGCGCTGCTTTTGGCCGCCACTCATCCCACTTACGCGTTGTTTTCGGCGCTGATCAAGCCCATAAGTGCACAACTGTTCATTGAGCCGTTGTGCCAATGCTTTGCGCGGCATACCAAAAATTTGCCCAATAAATTGTAGGTTTTCCTCTACGGTCAAATCATCGTATAACGAAAATTTTTGCGTCATATAACCAATTTTTAGGCGCAATTGCTCGGATTGTTTTGGGATCGCTAACCCCAGTACATCAACACTGCCGGAGGTAGGGCTTAATAAACCCGTGAGCACGCGAATTGTGGTCGATTTGCCACAACCATTTGGGCCGAGAAAACCGTAAATGGTTCCTTTGGGGACACTCAGATTGATGCCTTCAATCGCAGTGAAATCACCAAATTTTTTGACCACATTACGGGCGTGAATGGCGAGTTCAGTCACTATTTTTGCCTCGCTAAATCGACTTGCGCTGGAATGCCAGAAGGGAGCGATTGCGCGGATTCGGGCAGATCCACTTCGGCTAGATACATTAAGCGGGCGCGTTCATTTTCGGTCAGTGCGTAGTAAGGCGTGAAAGAGGGTTCCGTTGCCACCCAACGCACTGTGCCTTGCAACGGCTCTTTTATACCGTCGATATGCACTGGAAATTGTGCGCCCGGCACGACAGCTAAACGGTGTGGTGCGGGAACGTAGACGCGAGCATAAGGGATGCGGCTGGCTTGGATGATGGCGACAATGCCGTTGCTTGGAACGCGCTCACCCAAGTTGTATGGGAGGTTATCCAAAATTCCATCGCGGGTTGCGACAATGGTTAACTCGTCGAGCTTTTGCTGTTGCAGTGAGACGTCGGCTTTGGCGGCGGTCAGCGCCGCTTGGGCTTGTTCAATATCTTCAGGGCGAGTGCCAGCGGTGAGCTTAGCAAACTCTTCTTTTGCAGAATCGAGTTCGGCACGAGCGGCGTCACGCGTGGCGGTGGCGCTGTCTTTTTCTGATTGGCTGAGGAGCTTTTTACCAACCAGTTCTTCCACACGTTTGAAGTTTTGCAACGCCTCTGTCAGTTTGGCTTGTGCGCGATTGACTTTGGCTTGTGCGGCTGCCGTGTCTTCTTGGCGTTCACCATTACTCAGTTTGAGCAAATACGCTTGCGCTTTGGCCGCCTCTGCGAGTGCATGGGCCAGCACCGCCTGCTGATTTCTGGTATCTAGTCGAACCAATACTTCGCCAGCATGCACTGCGCTGCCTTCCGCGACAGGAAGCGCGCGAATGATCTCATTGGCGGTGGCGGAAAAAGTGATGCGGTCTCGCTCTAAAGTGCCCAATGCTTGCGCGCTATTTTCCGGCGAGCAAGCATTGAGAGTTGACAGTAAAAGAGAGATAAAGGCAATGCGATGTTTCATGCTCATGGCGAGAGGCTCGGTTAACTTATTGTCTTCATACTAGAAGTTTACCGCCAGCGCCTCAAGCTACATGGTTCATCAAAAGTAGAGGATGTGATTAGCCCCACTTTAATATCGGCCATTGTTGGGGCTGAGCGTATTGGATGAGGCGCGTGCATGGGTTGACCAAATAGGTGAAATCGGCGTGTAGACACAAAGGTAAATCATTGATCGAGTCAGTGAAAAAATGCACTTGACCCACGTATTGTGGGCGCTTAGCTAGCCATTCATTTAAGCGAGTGACTTTACCGTCTCGGTAGGTGGGTGTTCCCAAAATATGCGTGGTGTAATGGTTGTTCTCTATGACCATATCGATACCCATCGCCTCTGCAACGCCTATTTTACGGGCGACAGCTTTAACCAAAAAACTGACCGACGCCGAAATAATGAGCATTTGAATACGCTCGTCCGTTAACTGTTTAATGAGTGCTTTGGCTTGAGGAAATAGCCTAGGTACGATGCGTGTAGCGACACAATCGTCCGCCAAGCGCTGGACTTGCTCTGTGGGTAGGGTGAGCAAAGGTTGCATCGCAAAATCGAGGTAATCTTCCATGTCCATTTCACCGCTGGCATAGCGTGACATGATCAGCCTATCTTGCGCGACAAAATCAGGGTCGCTCGCTATGCCCTTATCGGCCAAATATTCGCTCCAAATCATTGCGCAGTCGCCGTCAATCAATGTGTCGTCCATATCAAAAACGTATAGAGGTGTCGGCATCTATTTAGGCTCTCACAGGTTGTATTTCGTTAAGGTTAAACAGTAATTCTAGCTGACTGCCAGTGGCAAATAATCGCTCTGACGAACGATTGAGTAAATCGACCGTGAGCTCGCAGCCTCGCACATCCACATGGTAGCGAATGACATTACCCAGTAATTGGTGATGCTTGATGGTGCCATGTTGCGGCGCAGAAACATGGGCACCATAGCTCCGCCCAGCTTCCTTGACGTAGATGGATTCGGGGCGAATAGCCACTTTCCAAGCCGTGTCTATGTTAAACAACTGCTTGGCGGTGGCCGCCTCTACTAAATTGTAATGGCCCATAAAACCAGCCACAAACTCATTGGCTGGCTGAGTATAAATGCTTTCTGGGGAGCCTTGCTGAACGATTTCACCTTGGTGCATTAAAAAAATACGATCAGAGAGAATCATCGCCTCTTCTTGATCATGGGTTACAAATACGGTGGTGAGATTGAGCTCTTTTTGAATATCACGGATCTGCTGGCGCAAGTGTTTGCGAATTTTGGCATCCAGTGCTGAAAGGGGTTCATCAAGTAGCAAAATACGCGGCTTGACCACTAAGGCGCGAGCTAAAGCGACGCGTTGGCGCTGCCCACCCGAGAGCTGGTTGGGATAGTGTTTTTCTTTCCCTATCAGCGAAACCAGTTCGACCACTTTTTGTACTTCGCGCGCGATGTAAGCTCTGTCTTGCCCTTGCATTTTGAGGCCAAAAGCGATGTTTTCAGCCACCGTCATATTCGGAAACAGAGCGTAGGATTGAAACACCATGCCAATGCCGCGTTGCTGTGGTGTTTGGTTAGTGATGTTTTCACCGTTGACCCAAATTTCGCCGTCATCGACGGGATTTAAGCCAGCCAAACTGCGTAATAGAGTCGATTTCCCGCAGCCGCTCGGACCAAGTAGCGTGACAAATTCCCCTTGCTCAATGGAAAATTCAATCCCTTCAAAAACGGTATTGTTGCCAAAGCGTTTGGTGAGGTTGGCGACGTGGACGTAATCAGAGCGAGAGGTTGTGTGGGTCGTCGAATTCATTGAGTGGATCCTCGGCTAAAACGACTGGCGAGCCAAGTCAGTAAAAAGATAAATAGGAAGTAAGTCATCACTAACGCGGAGGTGAAGTGACCACTAGTCTGACGCATGTTGTAGAGATAAATCTGCAAGGTTTCATAGCGCGTGCCGACCAGAATGTTCGCAAATACAAACTCGCCAAGTAGAAAAGAGAAGGATAGAAACAGCGAAGCCATCAACCCTTTTCTAATGTTTGGCAGTACGATCAGTAAAAAAGCACGGCTGGTGCTTGCGCCGAGCAGGTGCGCGGCGTCCATGAGATCGTGCAGATGGATCGCCTCAAAACTGTTGGCAATTGCACGGTACATAAACGGCAGCGCAATGGTGAAATAAGTGCCAATCAAAATCCAAGGTGTACCCACAATTGGAAATTGGCTATCGGCGTACAGTTGCAGTAATCCAACTGAAGAGACCACAGGCGGTACCGCAAAAGGGATTAAAATCAGCAGGTTCATTACTTTATCGAGACGAGGGAAATAGTAAAACACCACGAAGATCGCCGGAATAATCAAAACCGCGCTGAGTGTCAGAGAAGCGATGCCAATCAGCAATGAGCGGCCAAATGCATCGAGAAAGCGAGGGTCGGTCAGCAGTTTGAGATACCAGTCAAAGGTGAAGCCATCGGGTAAAATCGTTGCGCCCCAGCGTGAAGAAAAGGAATAAACCAAGGTGGCCAAAATGGGCAGCAACATCACTCCCACGATGGAATAGACCACGCTTTTATGAAAGGTGATTTTATTAAGGGTAGGATTAGCGTTTTGCATGAGTGCTCCTTGCGCTATAGCTTTTCGCAATTAGCCACTGATTGATCACAGTAATGAAGGCTAAAATTAGCATCAATACCACGGAAATGGCGGCGGCTAAATTGGGCTCTAAGAACAGATCTCCCGCCACTAAACTGGCAATGCGTACCGTAATGACGTTGTAGTTGCCGGATGTGAGTGCGTAGACGCTGGCATATGCGCCCATCGCATTGGCGATTAGGATAATCAAGGTGCCGAGTAGGGCTGGTGAAAGCACAGGCAAGGCGATTTTTTGCCAATATTGCCATCCGTTGGCACCCAGAGTGGACGCCGCCGCTTGCCAGTCATCACTGAGCGCATCAAATGCAGGATAGAGCAGCAGCACGCCAAGAGGGATCTGAAAGTAGATATACATCGCCAGCAGTCCCCATTTGCCGTACAGGTTGAACTCTTCAATCAAACCGTATTGCTTGAGCAACAAAGTCAGTGCGCCGTTGACCCCAAGAATAATAATGAAAGCGAATGCCAAAGGGACGCCAGCAAAATTACTGCTCATATTGGTAAAGGCGATCACACCATCGCGCAGCTTGCCATCGACTCGGCGTAAGGAGGCGACCAACATTGCCGCAATCGCAAGGCCCGCGACGCTGGACCATATGGCGAGCCACAAACTATTGCCCAGCCCTTGTAAAATAAAGGATGAGCTGAAGATTTCGCGATAATGGTCTAGTGACCATTGATCGTCAGAGATAAAGCTGTTGAACAAAACCCACAGCATGGGGGCGAGCTGAAATAAGTAGAAAAACAGCGCAAAAGGAGTAAGCCATAACGCAGGTTTGAGTTTGCGTGCCCAGTGTGTTGATTGGCTCAGCACGGCGCTAGGCTTGCTAATAACTTGGCTACTGATCATGCTAAGCACTCCGCAGAAAAGGGCTTATTGTGATCAAGATTAAGCAGTTGGCAGCATAGGCCGCAGAGCTCAGTTTGTTTGATCTCACAAGCTTGGTGCGAAAATTGATCGCCCAATACAAAAAGCGGGACGTTGCGCTCTTCGGTTAATATTCCGCCGTGTGACTTGTCATTGTTCATGCCGTGATCGCTGGTCACCATCACTTGGTAGCCATCGTTTAGCCAGCTTTCTAAAAAGTGAGATAACAGCGCATCGGCCATGCGTGCACTATTACGATACTGTCCTGAATCAAGGCCAAACTTATGTCCAGCATCATCGATATTCATTGGATGGATCAGTAAAAAATCAGGCTGATGAGTACGACGTAAGTGTTCGGCGTCTAAAAACAGTGCTTCATCGGGATAGTGATCCCAGTGATAAAAACAGCCATGCTGAATATTGAGTGTTTTATCACAGGTAAAACGATCGCGCGTTGCATCAAAAGGCGTGCGGTTATAGAGCTCGCTGACCCAATGATACGCCGCTGCGGCTGTTGTCAGCCCTTGCTCTTTTGCCAAACTGAAGATGGATTGATGATGTGAAAGGCGCACAATGTGGTTATGAACAATGCCGCTTTCGACAGGCTTTACGCCAGTGAGTAGACATTCATACAAAGGACGCGATAACGAAGGCAATTCACATTGTAGGGAGTATAAGGTTGCTCTTTGCTGCTCAATTAAGCCGTTTAAGTAGCCCATGCAATCACGGGCTACGGAATAATTGAGTCCATCAAGAACAACAAGGATCACCTTATTGTTCATGGTTGCCTCTTACTGCTGGTGGATAATGACATTTTCTTGCCATTGACGTGGCAATTGACGAGCTGATTTTTCCCAAGCATTAAAGTCGCTAATTGGGCTCACGTTCTGGTATTGATCGTTAGCAATCAATTTGCTTTGTACCGCAGCAGGCAGTGCAACGTTGCTGCGGATCGGGCGAGCATAGCCTTGTGCAAGGTTGATTTGGCCTTGATCGCTAAAGATGTATTCACGTGCTAGCTTGGCCGCGTTTGGGTTTTTGGCGTATTTATTGATGATGGTGGTGTAGCCGGAAATCACAGAACCATCTTGCGGAATGTTAACGGTAAAGCGGTTACGGTCAATTTGGTCACGGTAACTTAGGGCGTTGAAATCCCACAATACGGCCACTTCAACTTCACCTCTTTCGAGGTTAGCGATACTTGGGTCTGTAAATGATAAGCGCCCTTGCTTGGCGAGTTTGGCAAAAAATTCGATTGCCGGATCGAGGTTCTTTTCACTGCCACCATGAGCAAAAGCAGCGGCTAGTACGGCATTATTTGCTTGCGCAGCAACACCGACATTACCAATACTGATTTTGTAATCGCCTTTGAGCAAATCGTTCCACGTTTTTGGCGCATTCTTGACTAGATTATTGTTCGAGATAAATGAAATGGTGCCCGTATAAGCCAGAGCCCAGTGGCCATCTTTATCTTTGGCCCAGTCAGGGATGTCATTCCAAGTGCTCGGTTTGTACGCTTGAGTTACGCCTTTTTTCACCGCCACGCGAGCAAACGCAAAGCCAACATCACCGATATCGGCGGTCGCATTTTTCTTTTCGGCTTCAAACTTGGCAATTTCTTGCGCTGAGCTCATATCCGTATCTTGGTGTTTTAGGCCATAAATCTTACCTAAATCGCTCCACGTATCTTGCCAGTTAGCCCAACTGCCGGGCATACCAATGCTGTACACTTGGCCTTCTTGTTTCGCTGCGTTGATCAAAGATTGTAAATCAGCCTCTTTAGCAAAAGCCGAAGTTGAAAGAGTCAGCGCAAGTGCTGTGGCAGTCGTTGCGCGGGTAAATAAGGTTTTCATTGTCGCTATCCTTCTGGACTAGGTCAGTAAGTTCGATTTTTATCCTAGGGAAGAATTGTGACGTTTTCGGTGTAGTTATTTGACATTTTTGATGATTTTCTATTGCACTTTTATTTCAAATTCAATCAATTAGCCTGTCATAAATCTGTTATCTGCCTTAAGTAGTCTAAAAGACGTTTATTCACTCTGTATAATATTGGACTAGGTCACGCATGAGATTTCGCAGCCCTTTGCCAGTGGCAAATGCTCCTTTAGAAAAGACCCAACTTGGTAATATTAAAGGCACCCTTCGTGAGCAAATTTGCAGTGGGATGCTGAGCGACAGACAAAAACTGCCATCTGAACGTGAATTGAGTGAATTGTTTAATACAACGCGCATTACAATTAAAGACGCTTTGGTTTCACTGGAAACCGAAGGGTTGATTTACCGAGAAGAGCGGCGTGGCTGGTTTGTCTCTCCGGCGCGAATTCATTATAACCCGCTATCGCGTTGCCACTTCCACCAGATGATCCGCGAGCAGCACCGAATCGCAGAAACTAAGCTAGTTGCGGTACGCAGCGTGATGGCTTCTCGTGAGTATGCAAGAGCGATGGATATTGACCGAATTACGCCCATTCATATTATTGAACGGTTGCGCTCGATTGACGGGCGAGCGGTACTGTTTGTCGAAAACTGCCTGATTGCGCAGTGGTTTCCAAAGATATTAGAGGAAAATTTAACCGCTTCGTTAACGCATCTCTATCAGCAAAAATACGGTTACATCACCACGCGTTCTCGTTTTGAGGTGATCCCTACGGCTGCGCCTCTTCATGTGGCAAAAGCCCTTAACTTGGCTGCTGGCCAATCTGTAATGAAAATTTGTCGAGTTAATTACAAACAAGATGGCGAGATCATGGACTGCGAATTTGAGTACTGGCGGCCAGATTCAGTCCTGATCCGTATCGACAGTTGTGATGGAGAATGAATAGCTTTAGACTCGGCGCAACCTTTTTCACCCTGCTAGTCGTTTATGAATTTTTCTAAGCTTAACTTAAGCGCCCCTTTGATGGCTGCGCTGCCTGCGTCGCGACACACGGCGACCAAAATCCAACAATTGGCTATTCCAGCCGTACTTTCTGGGCAAGATGTGCTTGCCTTCGCGCAGACGGGCAGTGGTAAAACGTTAGCTTATGGTTTGCCTTTACTGCAACGGATTGAAGTTAATACTCTTGAAATTCAATCGGTTGTCATTGTTCCTACCCGTGAATTAGCACAACAAGTCAGCCAAGAGCTGAGTACCGTGGCAAGCAAAATGGGCATTAGCTTATGCACTTTATGCGGGGGAGTGGCCCAAGAAGAGCAGCTTGCGCAGTTGGCCAAATTACCGCATTTAATCGTCGCGACACCGGGCCGCTTGCTTGATTTACTCACACAGCAACTGATCTCATTGGAGTCGATGCACTGTGTGGTGTTAGATGAAGCTGACAGACTGTTAGAGATGGGGTTTTGGCCGGATGTACAACGCCTGCTCAGTTTTATGCCCCAAACCAAACAAACGTTGTTGTTTTCCGCCACACTCGCCGCCGATCTCGAACAGGTGGCATTGGCCGTGTTAAATAACCCGGTAAAGATAGAGGCGAATCAAGCCAATCAAGTGGTGGAAGAAATTGAAGAGCAGCTCTACCTTGTGAATAAGGGCAGTAAAGCACAAGCATTAATTGCTCTGATTAAACAGCGGGCTGGGCAGCAAGTATTAGTGTTCATTAGCGCTCGTGATAGTGCTGACGCGGTCGCGAAAAAATTACTCAAAGCGGGTATTCGTGCGGCAGCTTTGCATGGTGAAAAAGATCAAGTTATTCGCGAGCAAACGTTAGCCGATTTCAAAGCGAATCAAGTGGATGTACTGGTGGCCACCGATTTACTGGCGCGTGGTATTCACATTGACGCGCTGCCAGTGGTGATCAATTTTGATTTACCGCCTAGTGCGCCAGTTTATATTCACCGCGTGGGCCGCACAGCGCGTGCTGGTCAAGGTGGTGTGGCAATTTCACTGGTCTGCCATGGTGAAAGCCAAGCGCTGGAGGCAATCCGCAGCTTAACGCAGCGCGCTTTACCGCTGCAGGCGTTGACCGATTTTCCAGTGACAGACCAACCTACTAGCGGTGAACCGAAGCGCAAACCGCGCGATAAGCAAGCCAACCGCCGCAGTGCTCAAAAGCGCAGCGTGAAGCAGTTTCAGCAGAAAACAAGCCATTAAGTAGCTCAATATACGCATGCTATTGTGCGTTTTGATGGAGTAAGGAAACTAAGTGACTCAGGAAATTTATGCATTTATTACGATTGAAATGGCACATTAATCGAGTTTATGTGTAAATTTTCAGCAGCTTATTGTGAACAACCTATCATTATTGGACTAAATCAAGAAAATGCAGTATTCAGTTTCATGAGATTATATTCACAATTTTAGAATCATTTCTAGGATAAATATTCTTTAATCCACGTTATTAACACGATTGTGGATAATTAGTCGTTAATCAATCATTATCAATATAAGCGATGACTTTCTAGTCAAATAATATTTTAATGTATGTCACATTTACTGAAAATTTTTTAACTTACCATTTCGCCACTTTGATTGTTTTATCAAAAAACACTTATTAAATATAAATTCTTATTTCTACTAATAATAGGATAAATTTCGATATGGCTGCCGATATTGTAAAGGTTTCAAGAAACACAGAAAATGCACCTATATGTGCTGTCTCTACACAAACTGTCGCTTTTTCTCATTATAATAATATTTCAGCACAACTACCGATAGATCCTAAAACGGGTGAAATTGTTATTGGTTGTATAAATGACCAAACAAAGCAATGTCTGAATAATATACAGTCTATCGTAGAAAGTATTGGTCACGTTATGGATGATGTGGTCAAAATGAATATTTTTGTAAAGAATATTTCAGATATTGATGCCATCAAAAAAGTATACCCCACTTTTTTTCAGGGGCCGCTTCCTACAGTGACCATAGCGGCGGTTACGGCTTTACCTGTCAGTGATGCTTTAGTGCAAATTGATGCTCTTATTTCAAACGGTGAAGGCACTGCTCCACAAGCGCCTTGTGAGCTCATCAAAGTGTCAAGGAATACTGAGCATGCACCTCAAGGTCTATACTCTCAAACCGCGGCCTTCTCTCATTATAATAACCTCTCGGCTCAATTGCCGATTGAACCTAAAACGGGAGAAATAGTACAAGGTGGTATTAAAGAACAGAGTCAACAGTGTTTGAATAATATTAATGCTATCTTAGAAAGTATTGGTCATACGATGGCTGATATCGTTAAAACAACGATATTTCTTAAAGATATATCTGATGCAGAAGCCATCAATGAAGTCTGTGGACAATTTTTCCCAAGTTATGTGCCTGCGCGAAGCCTAGTTCGTGTTGCTGACTTGCCTATGAATGCATTGGTGCAAATTGATGTTGTTGTGTCACATGGTGATGGTACACCGCCACAGCTTCCTGAAGATGCTCGCTTACTTGTGATTGAAGCAAATAATACCGTGAATGCACCTAAAGTCGGCTATTCCCACTCTGTTGCTTTTTCTCATTATAATCATATTTCAGGTCAGTTACCTTTATCTCCAAAAAATAATGAAGTTGTTGCTTGTGGAATAAAAGAACAAGTTAAGCAGTGTTTAGAAAATATAAAGAATATTGTAGAAAGTGTTGAGCATGTTATGGATGATATTGTTAAAGTCAATATTCAAATAAAAAATATGGATGACATTAATATTGTCAATGAAGTTTACACAACCTTCTTTAACCATGAGCTACCTGCGAGAACCGTGATTGGTGTTTCAGAGCTGCCTATGGATGCGTTAATACAAATTGACGCGGTGGTTTCTAATTGTGAAGGTACGCCACCTAAACATTAACGAATCTTTATTATTGACTAAAGAAGGGGGTATCAACGATATCCCCTTGTTACTTGTTAGCTACCTGTAATTGCAATACCACGCTGCCTGGCTGTGGTAATCAAAATCAGCCGACGCATGAAAAACCGCTCAATTACTGTTTTTCAGGGCCGTTAAAACGTGATGTAGTGAGGGGACCACTTGGTGTCCAAGCGCCAAAACTTCTTCACTGGGTTCGACGAGATCAGGAATTTGGTAGGTGATCATATTCGCACTCACGGCGGATCGCACGCCGTTATTAGAATCTTCAAAGGCTAAACATTGGGTCGGTTCAGCGCCAAGACGTTGCGCAGCGAGTAGATAAATCTCTGGATCGGGTTTGCCATGTGTCACTTCACAACCGGTTGTGAACGAGTCAAAGTATTGCTCAAGGCCTGAAAGGCGCAGCTTAATTTGTGCCACGTCTTTTTGGGTTGATGTTGCGACGGCAGTAGGAACACGATTCGCTTTTAACCATTGTAATAACTCGATAACCCCTTCTTTCACTGGGATCGCCTGGTGTTTCACCACGGCATCGTAACGTTTACGCCACTCCGTATGTAATACCGGATAGTTTAATTCTGGCCCGTAGCCTGCGCGCAGTGCTTGTTCAATGCCTGCCGCATTGCGACCAATAGCCGAGAGATAAACCTCTTTTAAAAATGGGACGCCAACTGCGTGGCAAGCTTGTTCGAATATTGTAAGGCAGACACGTTCCGTGTCGAGTAACAGTCCATCCATATCAAAAATGGCAGCTTGAAATTTCATAAGTACAACTTTAGGCGAGTGAAATGGAGTGGGCTATTTTCACATAAGTCGACCTATGGAGGCGATCTTTTTCCTGCACTTTTTCTTTTTCTCATACTTCAATAAAATCAGCCAATTATAAGCGCTAGTTTGTTAGCAATGAGTTATGCTTAATGTGAAAACCTTGTTGCGAGAAGAGGGGGAAGCAATTTGAATAGTGCATTTGTACAACAGTGGATGCCGGGTTTACACCAACTGAAAGACTATGAAACTCGCTGGTTGATGGATGACGTACGTGCGGCGCTTTCTGTGGTTGCGGTTGCACTGCCTGTCGCGATAGCGTACGCGCAGCTCACTGGAGTAAGCGCGATTGTCGGCTTATATTCCTGCGTATTGCCGATGTTGGTTTACGCGATTTTTGGCACGTCTAGGCAGTTGATCTTAGGCCCAGACGCGGCAACTTGCGCAGTGATTGCGGCGGTAGTGACACCGCTGGCGATGGGCGATCCTCTCAAACACTGGCAGTTGGTCATGACAATGACGGCAATGACTGGTGTATGGTGTTTGCTGGCCAGTCGTTTCAAACTCGGTATTTTAGCCGATTTTCTCTCTCGCCCTATTTTACTTGGGTTGTTAAACGGTGTTGCTCTGACCATTATCGTGGGTCAATTTGCTAAAGTGTTTGGGCTGAAATATGAGCAGCAATATCTACTAGAGCGTATCGTGGAAGCGCCATCCTTACTGATTGATTTGCATTGGCAAACCTTATTGATAAGTGCGCTGACAGTGGTGGTTTATTTTCTGTGTAAGCGTGTCAGGCCCAATTGGCCAGCAGCGATGTTGGCTATCATCGCTGCTGCATTTTGGGTGTGGTTTTTTGGCGCTGAACATCTTGGCGTTAAAGTCGTTGGTTTAATCCAAGGTGGGTTACCGATATTCCAAACCCCTCTATTTGATCTAGGGGTGAGCCGCGAATTAGTCATGCCCGCTTTGAACTTAGCGATGGTGAGCTTTGTCAGTATGATGCTCACTGCGCGCAGTTTTGCGGCAAAAAATGGTTACGATATTGACGCCGACAAAGAGTTTCGCGCGCTTGGCTTAGCTAATATCGCTTCTGCATTTTCACAAGGTTTTGCCATCAGTGGGGCGGATTCACGTACGGCGGTGAATGACGCTAATGGTGGAAAATCGCAATTAGTTTCGATTATTGCAGCGATTGTGATTGGATTTGTCGCGATTGTGGCGTATCAGCCACTACAATACATTCCGATTGCTGCATTGGGGGTGGTGTTGATTATTGCGTCTATCTCGTTGCTGGATCTGAAAGGGATTTGGAGTTTACACAAGCGTGATAAAGACGCCTTTTATTTGGCAAGCTTAACCTTCATCGCTGTATTGGTCATTGGCGTTATCCCCGGCATCACTCTTGCGGTATTACTGGGTCTGTTCCAGTTCTTACGCACCGTGATGCGGCCAAGTGATCAAACATTGGGTTTGGATGATAAAGGCACGATTCGCACGATTGATACGTCAGCGAAGGCGAAACCAATACCGGGTTTGGTGATTTATCGTTTCAACTCTCCGCTGACTTATTTCAATGCGCCTTACTTTAAACGTCGTATTTTATTTCACACTGAATCGGCGGGCATGAGTGTGGGGTGTGTGATTATTGATGCGGTGTCGAGTTTTACCCATTTAGATTTAAGCGTCATGGCGATGTTATCGGACGTGCAAAGCATTCTGAAAAAACGAGGCATTCGTTTAGTGCTAGCGGGGCGTAAACGCAGTTTGAGAAAATGGTGTGAGATCGCTGGAATTTCAACGGGTGATGGCGGCGTGGTGATTCGTGCGGACATGTATTTAGCCATTAAGCTAAGTGGATGTTACCAACACGCTGTAGAAGAAGGGCAAGTTCCGCCAGTACAAAAAGAGCCGCAAAAGGATATTGAAGGTGAAATTGCGGCTGCTATTTAAAATGAGGTTGGCTCTCGTTAATAATATTGGTTCTCGTTAATAAAAGATAAAGAGCTCTTGAGTATCGAAAAGATGTAAGAAATCCCATTCAATCATGATGCTTTCCTTTTTATGTGATGAGAGCGAGTGCTCGGCCTTTTGCTAAACGGTTGGTGCCTGTTTGGATAAGCATAGGTGAGCGTTATGCATTAGGCAAAATGGTACGGGTTATTAATCTAATATAGGTAGCCTATGGATATGGTGGTTTTCGACGCTAGGCGTAGCGTGTCGGCAGGTAAATAGTTCGCTGTACTTGAGCGGCCAGTTTTCGATGAAACTGCAACATTGCACCTTCACTGCATGGTTGCCAAGTTAAGGCCTTGCCGACCACACCGTGATGTTGGAAGGCGTTGAGCCGAATGCTGACGTTCGCAGGCAACTGGTTAATCAGATGCGCCACTTCGGTAATTTCAGTCTCTAAATCACTTTTGTCCGGTATATGCAGCAGTCGCACTTCGTGCAGTTTATTCAGTGTAGCGAGGTGGAAAATAGTGCGTATCACTCTATGGTTACTGCGTCCGGTTAGCCACCGATGGGTTTCCTCTTGCCAAGCTTTTAAATCGATCATCGCTCCATCCAAATAGGACGAGATTTTGTCCCATCCCGATTCTGATAGTGAGCCATTACTATCAATAAAACAGCTGAGATGTTTCAATTCTTCATCGTGTTTGATGGCTTTGAAAAGAGCGATGATAAACGGAAGTTGTAGGGTTGCTTCCCCTCCTGAAATGGTAATACCGGCTAAGAAATAATGATTTCGGCGGATAAGTTCCACGAGTTGTTCAACGCTGTAGTGATGAATTTTTGGGTTTGATTGGTGCATGCAGTGCTCAATACAGCGATCGCAGTGAGTGCATTTATTCGCTAGCCATTCGACTTGCTGGTCAGCATTGAGGCGCAGTGCTTGCGATGGGCAGGTTGGCACACAATCACCGCAATGGTGACAGTGACGAATCGTATGTGGGTTATGGCAAGACAAGCAATTGAAGTTGCAACCTTGCATAAAAATGACCAGTCGGTTGCCCGGGCCATCAACGCAGGAGAAAGTCAGCACTCGGCTGACTTTTGCTCGGAGCGGCTGTTTTCCACTCACCATTAGTTGACAGAGTTTGGTTGATAAGCCGATTGCATTTCATGGCTAACCACGCGTGCTTTTCGCTTGAGCACGGCTGTGTTTTTGGCCGCTTCTGCCCCAAGAAATGTGGTGTTGGTGCGTGATCCGCGCTGCTCAAATTGCGCTATTTCAGATAATTTCACCATGTAACCCGTAATGCGAACTAAATCGTTCGAAGCCACGTTGGCCGTAAATTCGCGATAGCCCGAGTGGAGGGCTCCTTTACATAGGTTGAACATCGCCTCTGGGTTGGCCTTTATGGTTTCATCCAGAGTTAAAATATCGCTGATACCAGAGGTATAATATTGATGATGTCCAGCCGTTGCTTGCACATATTCAATCGGGTTGGGTTCGGTACCATAAGGGATGCGCACGCCCGGAGTGACATCAAGATCAAGGCTAATACCACCTTGCGCGTGCAGCAAAGCACGGCCGTTGAAGCCATATTTGACTGGTGAGTTTTGTACAATGTCGGCCAGCTTGGCGGAAATGGCGATGCCTAATTGGTTGGCGATATCATCATGGCCATAACGAGCGTTACTCTGCTCCTTTTCCAGTAATAGATTAACGGCTTCTGCCATACCATAAATGCCAAACATCGGTGCGAAACGGGATTCTTCAATCAACCCTTCTTGAGTCAGAAAACCTTCAAAAAAATGAGATTGTTGGTGTAGATGAGCAGCTCGAACATCCATCAGCTCAATCATATATTGGCTGTAAGTGGGTAGAATCTGATCTAAAAATGTTTGGCGGTCACTGGCTTTTTTCGCGGCCTCTTTTAAATTCATTCTGACTAAAGTATTGCAGCCTCCCGCTAAAGGAAGTGAGTTGTAGCAACTGACAATACCAAAACCTTGCTCGCCATAGGCGGTGGTATGAATCGGATAGTTGGCGATGTGCGGTTTACTGCATTGACAGATATTATCGGTCGCTTGGCGCAGTAAATCGTCAGGAGTGATGGAAGGGTCATACATGAAGGTAAGGTTGGGAGCGATCTGTTTCAGTTCAGCATCGATATGTAAAATAGTACGACAAATAATATTGTCGCTCGGGCCGATGTTGGCGTGCATGAAAGCATCGGGCAGAGTACGATCAAGCATGATCCAAAACAGCTTCAATTTTTGATAAATCGACGCTTCGCTCAGTTCGCCCACATAGGGCAATAACACGCTATCCAATTGCCCCAAATAGACAGGAATAGAGGTCACTGAAGGCACGTGATGGTACAAAATGGTCAGCATATTGAGTGCTTCATCAAAATTACTGGCAGGCGAAAGCTCTAAATACTCACTGCCTTGTGCTAAAAATTTTGCGTAGTCAGGCAACACGTAACGTGGTTTAAAAGGGGCATGGCCTTCAAACATATCGCAGATAATGCCTTGTTCCATTGCTCGAGCCAACTCAGGAGAGAGTTTCAGATAGGGCAAGCTTGCTTCGGCCTCTAGCGCAAGGAAGTGTGACTTTTGTTTAGGCGAGAGGTGTGCGTCAGTAACGATGGCTTGGAAGCGTTGCTGTGTATCGAGTGAATGGCTCATGAATTAAACCCTTATATTATTGTGGTTTAATCCTAATGTGTTTGGTTACTTTTCACTATTGATAATACATCAAGTAGTCATTTCCATTATGGAAATAAAAACGCCACTTCGTTATCGTCGAAGTGGCGTCATCAGGAACCTAAGGTTAGGCGTATTGCGCTTCGATTTGGTTCGATTTTAGATAAGCAGGGTGAGTGGCGAGCTGCTCTAAGTAACGTTCAATATTCGGGAAGTGAGTAATCGCTCCGTTGGTCAGCAATATTTCAGCAATGAATGACATCATGAAATCAGCGCCAGTGAGTTGATCGGCTACTAAGTAGCGTTTATCCGCTAAACACTGGTCAAAATAACTCATCACTTTGGCCGTTTCGCTTTCTGCATAGCCACCAAGGAAATTGGTTTGGCAGCCATCTTTGGCAACAAACATTTTTAATAGCAGCGGCAATATGGCAGAGCTTTCCGCAAAGTGGAGCCATTGCTGGTATTGCACATATTCCACGCTGCCACGCTGAGGCGCAAAGTGTTGGCCGTATTTTTCTATCAAGTAATCGGTAATGGCGCCAGATTCAGCAATCACCAAGCCATTGTCTTCAATCACAGGTGACTTACCTAACGGATGCACGCTTTTTAGCTCCGGCGGTGCCAGAAAGGTCACGCTATCACGTTGATATGGAACCACTTGATATTCAACCCCTAACTCTTCAAGTAACCAGATAATGCGCTTAGAGCGTGATTTATTTAGATGGTGAAGTTTGATCATTATGTGGTCCTTATTAAAGTGGTTGGTTGATTTGGATAACCAGTTTGCCAAAGTTTTTGCCTTCCAATAGACCAATAAAGGCTTGTGGTGCGTTTTCTAAACCGTCAATCAGTTGCTCGCGGTATTTCACTTTCCCTTCGCTTAGCCATTGAGTCATGTCAGTAGCAAATTCGTTATAGCGATGGCCGTAGTCATCAAAAATAATGAAACCTTGCATGCGGATTCGTTTGGTAAGCAAGGTGCCCATCAGCATAGAGAGACGATCAGGTCCTTCAGGCAGCGACGTTGCATTGTATTGAGAAATCAAGCCACACAGCGGAACTCGCGCTGCTGTGTTAAGCAGAGGTAAAACCGCATCAAAGACTTTGCCACCGACATTTTCGTAGTAAACGTCAATCCCTTGAGCACATGTTTTAGCCAATTGCTCTGCAAAATCGTCAGCTTTGTGATCAATACATTCATCAAAACCTAATACTTCTTTAGCGTAACGACATTTTTCCTCACCGCCAGCAATGCCGACCACGCGGCAGCCTTTGATTTTAGCAATTTGACCAACCGTTGCCCCTACGGGGCCAGTGGCGGCGGCGACTACCACAGTTTCACCTTGCTTCGGTTGGCCGATGTCTAGCAAACCCATATAAGCGGTAAAACCGGGCATTCCCATTATGCCTAGTGCGTATGAGGGTGAGGTTGGATTTTTACCGAGTTTGAGTAAACCTTCGCCGTTAGAAATAGCGTAATCCTGCCATCCGGTATAAGCGAGTACCCACTCACCTTGCTCAAATTTTGGGTGGTTTGATACTTCCACTTGACACACGGTCCCGCCTACCATGACATCATCAATTGCGACAGGATCGGCGTACGATTTAGCGTCACTCATGCGGCCGCGCATGTAGGGGTCAAGTGAAAGATAAACACTACGCAGCAGCACTTCACCAGCGGCAGGTGTTGGTTTAGGCGCATGTTCTAAGCGAAAGTTAGCAGGCGTTGGTGCACCGACAGGGCGTGAAGCGAGTACAATGCGGCGGTTAGTTTGTTCAGTCATTGGAGAGTCCTTTATTATTTTAAATTAGACCAGTCGTCTAGTTTGAGTTTCAAAAAAACCGCTATCGAAATAGCGGGGTAAATCTTAACTAGGGCACTGGCCTTGCAAAATGTGTTCGGTGCTCGTAAGCGCTTGTGCAAGCCCTTGGTTATCTTGACGCAGTTTACTGAGCAAACTTGCGCCGAGCCAAAGGTTATAAAGCAATTCTGCGGTTTGCTGGCTGTGTTGTACGTGAATGGAGCCGTCGTCGATCCCTTGCTGGATACATTTTCCGACCGCCTCAATAATGCTATCTGCACCTTTAAGTAAAGCAATACGCATCGCATCAGACAAGTCTGAAACTTCAGCGCTTAATTTCACCACCAAGCAGCGCTGTGCGTTACATAAGCCATTGCTCTGCTCATACCAACATTGCCAATAATGCATCAAGTGTTGATAGGCGTTGCCTTCTTCTTGGTCAAAAAGGGCATTAATCCGTACTAAATAGTGCTGAAAATAGTCCGTAATCAGTGCCTCGCCAAATTGCTCTTTTGACTTAAAGTAGTGATAGAAAGAGCCTTTGGGCACATCAGCGGTTTTTAATAATTCAGACAAGCCTACGCTGGTGAAGCCTTTGGTTACGACAAGTTGGTAACCGACCTCAAGGATGTGTTGGCGAGTATCATGGGTTTTTGTATTCATGGACGGCACTATAATTTAAATTAGACCAGTCGTCTAGTTTTGTTTGTTCATATTGTATTTGTGCTACTGGCTATGGTTGCTGAATGATAGAAATGGACACTTCCTCCTTGAAGTGTCGCACTATTATTTATCTTTTAATGAGTTATTTATCTTTTAATGAGTGAGAGATGAGACTATTTTTCTGTCTTTAGCGTATCCGATGCCCAAATGAGGTTTTGCCCATTGCTGAGTTCAGCTTGAATACTCAAGGCTGGAACTATTTCCTTATCCTCTTTTTTATATGGCTGCGTAGAGAAATTGGCGGTAATTTTACTGCCATCACCAAAGGTTGTTTGTTGTACCATCCCTTGTTCATCAAGCCATTTAAAATCGACTAAAGGTTGGTTCCACACGACTCCATGGATTGGTGCAAACCCTTGCTGATAACGGCGTAATGCGTTAACTCGTGCGCTGTTAGGCGTCGCTTCATCACGGCTAAGGTGAATCATCGCTGGGGTGTTGTACAGCATGGCGATTAAATCTCGCTCCGCTTGCACGTTGGAAAACTTCACGCTGTCGTTGTGCCAGTGGTGACTGTTGATCACCTCATCATGGAACACGGTCTGATAGATAGGAATACGGTATTGCGGTGCAAATAACAGTGTTTTGTACGGCTCTTTGACTTGTGTGGGTTTAAAGAAAAAATCTGGGCTCGTTGTTGGGAACCATGCTCCAAGAAAGTAAGGCGATTGGCGGTTAGTTTTCATATCAGGATCTGTCCAGCCAAATCCTACCGTTTCTAAACCATGAGCAAAAGAGAGCCCTTGTGTCGTCAGGCTGTTACCATCTTCAGAGCCGAGAACCACATTCTGTTCATTGGCTATCCAGCGCATGCGTTGATTAAATGCCTCCAGCATCGCGCTTTCTTTCATTCCTTGGCCCTCTTGGTATGAGTAATCTTCACGGGCCATTCCGGTCCCATCTACATCAAGAAACAGGCTGTTAAAACGGCCATATTTTAAAATCGCCTCAATGCGTTGCTGCACAAAGCCTAATTGGCAGGCTGGGTTAAGGTAAAAGCCGTTGCCACGAAACCCTTTTTGTTTTTTGCCGTCGGCGTTTTCTATCGCACATTGCTTGCGCATTGCATCCGGTAGCTGCGCGGTAAGCCAACCATCGTTGATGCCTTTTGCAATGGCGGTATTGTAGGAGTCGTATACCCCAACTAAGTAGCCAGCCTGTTTTGCTTGATCAACCACTTGTGGCTGGTAAAAGGCGGGCATCCAATTATCCAAACCTAGCCAGAGGTGCTGCAAACCAGCTGAGCTGAGTGCGTCAATCATGGATGTCGATAGCCCCTGTCCCCAAGTGCTGGCATCACGTAGAAACGGTAGTTTCTGCTCTGCGAGCCATGCTTTTCGTGCCTGAGCGGCTTGATACTGGCTGGCGATCCCAGCCTCGTTATTTGAGGGCGACTCTTTGATCCAAGAGTTCAGCCCATTATTCACCTCTTCAATCAGCAAACGTTTATGATAGCGGCTTAAGAAATCTTTGCCCTTGATGAGCGGTTTGAGTTCTTTGAGTGCTTCGTTTGATGCTGTCCACTGCGGCTGCTCAAAATACCAAGCTTTCAATGCCCAGAAGTCGCTAACATCTTGCTCAGAGAGTAAGTCTCTACCAAACAGATAGACATGGCTTGCGCCGATAAGCTGTTTTATGGCTGGGTTTTGCTGCGCTTTTTGTTCGAGCGTTTGTGATAACCCATTCTCTTTTCGCCACTGACGGTAGCGTTTGGCACCATCTAGTGGTGAGTTGCCAAGGGAGATTTCCACCTCAAAAGGCTCATCTTTATTGAGCACAGTGAAAGCGTGCGTGGCTTGCATGTCCAGCTTGTTTTGCTTGGCGCTAAAATTGAGTTTGTTGTTGGTGGCGGTATTGAGTTGGTAGCTCACATACTGCTCATTGCCAGCTTCTACACTCCAAAATGGCATTTTGAGATCTTGGGTGGTATTGCTGGTAGAGCGTTCCGCTATGAGGTAGTTCACCCACTGTGGGTTATCAGTTGGAATCCGCATTCCTTCACTAAAAGGAAGAATGAGCGTTTTGCTTTGCTGCTCAGGCAGTTCAAACCACTGCACGGTTAACGGTTTAGCACGAGAGATCTTACTCTCAGCGCTCGCGGTAATCGACAGCTTCAATGTTTGTTGTAAATTGGCCTCAACCTTTAACTGGCTAGGAACAAGCAGCCAAGAGGCGTGATGTTGATTATCTTGTTGCAGTTGGCTGACTTGCTGTGGCTGGCCGTTAACGGTTAGCTGGCCTTGGTTAATGGTTAGCTGGGCATTTTGCTGCCAATCAATAGCAAAATTTTGTGGCTCTATTTGCACGGTTTGGTTTTGATTATGCAGTGTAATTGACGCCGGTTGTGATTGGCTAGCCAACGCCAAAAGTGGCGTACAAGTGATCAATAAAGAACAAAGTGGTTTATACATGGTTTGTCATTTCCAGTGTGTCTCGGTGTGTTGATTACATAAGAAATCGACAAATCAATTGTCACCCTGATGTCTTCATTGAGCCTGATTTGGCAGAGTCAAACGTTGTACATATTCCACTTTGATTGCTCCTTGATATTCGACAGTTTTGATCAGAGTACTGAGCCATTTAGCCGAGCTGGGGGATGAGCTTGGTTTATTTAATAATTGCTGAGTATTACTCATAGCTACCATATCTTGCTGCTTGATTAACTGAAATTGGTCGTCAAACCATTGCCAAGCAAGGCTTGTTGGGGGGCAGTTTGTCAATACTGTGGGGGACTCAAGTGTTAGTGGGTAGCCACCGTTGGGAGAGGCGGATTGCAACCATGTGGAGCCAAAAGGCATGGTAAGAACTAACCAATAGTGTTGTTTGTCGAGTGTCAGTCGATAAACGCCATCTTGCGGAGCAAAGAGCAGTTCTGGGCTTTCTAATTCTATATAAGGGGCTGATGACGTTACTTGGCTCTGTGAGATGATCAAGCCATTGTCAGGGCCAAGAAGTTCAACCTGGCTAGGCAGCTTCGCTCCCTCCATTGATAATTTGAACTGGTAACCTTGCTGCATCACGTTGGTTTTTTTTTGTATCGAGACTTTGATCAGCGCCGCATTTGGTACCACATCGCTTAAGAGCTGTTGGCCACATTGGGTTTGTTCAATAATGGTATTTTTGACGCTTGCCCAGTATGGCGTGGCAATGGTTTGGTTATTGAGTGCGAGGACCAACTCTTGCCAGGCAAGCTGTGGCTGATGGTTCGCTAAAGCGCGATAGGTTGATTGCAGTGGTGTGGCCATAAACCAATCATCACTCACGGCGTGGCTTGGACTAACGACGAACAGTGCAAACAGCCAAAGGTTACGCATTGGACACCTCGACTAAACGGTACCCAACGCCACGAACGGTTTCGATATTGAGTGAGGGTAACTGCTGCCTTAGCTGTAAAACATGGTTATCGACGGTTCGAGTTGAGGGAAAGGCTTGGTAGCCCCACACTTTATTGAGTAGTTCATCACGGTGAAAAACACGTCCTTGGTTTTGAACCAGCAGCAGTAATAGCTGAAACTGTTTCGGTTTTAGCATCATCAACTGCTCACCTAAGGTAACGCTGCGCTTTGAGAGATCAATGGCAATATCAGCGTAGGAAAGCAAGCTTTCTCCTAATGGTCGCAGTTGCGCTTGAATTCGCGCCAGTAATTCTTGTTGCGAAAATGGCTTGGTGACGTAGTCTTTCGCCCCCGCCATCAGACCTGCTATTTTTTGCTCAACCTCGATTTTGGCCGTCAGGATGATCACTGGCACGGCTTTGGCCATTAGCCATTGAGGCAGATGATCCAAGCTGTCTCCTTGAGCCAGTTGCCTATCTAAAATCACCAAATCGGCGCGAAACCATGCTTTTTTGACTTGTGAGAGCTGCTGTACCCACAAACAATCAAAACCTTGCTGTAGCAAGTAATCATGCAAACCTTGCCCGAGTAGGGGATCATCTTCGACCAATAACAGTGTGTTCATAATGGTAATTCCAATTGGCAGCGAGTGGGGTGGGCTTTACACGTCAGTTTACCACCCATTTTAAGCATCAAATGGCTCACAAGACGGAGCCCAATCCCCATATTGGAAGCCGTGCGAGAACGGGAAAATAGCCGTTTTAGACGAGAGGGAAACTCGCCTTCATCGCTAACGCAAAGCCGCAGTTGAGTGTCAGTCACGCTGGCCGTTATTGAGATTGTCCCTTGACCATGTTGCTTGGCATTACGGATCAAGTTATCCAAACAGATCCCAAGCCAGTAATACGGCAGTGTGAGCTCGATATCTTGTGTCAGTTCATAGCTGAGTTCGTGTTTCGCTACGCAGTGATCTAACCAATCTGAGAGATAAGCGGTTTGACATTGAAACGGCTCATTTGGGTCGCTACTCAAAAATCCTTTACTGGTCTGAGCAAGCTGAGCTAAACGTTGGTGATCGGCCAGTAAGCGGCCGAATGTATCTTGGGCTGGCTCTGGCAGAGTATCAAATTGCTGGCGAAACTGCTCAACGGTCAAGCCAAGACTGGTGATAGGGGTGCGTAGTTCATGCGTTAGCAACTGTAAAATAAAGCGTTTTTCTTTGGCTTGTTGGCGGCGTAACCAGAGCGTCCTACTCAGCGTTGCTGCGAGTAACAGCAGTAATATGACCGATAACCACAGTGAGATATTGGGTTTTTCTTGGCTAGAGATACACAGATTACTGTAGCGTAATTGGCAACTTTGAGTAGCCGCTGTGATGGCCGACAATACCAATTGCTGATCGAGCGCGACTTTTTTCCATTGCAATGCGCTCAGTACGCGAATACCGAAATCGCCACTGATCCATAGCCGTTGTTGACGGTCAATATAAGCGCGATAACCGCTGACCAAGGCATCTCGCCCTGCCGTTTCTAAATCGGTAAAAAAGGTGTACAGCGGATGATGAGGGTCAGAGAGAGTCGTGTAGGGCTGTAGCTCGGCCGTTATGTTATGAGTAGAAAAAGCTAAGTATCGCTCTGCGTAGCTCCCGCCTGCAGGATGCAGAAACGGAGCCGTCTTAAACCAACGGATGGGCAATTCATCGCCTTGGCATAAAGCGAGTTCAAACGACGCTGCTTTTTGCAATTCAGGGCGTGATGCCAAGGTTTTTGATAAACCGGGCGACAGTGCGCACTGTGAGGCTATCGCTTTGAGCTCGGTTATGGTTTGCCATGAATAACGGGAAAAATCAGGATAGGCGCTGGCGCTGAGCAGAAGATCGACAGGGTATGAGTTAATACTTTGCAATGGCAAGGCTCGCGCAGCCGATAGCGATTCGGCTTGGCGTAGAAAATGCTGCCAACGATCTTGCAGCGTTTGCTCTTGCCCGTGTGCTAGGTTTGATTGCCCTAGCACTGCGGTGAGTGTGATCAAAAGGTACAGCAGCCGTGTTCTCAACGTTAAGCACTTAGAAAAAGGTTCGCATTCACGAAATTATAGCTGTGCTAAGTCAGGATTTGTCACCTCAATGTCACTAAAGCGGAATGGTCGATCAAAACTCGGCATCCACCGTGAATGTCATCCTTTGCTTGGTATAAGGATGATCAAAGCTCAGTGACTCAGCATGTAGATGTAAACGCGCTCCTTTCGTGCCATAAAGATCGTCGCCAACGATGGGCAGGTTGAGTCCTTCCACATGAGCGCAATGCACGCGCAATTGGTGGGTTCGTCCTGTTTTGGGGTAGAGGTAGACTTTACTGAATCCATCCCGGCATTCAATTAATTGCCAGTGAGTGTCAGCGGGTTTGCCATGTTCAAAACAGACCAATTGACGCGGCCTGTCATCTAAATCGCCCCGCAGCGGTAAGCGAATGTCACCATGCGATTGCTGTAATTCACCAGCGAGTAAGGCAAGATAGCGTTTTTCAACGCCGCGAGTAATAAATTGCTTCTGCAGGCTTTTATTGGCTCGGCGGGTGAGAGCAAACACCAATAAACCTGAAGTAGACATATCGAGGCGGTGGATCACAAAAAGCCCTTCATCTGAGCTAAACATTTGTTGCAGACGAGTATAAACCGAGTCCTGAATGTTGACTCCGGGAACGGATAGAAACTCGGCAGGTTTGTTGACGACAATAATGGCTTCATCCTGATAGATGATGTCGATCTCTTTGCCTTGCGCTGGGTTATGCAATAGCGGGTTATCATCGAGCTTCAGCCCATCAAGCATGTGAGCCAAAATCGGTTGGCACTTGTTTTGACAAGCAGGATAGAATTTCTTGTGTTGACGAATTTCAGATTTTGGTGACGCTCCCCACCAGAATTCGGCGAGTGAAATCGGTGTCATCTGATGTTGAAACGCGTAGTGCAGCAATTTTGGTGCGGCGCATTCTCCAGATCCTGCTGGTGGAACAGGGTTAGCCGTAAGACGGAAAATCTCCCCCAGAGATTTTTCAGTGCCGTATTGATTGAGAAACCGATAGTGAGAAAAAAGTCGTTGCTGCAACGCATTAGAGAGATTTTTACGCTGCTCTTTTAATGCATCAATCTGTTCTTGAAATGCGTCTATTTGCGCTTGTAGTTCGTTGAGGTTGACGTCCCATTTTCGTTTTAATTGCTTGAGGAACGTTTTTTCAGCCACACTTTGTTTGGCGAGACAATCTAAGGTTTCACGCAATTGTTGGGCATCATTTGATTGTTCGGCAAGGATGCGTTGCTGTTTACGCTGTTCACGACCTTGAATCATCAGTTGGCGATGCGCTTCTAATTCATCTTGCGCCTGCTGTTGGGCCGTGGCCCATTGCCGCTGAAGTAGCGCACGCTGTGGATCGCACTCCAATTGTTCAACTTGCTGATTAATTTGATTGATTGGTACGCTGCCTTCCAAGAAAAAACCATCGTTAGTGAGCATGTCAAATATAGGCGGCACAAAATGCGGCAGCAGGTTTTGCTCAGCTAACTTTCCCGAGAATGCAGACAGGTACCCTAGCTCTCCACTTTGTTTACGCACCACTAAAACGCCAAACATTTTCCCGATAGCTTCCGGATGCTGGTTTAGCACGCCGTGATTATCGAGCCCAAAATTATGTTGCCAATTCTGCTGGTTCAGCAGGTGTTGTTGCAGCTGGCTTGCCGCTAATTCGCAAAGCGGATGCGGCTCGTAACAAAATGGGAAAGTAAAACGCTCAGGCAGAGAGTAGCCTTCAATCGGTTTTTTAAAGGCAGTAAAACAGGGCGCTGGTGTCGGCATTTTCTCTGGCTCGCAGTGGATGGTGGTGGAGAACGCAGAATTGTACTGATTTGACCTAGAAATGCCAGTTTCTGGTTGAACGTCGATGATGACACGATTAATTAATGTAACTAGCTTATTAATATCATTAATATAGCCTAGTGAATCCCAAAAAAATAAGTTAACAGTGTCGATTTAACCTGATGCTATACGTTTATTTAAAACATATAGAATGATTGGAGGATTAATTAATTTTATTTCCGAGAAAAATAATGTCAGATTTATGTTAGTTTTTTGTCATTAATTCTATTTGTAGTGATTGGTTCCTGATTCTATTTAATTTAATGAGTGTATTGTTTTTAATTTTGATGGGTAAAGGCTGAGTATTGATTATCATATAGGCAATATTATGCCCGCTCGGGCAATTTGTTGCTCGGTTGGGCAATTTTTTGCCCGCTCGGGCTGTGGGGCTTTATTCTTAAGTAAGCGTAATTGAAGGGAATGATTTTTGCTTACGTGTTTATGGATAAATGGTTAGTCAGTTAAGGAAATATAATGAGTCAGAGTATTGTAGTGGGTAATATGGAAACGGTTCATGATGGATTTCTGCCAACGTCTATCATTGTGTGTTCCGCAAGCGTCAAGTTTGGAAGTCGCGTCAATGTGGATTAATAAAACATATGCCATTTTAGCGCTCTCCTTATTTCCTTCGATGGTGTTACATGCTGAGCAAGAAACGTCTGCAGCAGAAGTGTATGAAGTAGGAAATATGTCTCCAGAAAAAGCGTTTGCTACCGGACGACTGCTTCGAGCGCAATACAAAAATATGGAATCGCGACCATACCTCCAGTACGCGGCAGACAACGACAATTCGGATGCCGCCTTTCTCTACGCGATGGAGCTTTCGAACTACAAAACGACCATTAGAACGCCTCCTGAAGCGCGTGAATATCTGCTTAAAGCCGCAGAATTAGGCAATCGTCGCGCCATGAAACATCTTTATACTGATGCCAAGTGGTTAAGAGATCGCGATGTGCAGTATTGGAAAAGCCAGTATTACGATAGTTTGATTCGTTTAGGACGAGATGAACCTGCACAAGCCACTTACGAGCTTGCCCAGTTTTACAAAGGTATGGATAACGAGATGTATAGCTACTATCTCGATAAAGCGGTCAGTTTTAATCATCCACGAGCATTGATGGATAAAGCAAAGCAAGTTCAAGCGGGTGGAGGCCTGTTTTTAATGCCTGGAGAAAGGGAGACCAAGGTGAGAGAGCTCTATCTCGCGGCTGCGAAGACAAACTATATCCCTGCGATGAGACGCTACATCGGTATTTTAGAGAGCAAAGGCCGTTTTGAAGATGCCTATCAATGGCGACTGATGGCGTTAGAGCAAGGTGATATTACCTCTTTGGCAACGGTAGTTAAGATTCTGCTCGGCGATAGCGCATCCTATCATTTTGTGACTCCCGATCGGATCAAAGCGCAAGCCTATTTAGATTTATATCTCTCTGCTGCTGGTACTGAACGTATGCAGTCGCTCTACTCAATATTGGAATTAGAGGAAGAAAGCCTTGCTGGTAAGATGAGTGAGGAAGAAAAAGCACAAGCTAATGGCATATTTGTTAACTATAAGAATAGTCTGAATTTTTATTATCATGATGTCTTTTGGGATATTAATTAGTTAAATTATACAGTATTAGAAACGGCATATTTTTTTGGGTGAAGATCATGTTTTTGTGATTTTTTATATTTAAAATGCTCCTATATGAATAGAATGTGCCGAGAATTTTAAATCCCCATGAAAATATCGATAAATCTGATGGGGTAGTTTAGGGAAGAATTTAATAGCTAATGCTAATTAATGGGATTTATTGTTTAAATGCTCATTAAAATCTACCAGATAATAAATATTAAGAGACTTGAGTTCTATTAGAACTTAAGTCCAATAGATTTAACTTTAATTTTTACAACGTTATGTAACCCTCGGCCTGAGTAAGTGGTAACTAAGTTTAGCTACGCTCTTGTCCGTAATTTTGACAATGATTGGCATAGGTATTGGAGACGTAATATGTCTAAAGAAGGAAGTGTAGCTCCTAAAGAGCGGATTAATATTAAGTATATTCCAGCAACGGGAGATGCACAGGCTGAAGTTGAGTTACCGCTAAAAACTCTGGTGGTGGGTGATTTTAAAGGCCATACCGAAGAGACCCCACTTGAAGAGAGACAGACCGTTTCAGTGGACAAGAACAACTTTGAAGCGGTTATGCGTGAAAGCGATTTGAAACTGACCACTACAGTGCGCAATAAACTGAGTGGCGATGAAAATGCTGAGCTTCCTGTTGAGCTTAGTTTCAAATCTCTTGCTGACTTCGAACCGGATTCAGTGGCAGCACAAGTTCCAGAATTAAATAAATTGGTTGAGCTACGCCAAGCTCTTGTGGCCTTAAAAGGTCCTTTGGGCAATATTCCCGCGTTTAGAGAGCGTCTACAAGAGCTACTAAATTCGGAAGAATCGCGTGAAAAACTTCTATCTGAGCTAAGCCTAGTGAGCGGCAAAGAAGAAGAGCCTCAAGCATAAGGCTTGATCAACCCAACTTTTTATTTAATCAAATTTAGGAACGAAATTGATGTCTACTACTGAAGCCGTCTTAGAGAGACAAAGTGCCACCCAAGGCAGTTTACTTGATGAAATCATGGCACAAACGCGCATTGCACCGACTGAAGAAGGGTATGATGTTGCGAAGAAAGGGGTTGCTGCGTTTATTGAGAATCTCATCGGTTCGAATCAAACGGAAGAGCCGGTTAACAAATCACTCGTTGATCAAATGCTGGTTGAGCTTGATAAGAAAATCAGTGCTCAAATGGATGAGATTTTGCACGAAGAGCGTTTCCAGCAGATGGAATCGTCATGGCGTGGTTTGAAACTGTTTATTGACCGTACCGATTTTCGTGAAAACAACAAGGTTGATTTGTTGCATGTAACGAAAGGCGAGTTGCTTGAAGACTTTGAATTTGCACCAGAAACGACGCAATCTGGTCTTTATAAGCACGTTTATTCTTCTGGTTATGGCCAATTTGGTGGTGAGCCGACTGGCGCTATCATCGGTAACTTTGCTTTCACGCCATCAACCCCTGACATGAAGCTACTGCAATACATGGGTGCACTTGGTGCGATGGCTCATGCTCCATTCATTTCTAGTGTAGGCCCTGAGTTTTTTGGTATCGATTCTTTTGAAGAGCTACCAAATATCAAGGATCTTAAGTCAACATTTGAAAGCCCTAAATACACTAAATGGCGTTCTCTACGTGAATCAGAAGATGCGCGTTACCTTGGCTTGACTGCGCCTCGTTTCTTATTGCGCGTACCTTATGATCCAACAGAAAACCCAATTAAATCATTTAATTATGTGGAAAGTGTCAGCGCTTCACACGAACACTATCTATGGGGTAACACCGCGTTTGCTTTCGCTACTCGTTTAACCGATAGCTTTGCCAAGTACCGTTGGTGTCCAAACATCATTGGCCCACAAAGTGGCGGTGCGGTTGAAGATCTGCCAGTGCATGTGTTTGAATCGATGGGTGCACTGCAAAGTAAGATCCCAACTGAAGTGTTGGTCACTGACCGTAAAGAGTTTGAATTAGCAGAAGAAGGTTTCATTGCTTTAACCATGCGTAAAGGCAGTGATAACGCCGCATTCTTCTCTGCAAACTCGATCCAAAAGCCAAAAATATTCCCGAATACCAAAGAAGGCAAAGAAGCGGAAACCAATTACAAGTTGGGTACGCAACTGCCATATATGATGATCATCAATCGCCTTGCACACTACGTCAAAGTGCTACAGCGTGAGCAAATTGGTGCTTGGAAAGAGCGTCAAGATCTTGAACGTGAGCTTAATGGCTGGATCAAACAGTACGTGGCTGACCAAGAAAATCCACCAGCAGACGTACGTAGTCGTCGTCCTCTTCGTGCTGCAAAAATCGAAGTCATGGATGTTGAAGGTGAACCAGGTTGGTATCAGGTCTCTCTCTCTGTTCGTCCTCACTTTAAGTACATGGGCGCGAACTTTGAATTGTCATTGGTTGGTCGATTAGATCAAGCATAACCATGACTTATATTGCACCTGAAGAGAGTGCATTTGGTGTCGGCTTCTTTGAACGTTTAGAAGCTGGCACCAAGCCTATGTCTTTGACTCAAGGGCCAAATGCATGGGATGTGCTCCAATCAATCAAACGCAATGTTTCCAATATTTTGAATACTCGCATGGGTGAGGCACAAAGTGCTCCAACGTTAGGTTTAGTGGATTTTAACGATGCAACGTTAGAAACCTTAGACTTATCGCTGCGGATTAAGCTTGCGATACAAAGCTGCTTAGATGTGTATGAGCCCCGTTTACGAAATATTGTGATTCGATCCGAGTCGGACGTGTTTAGCCCTTTGATGCTGCGCTTCCATATTGTGGCCGAAATAAACAGTGATGCGTTACATGAGAAAGTGCAGTTCAACCTGCTACTGGATCAAAACCGAAAGTACCGAGTGTATTAGAAAATTATGGCTCAAGATAAGTACTTCAGAGAAGAGCTTGCTTTCCTTAAAGAACAAGGAAAGCATTTCACTGAAATTCATCCTCAACTCTCTCGCTTTTTACACGGTAAAACGACGGATCCTGATGTCGAACGTTTATTGGAAGGCTTCGCCTTTCTCACCGCTCGCTTGCGCGAAAAAGTTGAAGATGAATTTCCTGAGCTAACGCACTCCATCATCAACATGCTATGGCCAAACTACTTACGTCCTGTGCCAAGCATGAGTATTGTCTCGTTCACACCGGATAAAAGTGTCAGTGATAAGCAGCAAATTGCTCGTGGCACTCAGCTCGATAGCAAGCCTGTTTTCGGCACCAAATGTCACTTTAGAACCTGTCGTGACGTGCAGATTTACCCACTGAAATGTACTGACGTCACTGCGCAACATACTAGAGAAGCGACCATCATCGAAGTGTCGCTTAATATGTTGGGTGAGATAAGCGTCGGTGATGCGCATCTTGATGATCTGCGCTTTTACTTAGGTGGTGATAAATACAGCTCACAAATGCTCTATTTATGGCTCAACCACTACCTCGATAAGATTTCTGTTGAAGTCGCGGGGGTAGAATTTACGCTGCCGCGCAATAGCTTCCAAACGGTCGGGTTTGATAGCGAGCAGTCGCTTTTGCCCTATCCTTCCAATGTGTATGAAGGTTATCGCGTTTTGCAGGAATACTTGTCGTTTCCTGAAGCATTTCATTTTGTTGACATTACCCGTCTGGCTAGCGTAGTGCCGAAATCAGTGCATGGTGCGTTCAAACTGAAAATCAGTTTTTCGAAAACCCTGCCAGCGGACGTTCGAGTGCGTCAGGATAATTTCCAGTTGTACTGCACCCCTGTCATTAATTTGTTTGAACATGATGCCGATCCGATCGATTTAACGGGCAAGCGTTCAGAGTATCGCATTATCCCCTCTAGTCGTTATCCTTCTCACTATGAAGTGTTCAGCGTTGACGGCGTGTTCGGTTGGCAAGACAAAACTCAAGCCAGTCAACGAATTCGGGGTGAAAAACGTGTCTATTCAGCATTTGAAAGTTTTCAGCATGAAGTGGAGCGGGTTCGAAATCGTGAAGCGCTCTACTACCGCACACGAGTGAGAGACAGTATCCGTGGCGATGGATTTGATAATTTCATCTCTTTCATTCGCGGAGATGAAACGCAATCGATGCATGTCGATGAAGCCATCTCGCTCAAACTCACCTGCACCAATCGCTTATTACCGCTCGAACTCGGTGTCGGTGACATTTGTGAGCCGACAGACAGCTCGCCCCCCTTTGCCACTTTCAGCAATATTACCGTGCCTTCACAATCTCTGCGCCCAGTACTGGATGGCAGTCTATTGTGGGTATTGATTTCTAACTTATCGCTGAATTATTTATCGCTGCTGTCCAAAGATGCCTTAAGCAGTGTGTTGCGAGCTTACGATTTCAGAGCCTTGGTGGATCGCCAAGCGGAGCGTGTTGCGCGTTTGCGTCTTGAAGGGATCCAAAAAATTGAGTCGCAACCCGTGGATAAAATATTGCGCGGTTTGCCAGTGCGAGGGCTGCAATCGACGATTCATATTGATCAAAACTGTTTTGGTTCAGAAGGGGAGCTTTACCTCTTTGGCACAGTGCTTAGCCACTTTTTTGCCCTCTATGCCAGCATCAATTCGTTTCATGAGCTGATCGTTATTAACGCGTCCAATCAAGAGAAGTACACATGGGGAACACAGACAGGAATGCAGCCATTGATCTAGAGATGGCTGCGGCGGCTGTGCCGGAGCCTCTACTGGGTTTACCAAGCGATGTACGAACGTACAACTTCTACCAGTTGGTGGAACTGCTGCAAAAACTTAATGCGTTTAATCCTGAATCAGAAGATTGGGAGCGGACATGCCAGTTGGTATTCAGTGCCAACCCAAGTTTAGGCTTTGCACCAGCAGACGTAACGGATTTACGTGAGTTCGCAGATGAGCGCCTGATCTTACAAACCAATTTTTTTGGATTAACTGGGGCACAGTCACCGTTGCCTGGTTTTATTTTGCAGCAATTGGTCGAAGAAGATCCCGGTGGTTTCAAGCGGCCCTTTTTAGATTTTTTCAATAACCGGTTGATTAACCTTGTGTATCGCGTATGGCGAAAGTATCGCTATTACGTCCGTTTTCAAGCGGGTGCGCAGGATCAATTTTCATCACAGCTGTTTGCTTTAGTCGGTTTGGGTGATGCGGACTTGCGCGGCGAAACACCGATAAATTGGTGCAAGATGCTGGCTTATGCGGGCACTTTGGCTGGCCGAAGTCGTTCACCGCAAGTGGTGTCTGGCATCATCGCGCACTGCTTTGATCTGCAAGAAGTCAGTATTCGCCAGTGGGTTCGACGCAAAGTCCGGATAGAGCCTTATCAGCAGTTTTGCTTAGGTAAGCAGAATGGTGAGCTTGGGATCAACAGCATGTTGGGTGAGTCAGTGATGGACTGTAACGGTAAGTTTGTTATCTGTATCAAAAACTTAACTCGAGAACGATTTGCCGATTTTTTGCCATCAGGCAAAGAACATCAACCGCTGTGTAAGTTGGTGGAGTTTATTTTACGAGAGCAGATGGCTTACGACCTTGAGCTGACCATGCACGAGAGCGAGGCTCCGGTGATGAGTTTATGCCATGACAGTGGTGTGGCTTTGGGTTGGTCATCATTTTTAGGGCGCGATTTGGCGGACAAAAGCGTGCTTATACAAGTAAGGCAATAGCGATATGCAGAATAAGCAAACGCTTTCAATGGTAGTGACGAATGTGCAACTACTGGAATCAGGATTATCCGCACAAGCGATGTTTAATGTGCAAGGCGGTGTGATTGGCTCTGCAAGTGATGCGCATTGGCAGCTTCGTGACGGTAAAGGGAAAATTCAAAATCATCACTGCGCCATCCGTGTGATTGATGGTGCGTTTTGCATTCAAGATCTGGTTGGTAATACCTATGTTAATGGTTCCCATAAGCCGTTAGGGCAAGGTGCCTCGGCTAAGTTGGAGCATAAAGATGAAGTGGCCATTGGACCTTACCAAATTCGTGTCATTTTTGGTCAAGTGGGTGAAGACGATTCTCTGATTAATGGCTCTTTGGATCAGCTGTTTGCTAAAGAGGGGCTCGATCTACTCAAAGATGGTCCATTGGATGATATCAGCCGCGACGAGGATGAACCAGAGCCGAGCTCAATGGACCCTATTGCCGCTTTAGATGATTTATTGCAAGGCATTAAACAAGAAGAGTCGTTGCTTGAAGAGACGGAAAAACCACTCGCACAAGCACAACATTCATTAGTGCCAGAATACGATAGCCAGCAGTCGCAACTGCAGTTTACGCCTCAAGCTGACAGCGAGTATGAGATGACGTCATCGATTCGATTAAAGAAAATTCTCGGTTTTGGCAAAACCTCCACCGATTTACCACCTATTCCGGCTGTTGAGCACCATGAGACTGCGCAACCACCGACTTATTTGAACATTAATAACAGCATTTACAACGTACCTGAGGGCTTAGCGATGGACGATAAAGTATTAGATCTACTTGAGGAAGAAGTGGCGAGAAGTTACCACCCTCACTCCGAGCAACACAACAGCTCGTCAAACAATGCATCACACTTATTGACCGGCCCCATGCTCACTGGGCTAGGTGTTGACGTTGGTAATAGCCACGATATGGCGAAAATGCACATGCTTTCAGAAGAGCTTGGGCAATCGTTGCAAGCGTGTGTGCAAGGTTTGCTTGAGCTTCACCAGCAAGTGAGTGAAGGGCGTTTTGGTATGATGAATCGTAACTTGCAACCGATTGAAGATAACCCACTTCGCTTGGGGCTATCATACGAAGAAACCATTCGTACTCTGTATGATGCTGATAAAAGTGTGGTGCACTTGTCTGCCCCAGCGGCGATTGCCGAAAGCCTAAAAAATGTGCGCGATCATAACGAAGCAATGCAGCACGCCACTAGCGAAGCCCTAAATCAGATTCTTAATGCCTTTTCTCCTCAAGTGCTACTGCGCCGTTTCCAACATTACAAGCGCAATAGTGATGCACAGAACCACTCTTCAGATGCTTGGGCGTGGGAGATGTATTGCCACTACTACCAAGAGCTCACTTCTAATCGCCAAAAAGGATTTGAGAAACTGTTTTGGGAAATTTTCGAGCAGTCTTACGACAAGAAAATTCGTGAAAAACAGCTGGAGCTATAACGGTGAACAAGCGGTCTTTTGTCCTGCTGATGCTACTGACGGTATTAACCGCCTGTAGCTCATCAGAAAAGTATGAGCCAGCCACACAGCCGACCAAGGTAACGTTCAGTCTCGTTAGTGATGAAGGTACTAACCCTAATATTTGGGGTGAAGCGTCGCCGATAGAGGTTCAAGTGTTTGAGCTCAAAGATGATTCGATGTTTATGTCTGCCGATTATGACCAAGTAAAGGCAGACTACAAAAAAGCGTTACGCAGCAATTTTATCGCCAATTACGATTATGTAATGACACCAGGCCAGTTTAAGTTTGTGAACGCGTTCGAGATTGATGAAGGCACGAACTACATTGGGGTCATGGCGCATTTTGCTGAACCTGAGCTGAGTGAATGGAAAAAGGCCGTCAAAGTGCTTAACAAAGGTAGGGAATACCATCTTTTGATGTATTTCAAAGACTACGATGTAAAACTGGAAAGGGTGGAATAACAAGATGTTTGCGCGTAATCGTGTCATTTGGAATGAAGGTCTATTCATTAAACCGCAGCATTTCCAGCAGCAGCAACGCTATTTTGAATATCATATTGATGAACGCATCTCATCAGTCAGTGGCTATCTTTACGGAGTATCAGAGTTATCACTTAACCCTGAATATCTCTCTTTTGGTCGTATCGCGATCGAACGTGCGGTCGGCATTATGCCTGATGGAACCGTTTTCCGTATTCCTCAGGAAGATGTGCTGCCAGATGCGCTCGAGATTGCCGATGCTTCGCTTGCAAACCAGTTGGTCTATTTAGCGGTACCACTTCGCAGTGAATCGTTAATGGAGATTAACTGGCCTGAAGAGCGTGGAACCGGGCGTTATTTAAGCAATCGTCTAGAAGTGCGTGATGTGCATACCGTGCGCGGTGACACCACGACGCTAGATGTCTCACCTGTTCGTGTGCAGTTGATGCTTGAAAAAGAAGACAGAAGCTCTTATGCCTCAATTGCGATCGCTCGTATTTTAGAAAAACGTCCTGATGGCAGTGTCGTACTCGATCCGGACTTTATTCCGTGCCATCTTAATGTTGCGAGCAATGCGGCTTTGCACCGTTTTATTAACGAAATCTCTGGGTTAATGCGCGAACGTGCCAAAAACATTGCTCAACGTATCAGCTCTCCCTCTCAAGGCGGGGTCGCGGATGTGTCTGATTTTATGCTGTTGCAAGCTCTGAATCGTCTACAACCCCAGATGCAACACTTGGCAGAGCTACGCAGTTTGCACCCGGAACGTTTATTTGAGTGCCTGTCATGCGTATGTGGAGAATTGGCTACATTTACCGATGAAAGTCGTTTACCACCGAGCATCCCGAGCTACAACCATGAAATGCCGACCCACTCTTTTGGGCCGCTGATCCGCAACTTAAGACAGAGCCTAAGTATCGTGCTTGAGCCTAGAGCGGTCTCGATTCAGTTGGATAAACGTAAGTACGGCCTGATGGTTGCCCCAATCCACGACCCTCAACTGGTTGAAAGCGCAGAATTCATCATCGCAGTGAAAGCACGCATGCCATTAGATGAACTGCGTCGTCTCTTTACTCAGCAGACCAAAGTATCGTCAGTGGAGAAAATCCGCGAGCTCATTTCACTGCAATTACCGGGTATTCCAATTACACCGTTACCAGTGGCACCAAGGCAGTTGCCTTACCACGCCGGTTATACCTATTACCAATTGGATAAAACCAGCTCAGCATGGTCGATGTTAGGTCGCTCAAGTGGTTTTGCTTTCCATGTCGCGGGTGCGTTTGAAGATCTTGACCTGCAATTCTGGGCGATTAGGAGCTGATGATGGCCATTGATAAAAAAAACACCCAATACAGCGGTCTGCTTTTTGACAGCGTCGAGCAGATCAACCACGACCAAGATTACTGGTTTCAACTGCGTGGTGATAACCCTAATGTTTTGATTGATGCTGCTACCCCTCTGTTTGGTTTGTCGCTGCGGGTACGCAGCTTGTCAGAGTGCGACAACATTGAGCAGATCTACAAACAGACGGTGGAAGAGATTAAAGCGATTGAAATCGAGCTTGCCGAGCAAGGGTTTGAGCATGCGATTTTGATGGCTTATCGCTACATTCTGTGCGCGTTTTTGGATGAAGCCGTCATGGGAACCGAGTGGGGTGCATCCAGTGTGTGGGCTGAACATTCTATGCTGTCTCGTTTCCACAGTGAGACTTGGGGCGGCGAAAAAGTGTTTACCATCTTAAGTCGCTTGGAAGGTGAACCTAAACGTTATCGCGCGTTGCTAGAGTTTATCTATCAATGCCTAGTGTTAGGTTTTGAAGGTAAATACCGTGTGATGGAAAGCGGCCACAACGAGCGTGAAAAGGTGATCAGTCGTTTACATGACACCGTCAGTTCGTTGGATGAAAACGAGCCGAAAGAACTGACCTCCGCCACGGACCATGTGGTGAAATCAAAATATAAGTTAAGCAGGCAGTTACCGGTTTGGTCAGTGCTGCTTGGTTTTGTCATTATTTGGGTCGGTGTGTTTTTAGGCTATTCCTATTTACTGCACAGCCAATCGGCAGACGTATTAAACCAATTGAACCAAATACTCTAATTATAAAAGGCTAGGTGATTGTAGTGATCCGTATTGAATTACCCACATTAATTTCAAAACTCAATGAACAGAGTAAGCTAGCCCTAGAGCAAGCCGCTTCATTATGTATTGAACGTCAGCACCCAGAAGTGACCTATGAGCATTTCCTGCATGTGCTGTTAGAGAACCCACTTTCGGATGTGCGTGTGATAGCTAAGCACGCTAACTTAGATGTGGAAACCGTAAAACAAGCCATCAGTGCCAGTTACGCTCGTGAGCAAGTGTTAGATACCTATCCAGCATTCTCGCCACTGTTGGTTGAGCTATTGCAGGAAGCTTGGTTGCTTTCTACCACTGAGCTGAATCAGAATCAGCTTCGTTCAGGTGTGGTGTTTTTAGCCGCGTTGATGCGCGCTGATCGTTACCTACCACTTAAACTAATCCGTCTTTTTGAACACATCAACAAAGAGAGCCTAAACAAAGGGTTTGATACGCTGTTGCAAGACTCTTCCGAGTCGGCGGTTGAAAAAAGCAAAGCGGGTTCTCAAGCTCCTGCTGCGCTGGATGCAGTGTCATCTTCGCCACTGCATAAATACTGCACCAATGTCACGGCGCAAGCGCGTAACGGCGAACTAGACCCTGTTCTGTGTCGTGAAAACGAACTCAACTTGATGATCGACATTTTGTGTCGTCGTCGTAAAAACAACCCTATCGTTGTGGGAGATGCTGGTGTCGGTAAAAGCGCCATGATTGAAGGACTTGCATTGCGCGTCGTTGCGGGCAATGTGCCGACACAGCTGCAAAATGTAGAGTTGTGCTCACTCGATCTCGGCTTGTTGCAAGCGGGTGCTTCAGTCAAAGGTGAATTTGAAAAACGTCTTAAAGGCGTGATTGACGCGATCAAAACCTCGCCTAAACCGATCATTTTGTTTATCGATGAAGCGCATACCTTAATTGGTTCTGGCAACCAAGAGGGTGGTAGTGATGCGGCCAACTTGCTCAAGCCGGCTCTTGCGCGAGGCGAGCTCAGTACTGTCGCAGCCACCACATGGAAAGAGTACAAAAAGTATTTTGAAAAAGATCCTGCGCTGACTCGTCGTTTCCAATTGGTGAAATTAGAAGAGCCGAGCATCAGCCAAGCAGTAGATATTCTGCGTGGCTTGAATCGTGTTTACGAAAAAGCCCATAACGTATTGATTACTGATGATGCATTGAAAGCCGCCGCCGAGCTTTCAGCGCGTTACATTTCAGGTAGACAACTGCCGGATAAAGCGATTGATGTGTTGGATACTGCTTGCGCGCGTATTGCAATTAATATCACCACACCGCCGAAGCGCTTAGCGCAACTAGAGACCGCTTGCCATCAACGTCAACTTGAAATTGATATGCTTGAGCGTGCTCAATATTTAGGTCAAGTGGTTGATTCGCATCGCTTGGATGAGCTATGTAGCCAAGAAGTGGCCGATGAAGCTGAAAAAGCGACCTTGACTCAAAGCTGGCAAGAGCAAAAAGCGATCATTGAGCGCATTATTACCCTACGCGATCAGCTCTTAGATGGCGCTGAGGAGCATGGTGAGCAGACCCAAGTTGAGCGCGATGAGTTACTTGTTCAATTGCAGGAGCAATATCGAGCTTTAGAAGTGATCCCTCATAATGATCGCCTCATGCATCCACAAGTCGATGCTCAGCAAATAGCGGAAGTGATTGCGGACTGGACGGGCGTGCCCGTTGACCAAATGAACAGCGATGAGCTGCATAAAATCACCCACCTAACGGCTATTTTAGGTGAGGCAATCAAAGGGCAAGATACTGCGATTGAGCGTGTTCACCGTAACTTATTAACGGCGCGCGCGGATTTGCGCCGTCCGGGGCGTCCAAAAGGTTCCTTCCTACTCGTGGGTCCAAGTGGCGTTGGTAAAACCGAAACGGTAGTCCAACTGGCGCAACAACTTTATGGTGGTAAACAATTTTTAACCACTATCAACATGTCGGAATATCAAGAAAAGCATACCGTTTCACGCCTGATTGGTTCGCCTCCGGGTTATGTTGGTTATGGTGAGGGTGGCATTCTTACCGAAGCGATTCGTAAAATGCCGTACTCTGTGGTGCTGTTAGACGAAGTTGAAAAAGCGCACCCAGAAGTGCTCAATATTTTCTACCAAGCCTTTGATAAAGGTGAGCTGGCCGATGGTGAAGGTCGAGTGATTGACTGCCAAAACATCGTCTTCTTCCTCACCTCGAATTTAGGTTACCAAACCATAGTCGATTACGCGCAGCAGCCTCAGTTGCTTGATGAGCAGCTTTACCCAGAACTTGCGGCTTTCTTCAAACCCGCCTTACTGGCTCGTATGGAGATTATTCCGTATCTACCGCTCAGCAAAGAAGTGCTAGAGCAGATTGTGCGTGGCAAGTTAACCCGCCTTGAGCAGCTCTTTAAACAGCGTTATGCCGCTGACGTGGTGATTGAAGATAGCTTGATCGAAGAGATCTTAAGCCGTGCAACGCGCTCTGAAAATGGGGCTCGTATGCTGGAAGCGATCATCGAAGGTCAATTACTACCACCGATTTCATTAGCTTTGTTAAATAAATTGGCTGATAAACAACCAGTGCAACGCATCTATTTAGCGGCGGAAGAGGGTGAGTTTATTGGAGAGGTTGAGTGATCATGAGTCACTGGTTAGCTTACGCAACCGAGCTTGTTGTCGCGAGAAAGCCTAGCCAATTGGCCGCATTGTTTGTAGAAACGCTGCGCCGAGAGCTAAGGCTCGATACTTGCTTGTTACTGGTTCCCAGTTCAGACGGCCGTACCTTAGTGCCACAGGATAACCCGCTGAATTTAAGCTGGTCGGTCACCGATTTTGATTGTCCGTTTGCCCATGTATTGCAATCGGCCAAATCGATGCACTTAACCGCTGATGAATTGGTTTTTTGGCAATCTAATCGCCTGTTTAGTCAACTCACTAGCCGGGTCGGCATGTTAGATAGCGTGGTTGTACACCCGTTACCGAATGGGGATACACAAGTTCAGTCTATTTTGCTGTTGATTGGTGAAACCCATACCTTGGAAGGCCTATTTGAGCAGCCAGATTTTATCAAGTATGTGGATGTGTTTTGCCATCAGTGGTCGTTGCTTAATGAGATGCAACGGGAAGAAAAAAATCGACAAAACTTATCGGAATCCTTGTCTGACGTCCAGCGAGACAACGCTCGTCGCTCATTAATTGCGAGCCTCTCTGAAACCTTAATCGGTAACAGTTTGGCGATGAAAAAATTAAGAGAGCAGATCATCAACGCCGCGCCATCACAGCTTTCAGTGATGGTGCAAGGTGAAACAGGGACAGGTAAAGAGTTGGTCGCGCAAGCGGTGCACCAACTCTCGCCCCGTAAACAAGCGCCATTTGTTGCTATTAACTGCGCGGCTATCCCTGAAAACTTATTGGAAAGTGAACTGTTCGGCTACTGCAAAGGGGCGTTTTCCGGCGCGGATAGCGATAAACAAGGGTTGATTGCGCAAGCCGATGGCGGAACCCTGTTTTTGGATGAAATCGGTGATATGCCCTTGAGCCTGCAAGCCAAATTACTGCGGGTGTTGGAATCTCGATCTTTTCGGCCGATTGGCGGTAAAAACGAACAATCTTCTGATTTTCGTTTGGTTTCAGCAACGCATGTCAATCTCCTCGAACAAGTGCGTAATAAATCGTTTCGTCAGGATCTTTATTACCGCTTATTTCAGTACCCGATCACTTTGCCACGCCTTGCGGCAAGGATGGATGACATTGAACGGCTTAGCCAACATTTTGTGCGCAGCTTTAATCAGCAGCATGCAACCAACATTCGGGGTGTGCACTATAAAGCGATCGATTGCCTAAAACGTTATGACTTTCCCGGTAACGTGCGTGAACTCAAGCACCTTATTGAATTTGGTTGTGCGCAAACACTGGATGGCACACAGGTGGAGGAGTCCTGCTTTACACAACGTTTAGCATACACTAAAGCCGATCAGCAGCCAGAGACTGAACGACATGGGCATAAGGTCGCTAAAGCTGAGCCCGGTGTCAGTCGAGTGGTGGATGATTTAAAACAAGCGGTGAATGAATTTGAGTCTCGTATTATCCGTGAGCGCCTCCAATATTTTGCTGGTGACAGGGCCAAAGCGGCCCAAAGCCTCGGTATTCCCAAGCGGACCTTGGCCTATAAATGCCAAAAATTGGAGATTAAAACACCATGAATAAACGGTTGTTTAGGCTCACAGTTTGCCTCTCTATGACGCTGTATTTCCCCATGGCGAATGCGGAAAATGACGCTATAGCACAAGCAGAGCAATGCACGACGATAACATCTCGGTTAGAGCGATTGAGCTGTTTTGACCACCTGTTTAAAACGCCTTCTGACGTGGTGATGCCTCAAGCGGCAACGCCCAATGCGCCGCTATCTTGGCAACGCGCTTTTGATAGCATCAGCCAGTATCAAGACGGGGAAGCAAGTCACTTAACCGTTGAGGGCGACGATGATAAAGGGAATGCGTGGATTACTTTGGTTGCGTTAAATCAAAATACAAAGTTTGACGATAACGCTAAACCTGTGCTGCTGATGAGCTGTATCGACAATTTGAGTCGAGTGGAATTGGCGTTTCCTAGCGCGATTGATGATCCTCGCATCCAAGTGTCGATTGCTAATATGCAGGCACAATCTTGGCGTAGTGACGATTTAGGTTTGCTCTTTTCCTCAGGCAGAGGCATGCCAGCGATTGAGATGATGAAAGCGATGGCGCGAGAAAATCGCCTTGTGCTGCGTTCAAACTCTCCTTTTGTTGATGGATTGCAGTTTGATGCGAGCGAGCTTTCGCAATCATTAACGGCACTAAAAACACGCTGTGGTTGGTAAGGAGTTCCAATGGAGTTAACCGATTATCGCCGCTGTATTACTCAGCCTATTCAAGCCGATAACCCTGTGGGTGAGCGGCTGATTGATGATCCACTGTTTGATTTTGTTGAAGATCAAATGATGAAAGTGGGGTCACTCTCCCACGCTAGCGTGCAATGGGATGAAGTCGAACACAGTACGCTCAAACTGCTCAGCGAAAAAAGTAAAGATCTCAAATTATTGATCTACCTGTTGCAGTGTCTGCATAACCAAGTCACACCGCTACGTTTCACTACGTCGCTGCAGCTGCTGAGCGATTTCATGTCCCTTTACTGGGAAGATTGCTTCCCTGCGCCAGGTAAAAGAGGCAGTTTGCCACGTCGCAAATTCTTCAGCCAGATTGTGCAGCGGTTAGCCTTAGTCATCGACAAGTTAGATTTCGCACAATTTGATGGGCCAGATCGTGATGAGTTAAACACCGCGATCGACGCGCTACAGCAAGCGACTACTCAAGCCGGACTGATGTCTGAAAGCGTTGAAAGTCTAGTGGCTAAAGTTCAAGTCCAACTGCGCCGTGCAACAGAACGTGAGCAAGCGACTCAACATGTGCAAGAGACTCCGGCGGTTGAACGTAAAACCACCACCCAGAGCGCCATCTCAGTCGACAGTTCAAGTGACAAAGCCACTAAGCAGACCTTACTAAAGGTAGCTGAGTTTTTGTCTGAACAAGAGTTCGGCATTGCCTTGGCAATACGAGTCAGGCGTTTTGCCGTGTGGTCAAGTATTACCTCATTACCTGAGCACGACGTAAGCGGTGAAACACTGTTACGGGCGATGGCGCAAGAACGAATCAAAGAGTATCACGACCAAATGCGTAGCCCAGATTTAGCCTTATGGCGCAAGGTAGAGCAGAGTTTGACCATGGCACCTTACTGGTTTGAAGGGCAGATGATGAGCTATCAAATCGCGCAAAGCTTAGGCCAAAAGGCGTGGAGTGAAGCCATTTTGAGTGAAAGCCAGCAGTTTGTGGCACGTCTACCTGCGCTGCTCGAGTTGAAATTCAAAGGAGGCGAGCCTTTTGTCAATGCGAGCGTAAAAGAGTGGCTACTCAGCCAGCAGCAAAGTAGCGCCCAAGGCCAAGTAGCAGGTGATTGGCAAGACAAACGCAAAGAGGCGTTTAGCTTAGCGAAAGAGGGAGGCATTGCGGTGGCGCTCTCTATGCTCAACGATGGTCTGGTCAGCGCCAGTGAGCCAAGGGATAAATTCTATTGGCGGTTATTATCGGCTGATTTGTTAAATAGCAATAATTTAGATGCGATGGCGAAAGAACAGTACCAAACGTTACATGCTCAGGTTAGCACCATGAGCGTTACCGATTGGGAACCCTCATTAGTTGAGCAATTAGAACAATACACAACGTCAGAGTAAACGAAGGACACAAACCCATGTGGAAATTTATTGTTGGGATCGCAAGAAAGTTAACACCGGGCATTGCCGCGGCGATGCCTATTTTGCTATTTAGCACATTCATTCTATTGAATGTTGCGATTTGGTGGGCAGGCCCTTGGCTAGAGATCGCGGGTAATAAGCCACTTGAATCGATAACCGCTCGCGCGGTGGCCAGCAGCTTATTCACTTTAGGTGCATTGGCCGTTTGGGGTGTGTGGCAGTGGCGAAAATTGCAAGGTTTTAAAGCCGAGCAAAAGCGTGAAGATCAGCTTCGCCAAGATCCAATTAAAGCCTATGAAGAGCGCCAAGAGGTTGAGCTGAACCAAGTGATGGTCAGCATGAAAGAGAACCTCAATAAACGTAATTATCTTTATGCGTTGCCATGGTATTTAGTACTCGGTTTGGAAAATGCCGGTAAAACCAGCCTCATCAACCGCTCTGGGCAAAACTTTGTTTTTTCTTCGGTAATGCGAGCCTCGGGTCAAAAAAGTGAAAACCCGTATTCGTTTGATTGGTGGATTGGCGATGAATCGGTACTGATCGATCCAGATGGAGAGCTACTGACACAAGGTAACCACAGCAATGATAACGATGGTGCGATGGAGCGCCGTTTATGGCTTCATTTTGTTAATTGGTTGGAGAGAACGCGTAGCCGTCGTCCACTCAACGGTATCGTTTTAGCGTTAGACGTTTCTCATTTAGCAACCGCAACTGCAACCGAGCGTAAAGCTTACGCCAATTTATTACGTGCTCGCTTACGTGAACTGATGGAGACGTTATCCACGCGTCTGCCTGTCTATATTGCATTGACGAAATTGGATTTATTACACGGTTTTGAACCTTTCTTTAAACATTACTCGCGCAGTCAGCGTGAAGATGTGCTGGGCTTTACCTTTTCGCTTGACTCTATTGATGACTTGGATAACTGGCTCAACGAGTTTTCAAAAGACTACAGTCAGTTTGTTGAGCGTATTAATGATGTGTTGCCGCATGCGGTTTCTGTACCTATGGATCTCGAAGAGCGCAATGCTATTTATAGTTTCACGCGTCAAATTTCTGGTTTAAAAGAGATCTTATTACAATTTTTCAACGATGCATTGGCCAGTGATCAGTTCTCTACGTCGGCTTTGGTGCGTGGTGCGTATTTCACTTCTGTGTATCAACAGGGCGTACCCACAAACGCATTTGATGATGCCGCTTCACGTCGTTACGGGCTAGATCATGCGATCAACAAAGCGCAGCAAGCCAAAAACTCAACGGTTTATTTCACACAAAAACTGTTTAATAACATTATCTATCCTGAAGCTGGGCTTGCCTCGGATAATTTTCGTGTTGCGAAGCAAAAACGCCGTTTGATTGGTTTATCGGTAGTGGCTTGTTCTATTGCAACTGTGTTATTAGTCGGCACTTGGCATCGCTATTACCTTAGCAACGTGAAGCACTCTGATGCTGTGTTAGCGAAAGTGAACGAGTACAAAAACGAGTTCCCCTCTAATCTTTATTTAGCCTCTCAGCAAGATGTTCTCGTGCCGCTCAATAAAATTCGTGAAGCGACGTTAGAGTTTGGCTTCTTCCGTGATAAACCACAGTACATTTCCGATTTTGGTTTGTACCAAGGCCACACGATTGGTCCAATGGTTGAAGCGACCTATTTGAATTTATTGGAAAACCGCTTTTTACCTCTGCTAATGGCTGATGTCGTTGTGCAGCTTAACCAAGCCAAAACGGATGAAGAGAAGCTGGCCGTACTGCGTGTTTATCGCATGATGGTAGATAAAAGCGGCCGTTATAAGGATTATGTACTCGATTATTTCTCCAAATACTGGCAGCAAGAGTTTGCTGGGCAACGTGTGATCCAAGAAGAACTACTGGGGCATTTAGACTACGCCATGTTACACACGGATTTAGCGGGTGATCGCGCGCGCGGTGATCGCAATGCAGAATCGGTGATGAAGCCTTATGATCAGGTGGTAGCGAAAGTGCAGTCTGATCTTGGTTCTATGCCTAACGATCAACGTGTTTACCGTAATTTGAAGTTGAATGCACAAACGGTTCTTGGCCCCTCGATCAATTTACGCAACTTGATTGGCCCCGTCTTTGATGTGGTTTTTGAAGAGCGAGTGGTCAACAGCAGCTCGCTGTATATTCCGCAAATGCTTACCAAAAAAGGGTTTGAAGATTACTTTATGCCGCAATCAGAATCCGTTTCTGAGCTGGCCTTGATCGACAGTTGGGTACTAGGGCAATCCAAATCGGCTCAATTTAGCGAAGCGGATAAGCATGACCTTCGTAACAAAATCCGCAGCTTGTATGTGGCGGACTACACCAATACCTGGCGTGCGGCTCTTAATGAAATCAGCGTTAAGTATTTTAGCGACATCAATGACGCGGTGTCAGTATTAGAAAACTTTACCGGCAACATTGAACCGATGCAGCGTTTGCTTCGCACTTTAGAAAGCAATACTCAAATGTATGCCAGTGTGCCTAAAGATGAAGCCGCGCAAAAAGAGCTGTTAAAAAATCCAAAATACAAAGTTGCTTCGCAGATTGATGCGCCCTTTGCTGAATTGAACGCTATGCTCAAGCCAGTAGGAGACAAGCCTGCGTACATCAATGAAGTGTTAGTGGCGGTGGAAGAGTTGCAAAATTACCTCAAATCGATTCAAGAAGCGCCAGATGTTGGTATGGCTGCGCTTGATGCCACCAAAGCACGCGTAAAATTAGTGAACGCTGATCCAATTTACACTGTGAAACGTATTGCATCAGGTTTGCCTAAACCGCTCGATACTATGGTGTCTAAACTGGCGGATGAGAGTTGGTATGTTGTCAAACAAGAAGCGATTAAGCACCTTGAAGTTCGCTGGCATGACGATGTTTACAAAACCTTTGAAGAGAAATTAGCTGGTCGCTATCCATTTAATGAGTCATCTAACAAAGACAGTTCTCTTTCTGACTTTGAAGCGTTTTTTGCGCCCAACGGCACATTAGACAACTTTTACAACAACCAGCTAAGAATGTTTGTGGAAGAAAATATTGCGGTCAATGATGACGATAACGCGCAGTCGATTATTCGCAAAGACGTTCTAGAACAGCTCAAGCAGGCGAAGAAAATTCAGCAAGCTTTCTTTAACCGCAAAGGGGTCTTAGACGTTAGTTTCTCGGTTGAACCACTACGCTTGAGCAACAACAAACGCCGCAGTGTGCTGAATGTTGATGGCCAATATCTCGCTTATAGTCACGGCCCAAGAGACAGTGTCGAGTTGATTTGGCCAAATACGCTGCGTGATTCTGCGATCTCTAAAGTAACGTTAGTGCCGACTAAAAATAATATGTCGCCACGAAGTATTAATATCCAAGGCCCGTGGGCATTTTTCCGCTTACTTGAACAAGGTGATGTGGTGGGTGCTAGTTCCACGTCGGTTGACTTTAAGTTTGCAGTTGACGGTGGTGAGATGATTTATCGACTCAATTCAGAGGCAGATATTAACCCATTCACCGAGCGGTTATTTAAGTCATTCAAACTCTCGAAAACCCTTTACTAAAATAATAGTGAGGAGCGATTGGTCATCGCTCCTCAACTCACTTAGGACGCTGTAGTCATGTCCAATATTGTATTTATCGACCACGCTCGTTTTCATTTGATAGATGATGCTGCTGCTGTTCGTCACATTGATGCCTACCAAAAGGTGAGAGATGAGATCAACCGTCGTAACAACCCATTATCAGGTGGTCCAGACTGGGCTGTGGTGAAAGTTGCTTGTGAAACATTAGCAAAAGGCCCGGGGATTGACCTTTTGCTGTGCGGTTATTACACCGTAGCCTGTTTAAAAATGCAGGGCTTAGCGGGATACGCCAATGGTGTTGAACTGTTGTGCTGCTGCTTAAGTAATTTGCCAAAACCGGACGTAAAATCGGCGAAAATGCGCAAGGAAGTGCTCGATTGGGTTAATGCTCGTGTAGTGCGGGAGTTAAAAGATCTGCGTCCGAATCATGAAGCACTGCGTGATTTATACCGTTGTGAGCGCTTTTGTGAGCGTATGCATGCCATTTTAGAGCTGCAACAGCCGGACTATTTGGTTGATTTCGAAGGAGTAGGTTTTGCTATTTTTGAACATATTGATCGTTTAGAAACGCAATATCATTCGCTGCTAAAGCGCCATACTCAAACGGAACAGGTTGAGCAGGTTCGTAATCAAAAGCGCTCACGTGTTACGCATGTGGCCGCTTTTATATCCGGTGTTCTTGGTGTTGTGATGGTGTATGGGGCCGTCACTTATTTGCCGTTTTTCAACTCAATATCTTATGCAACCAACCTAAGGTTACCTGCTTTACATACGCCAGAGCAGGTCAATGCGTTTCAACAGGCTAACTCGCCAGCCAAGCTTGAACAGTTGTCAAATGAGATTGTGCCATTGTACCGAGAGGCGATTGAGCAAAAAATGGCGCGCTCTTTTGAATCGGCTCGTGTTGAAGCCCAGCAAGTGTTGGATGCGTTATTGCAACTTTATCCCCAAACCGAATCGGTGCTGGAGGTTGATCAAGCGTTTGCCGATGCTAAGCGTGAAGCTCTGCAACAAACTGAGCGCTTTATGGAGCGTTTTAGTGAAACGCGAACCAAGATGGCTAACATCGCGCTGCTCGCGCAAAAAGGAAAATTAACCGAACTGCAAAGACAAACCAAATCGTTGGAGGAGTTCGCTATTAGTTTGTCTCCTATTTACGGGAGAGCTGCATATGTCGAAGAGTTGCTCAAAAAAGGTGATGTTGTACAGGCTGAACAGGAGTTTATGATTCTGAAGCAGCGGCTTAATAATTTGAGCTGGAAAATGGCCGAGCTCGACAAGCAGTTTGAGCATTTGACTGTGACACATAATCAGGAAGCTCAGACTCAATAAGCTGAGCAACAATTGGTTATTGAAGGGCAACTTTTTGCTCATATCAGGCAGTTTGTTGCCTTTGTCAATCGAGCTGTTTATAAGCTCATGAATATCAAAGAAAAATATCTGGCACTGCACTTGCTGTACTAGTGTCATTTTGCGATAAAAGAGTGGAAGGGAAAAAGATGGCAAGGTTAAGTTTTAGGCTCACCGTGGAGGGTTTGGCAGACGACACGTTAGTGGTGCGTGAATACCAAGGTGTGGAATCGCTGTCTGATAGCGCGCAAGCGGGCCTGCATTGCTACGGTTTTCGCTATGAGATAAAACTGGCCAGTCGCCAATCTGGCTTAACGGCGCTGGAGCTGGTGGACAAAACCGCTCAGCTTGAGATGTTGCGTGATGGCCTTGTCGTGCAGCGCGTGCACGGTATTGTGCGCCAGTTCAGTAAAGGCGATATTGGCCATCATCACACCTTTTACTCACTGACCTTAGTCCCGGCATTAGAGCGGCTATCACTGCGCCAAAACAGCCGCATCTTCCAGCTCAAAACCGTTCCCGAAATCCTCTCCATCGTACTGCAAGAAATGGGCATTAACGACTACGCCTTCTCGCTGAAGCGCGAGTGTACTCAGCGTGAATTCTGCGTGCAGTACCGTGAGACGGATATCGACTTCTTGCATCGCTTAGCCGCCGAAGAGGGCTTGGTGTATCACTTCATTCATGAAGAGGGGAAACACACCCTCTTTTTCAGTGACGACAGCCAAAGCCTGATAAAGCGAGAAACGCCTATCCCTTACAACGCCCTTGCGGGTGGCGTGATGGAGAGCCCTTATGTGTCGCAATTAACGCAACACAGCCAAACCGAAGTGAGCCACAGCGCGCTGCAAGATTACAGCTTTAAAAAGCCGAGCTACTCGTTTGCCCAGCAAGCGCAAGGGCGCGAGATGGATTACCAGCAAGCGACCTACGAACACTTTGATGCACCGGGTCGCTTTAAAGACGACATCAGCGGCAAAGCCTTTAATCAAATTCGCTTAGAGTACCTACGACGAGAAGCGCGTACCGCGAGCGGAAAAAGTAACCATCCAGGCCTGCAAGCGGGCACAAAATTTGACTTACAAGAGCATCTTGACGACAGCGCGAACCGCGACTGGGTTGTAGTGCAAGTGCATCACCAAGGACGTCAGCCACAAGCATTGGAAGAAGAGGGCGGCAGTGGCGCGACCACGTACAGCAACCAATTCACGCTCATTCCTGCCGATGTCACGTGGCGTGCGACACCGCAAGCCAAACCTCAAGTGGATGGCCCTTGCATGGCGTTGGTGGTGGGCCCTGATGGCGAAGAAATCTTCTGTGACGAACATGGCCGCGTCAAACTGCATTTCCCGTGGGACAGATATTCCAACGGCGATGAGCACAGCTCGTGCTGGGTGCGCGTCTCACAAGGTTGGGCCGGCAGCCAATACGGCATGATAGCCATTCCGCGCATTGGTCATGAAGTCATCGTCTCGTTTCTTAACGGCGACCCAGACCAACCGATAGTGACAGGCCGTACCTACCATGCGACCAACAAAGCGCCGTACACATTGCCGGATAACAAAACCAAAACCGTGCTGCGCAGTGAAACGCACCAAGGGCAAGGGTTTAACGAGCTGAGTTTTGAAGACCAAGCAGCGCAAGAGAAAATCTACCTACACGCGCAAAAAGACTTAGACGCCTTGGTGCTCAATGACGCCACGGCGCACATCAAGCACGACCAGCACCTCACGGTGGATAACGACCAGTTCACGCACGTTAAACATAACCACCACCTCACGGTGGAGGGCGAAAGCCGCGATAACATAACCAAAGATAGCAGTGTAGAGATTAGTGGGTCATTACGGCATAAAGTGGCCAAACTGACCGCGATACAAACAGGGCGCGAAATCAGCCTTAAAGTGGGAGCTAAAATCGTTGTAGAAGCTGGGGCTGAAGTGACTTTAAAAGCGGGTGGCAGCTTTGTCAAAGTGGATGCCGGTGGCGTGCACATCGTTGGTCCTGCGATTAACCTTAATGCTGGCGGAAGTGCTGGCAGCGGTAGCGCTTATGGTGGGCAATCCGCCATGTTGGCAACCCCACTACTTGATATGAAAGCTCCAGCCGAATTGCAAGCGAGTGCAATTAACGCGACCATGCAAAGCGGCCAAGCGAATGTGATCACTCATTTTGAGGCTGCCGCAGTACAATCCGCTGCGCAGAAATCATCTGCATCATCAGAAAAGCAGTCAGAATCTAAGGCGGCAGAAAAGAGCGCTCAGGAAGAGAGCCCAAAAGAGGATGCACAAAACGAAGATAAAGCATCACTGCTACAATCGGATGTGTTGAAACCTTCAGAAGAGCTGGAGAAGTTAGCGAAGAAACAAGCCAGCGCTTTCAGAAAAGGCAACAATGGCGAAGAAGTGAGCTTGATTCAGCAAGCGTTAATCAAAATGAAATTTGATTTGCAAGTCGATGGTGATTTCGGTAGTAAAACCAAAACGGCCATTGAGCAGTTCCAAAAAAGTTATCAACCCAGTCATCAAACGCATCCGTCATACAGCATTGGCCCCGTTGATGGTATTGTTGGCCAAGGGACATTGTTAGGTTTAGATGAAGCGCTGGTCGATGAGTGGGTTTATGAAAATGATGAGATGGATCTGAAATGGTTGACTGTACCAAAAGGTCAATTGACCTTTGATGCAGAGGGGAATGACATCGAAGGAAGCCCATTCTTTTCTCGGAAAGTGCACATACCTAATCATCGCGGAAAAGTGATAGGAAATTCAGGTGTTACTATCGGGCGAGGTCTGGATCTCGGCAGTCCTCCAAGCGGTGCTAATGGCCAAAATCCCTCTAAATTGGATTTGAAAAATTTATTTGAGCTAGCGGGTCTTAACCCGAAGTTATCAGTGTGGCTCTTAAGTGTTGAGGGTAAAACAAAAAGCGATGCATTGAGTGCCTTGAAGTCGAGTGATTTAACTGATGAAGAGTTGGTTATTACTAGAAAGCAACAGTACATTATGTTTAACACTATTTATGAATATCTTGAAAATAAGACAAAAATCTTAGTTACAAAAGCAGATGTACAAAAAACATATGGAGTTGTTGATTGGGAAGGAATGCCTCGTAGTGTGAAGGATGTAACTATAGATATTACATATCGTGGTGATAGCTATACTGAAACTCGTAGAGCCTATGTTCCGGCATTAGTTGAAGACAAAGTATCGATGAACTATTTCAACTTTAAAAGAATTATGCATTATGAAAATGCAGTATGGAATAGTGTACCACTAAACAGGAAGACAATAAGATATGACCACTTATAACCTAATATTTTACTGCACTTTTTTATTATCTTATTCATCCTATGCTGGGGCATTTCCGATTCCACCAAGTAATGAGTTAAGAACGTTAATTAAGTCTTACGATAATCAGACAGGTAAAACTGGAGATAATGTTGCCTATATACCAATAGAAAAGCCTTGTCTGAATGTCGTTACTAATGGAAAGCATTATGAGTATTGTGTTATTAACGAGAATGAAAACTTGTCGAATAGTGATAAGCAAGGTTTTTATATTACTTTAAAAAGTGTATCAAAGAGCGATATTAGTTTTTCATACGATACACTCTGGTATTCAATGAGCTGTCGTATTTTTACCGAAGATCAAAAAATAGAATGTGATGAGCCCTACGGTTAGATATTGACTGTTGTTTTAAATAGAATAAAGAGCCAACATAGCTAGGCTCTTTATTTAAACCAATCCTAAAAAATACAATGCTTAGCGAAGTCGCCAGCCTCATTCGCTGTCCAATCACCTTTTGGCTTGTCTTTCATATCTTCACACCACGCGTCGCTGCCAATTTGTGATTGGAAGACACAGTGCTTTGCATAATCCACCGCCTGCCCGGCGTTCCATTCGCCTTTTGGTTTCTCTTTCATATATTGACACCATGCTTCGCTGCCCACTTCTGAGCAGGCGGCGAGTGAGAATGCAGTAAACAATACCAAGGCTATTTTTTTCATGTTTGAGTTCCAAATGGATGCGATTTTTGTTCGGAGTGACTATACCGAAAATCACGGTCTCAGTGTTAATCCTATGCTAAAAATGGGCATCTAATGACAAATCACTCAGTGATGATCCTCACTCTTTTTTACTCCTCAGCTCACTAATCAACGATCAAAATCACATTACCTATTTTCGCATCGTGCAAATTATTTTTGCTACGCTAGGATTCATCGAAACGTTTCGATGAGATTTTCTTGAACGATTCAAGAGTGATAGAAAGGTGTCAGAAAGCGAAACATAAAGCCTAACGTGAAGGTATAACAATGAAAAAAAGTACCCTATTAAACTCGGAACTCTCTTACTTGGTGGCTACTTTAGGGCATACCGACGAAATCACAATTTGTGATGCAGGTTTGCCTATTCCCGATGAAGTGCAGCGTATTGATTTAGCATTAACTCACGGTATTCCCGGTTTTATTGACACGGTCCGCGTGATTCTTTCTGAATCTCAAATTGAAGGTGTGATCATTGCTGAAGAGTTTGCACAAGTAAGCCCTGAGCATCACAAAGCGCTGCTTGCTGAGCTGAAAGCGGAAGAGGAGTTATGCGAGAAAGCGATTGCTGTCACTTACCTCTCTCATCACGATTTTAAAGAGCGCACTATGCGTAGCCGCGCCGTGGTAAGAACTGGCGAATGCACGCCGTATGCGAATGTTATCTTTCAAGCAGGCGTCGTGTTTTAAGCCGCGATTGAGGATCCACTATGACTCAAGCAATTTTAGCGCTCAGTGAGATTGAAAAAGCGTTCCCCGGCGTGAAAGCACTCGATAAAGCTAGCCTCAATGTTTACCCCGGCCGTGTGATGGCGTTGATGGGCGAAAACGGCGCGGGTAAATCAACCTTAATGAAAGTGTTGACGGGTATCTATTCATTGGATGCGGGTTCTATCACTTACCAAGGAAAACCAGCCGCCTTTAAAGGCCCACGAGATTCACAACAAGCGGGCATCAGCATTATTCACCAAGAGTTGAATTTGATTCCGGAATTAACTATTGCTGAAAACATTTTTCTAGGCAGAGAGATAACCGGTGCGATGGGGCGAATTTTATGGAATGAAATGTACCAAGCAGCCGACAAACTACTAGCTCGTTTAAACGTTAAACACAGCTCCAAGACCTTGTTGGGTGACTTAAGCCTTGGTGAGCAACAGATGGTTGAGATTGCAAAAGCGCTCTCATTTGAGTCGAAAGTGATCATCATGGATGAACCGACGGATGCGCTGACGGATACCGAAACTGAATCGTTATTTAATGTGATTAACGAGCTGCGTGAACAAGGTTGCGGCATTGTTTATATCTCACATCGGTTGAAAGAAATTTTTGAAATTTGTGACGATATTACCGTGTTACGTGATGGCAAATTCATTGGCCAGTGCAAAGTGTCTGACACCAATGAAGATGGCCTGATTGAGATGATGGTCGGCCGGAAATTAGAAGAACAGTATCCGCGTATTGAGGTAAAGCACGGCGACACTTGTCTTGAAGTGATAGGCCTTACGGGCTCAGGTGTGCATGACATTAATTTTACGCTCAAACGAGGTGAAATCCTCGGTGTCTCGGGTTTGATGGGCGCAGGGCGCACTGAATTAATGAAAGTGATTTACGGCGCGCTGCCCAGTGAGCGAGGCGTGATTAACCTTGAGAACAAAACCATCAACCCAGTCAGCCCACAAGATGGCCTTGCAAACGGTATCGCGTATATTTCAGAAGATCGCAAAGGGGACGGTTTGGTTCTTGGCCTGTCGGTGAAAGAGAACATGTCACTGTGTGCGTTGAATAAATTTAGCAAAGGTGTACAGATTCAACACAGTGATGAAGTCATCGCAGTGGAAGATTTTATTCGCCTATTCAACATCAAAACGCCATCTCGTGATCAAATCATTGGTAATTTGTCCGGTGGCAATCAGCAAAAAGTAGCGATTGCGAAAGGGTTGATGACACGTCCCAAAGTTTTGATTTTGGATGAACCCACACGCGGGGTTGACGTGGGAGCCAAAAAAGAGATTTACCAATTGATTAACCAATTTAAAGCCGAAGGGATGAGCATTATTTTGGTTTCGTCAGAGATGCCAGAAGTGCTAGGGATGAGTGACCGAATTTTGGTGATGCATGAAGGTCGAATCAGCGGCGAATTTTGTGCCAAACAAGCCAACCAAGAGATTCTACTCGCCTGCGCGGTAGGCAAAAAGATCAATGAGGAAGCAGCATGAGCAGTAACAGCATGAGTAATTCAACCCAAACTAACCGCAGAAAATGGATCAGTAAAGAGTGGCTCATTGAGCAAAAATCACTGATTGCTTTGCTTTTTTTAGTGGTCGTTGTCTCTTTTTTAAACCCCAATTTCTTCACGGTTGACAACATACTGAACATTTTGCGCCAAACCTCAGTCAACGCCATTATCGCTGTGGGGATGACCTTGGTTATTCTAACGGCAGGTATCGATCTGAGTGTTGGCTCGGTACTGGCGTTGTGCGGCGCTTTTGCTGCAACCATGATTGGTCTTGAAATTCCTGTCATTATCGCAGTCCCTACAGCGTTACTTGCTGGCGCGGCACTGGGTGCGATTAGCGGTATCATTATCGCCAAAGGTAAAGTGCAAGCGTTTATTGCCACCTTAGTCACCATGACCTTACTGCGTGGTGTGACCATGGTTTATACCGATGGGCGTCCAATTTCGACAGGTTTTACCGATACTGCAGACACTTTTGCTTGGTTTGGTACAGGTTACGCGTTGGGTATTCCCGTTCCGGTGTGGATGATGGTGGTGGTCTTTGCTGCGGTTTGGTACTTACTCAACCATACACGTTTTGGCCGCTATGTTTACGCGCTAGGTGGCAATGAGTCTGCGACTCGATTGTCAGGTATTAATGTGGATCGCGTGAAAATTGGTGTGTACGCCATCTGTGGTCTATTGGCTGCGCTGGCTGGCATCATCGTCACGTCTCGCCTCTCTTCTGCGCAACCGACTGCTGGTATGGGTTATGAGCTGGATGCCATCGCTGCCGTCGTACTTGGTGGTACCAGCTTGATGGGTGGTAAAGGACGCATTATGGGCACGTTAATTGGGGCGCTGATCATCGGCTTTCTTAATAACGCGCTGAACCTGCTTGATGTCTCTTCTTACTACCAAATGATTGCGAAAGCCGTGGTTATTTTGCTCGCGGTACTCGTGGATAACAAAAATAAGTAACACGATAGAAAACCTCCGTTTTAAAGCGAGCCATATTAGCTTTAAAACGGCCCCTACAAAAAGGACTATAAAGATGAAAAAACTTGCAACTTTAATCTCTGCTGCTCTACTTTCCACCACTGCCTCTGTGGCTGCGCATGCGCAAGACACCATGGCGATTGTACTATCCACTCTGAACAACCCATTTTTTGTCACCATGAAAGATGGCGCAGAAGCGAAAGCGAAAGAGTTAGGCTACAACCTGATCGTCTTGGATTCACAAAATGATCCAAGCAAAGAGCTATCAAACGTAGAAGACTTAACCGTTCGTGGCGTTAAAGCGATTTTGATCAACCCAACCGATTCTGATGCCGTCTCTAACGCCATCCGTATGGCCAACCGCGCTAAAGTGCCAGTGTTGACACTGGATCGCGGTGCAAGCCGTGGTGATGTTGTGAGCCACATCGCTTCTGATAACGTAGTCGGTGGTGAAATGGCCGGTCACTTTATCGTCGAAAAAATCGGTGCAAAAGCCAAAGTTATTCAACTGGAAGGGATTGCTGGCACATCGGCCGCTCGTGAGCGTGGAGAAGGTTTCATGAACGCGGTGAAAGGCAGTGAAATGGAACTGCTTGCTAGCCAGCCTGCTGATTTTGACCGCACTAAAGGTTTGAATGTAATGGAAAACCTGCTAGCGGCAAACCCAGATGTTCAAGCCGTATTTGCCCAAAATGATGAAATGGCATTGGGTGCACTTCGCGCCGTTCAAGCATCAGGCAAAGAGGTGATGATCATTGGTTTTGATGGTACCGACGATGGTATCGCGGCGGTAGAACGCGGCCAACTTGCTGCGACTGTTGCTCAACAACCAGACATGATCGGTGCACTTGGCATTGAAACGGCCGATAAAATGTTAAAAGGCGAACAAGTGGATGAGTACATTCCGGTTCCTCTAAAAATCATCAGCAAATAATCTTTGCTGTAGGTAGCTCTTTACTGGCTCGTAGAGAGCTACCTCTTCTCTATAACCCCTCAGCCATTAATAACCAGTAATCAGGCTCGATAGGTTTGTTTTTTCAGGTGAAGCCACAGAAGCCAAACCTCTCCAGCTCTATTTCAAACATGTTCACTCATGAACAAAGGACAAATTATGAATCAGTTAGTGGTATTAGGTAGTGTTAACGCTGACCATGTTTTGCAAGTGCCTTCATTTCCTCGCCCGGGCGAGACGCTGCATGGTCGTCATTATCAAGTTATTCCCGGTGGTAAAGGGGCCAACCAAGCTGTAGCGGCCGCGCGATTAAAAGCGGACATCGGTTTTATTGCCTGCGTGGGTGACGATGCATTCGGTATCAATATTCGTGAGAATTTTAAGCTCGATGGTATCAACATTACGGGAGTTAAAATGCAGCCCAATTGTCCGACGGGCATTGCGATGATCCAAGTCTCGGACAGCGGAGAAAACAGCATCTGTATTTCGGCAGAGGCGAATGACAAGCTGACGGCTGATGCCATTGAAGCGGATTTAGCTGCCATTGGTGCGGCCAAATATTTATTGATGCAACTGGAAACGCCAATCGATGGCATTATTAAAGCTGCGCAAATCGCCAAACAAAATCGTACCAATGTGATTTTAAACCCAGCGCCTGCCCGAGATCTGCCTGATACTCTGCTAGAATGTGTCGATGTGATCACACCAAACGAAACGGAAGCGCAGCGCTTAACGGGGATCACGGTTGATGATGATCACACGGCGCAATTAGCGGCCAATCAACTGCACAAAAAAGGGATTGAAATCGTCTTGATCACCTTAGGTGCAAAAGGCGTTTGGCTAAGCCAAAATGGGCGTGGTCAACTGATTGCTGGTTTTAAAGTCGATGTGACAGACACCACCGCGGCAGGTGATACGTTTAACGGTGCTTTGGTAACAGGTTTGTTGGAAGATATGCCTTTAGAATCAGCCATTAAATTTGCGCATGCTGCGGCAGCCATTTCTGTTACCCGTTTTGGCGCGCAAACCTCAATACCCACCCGAGTAGAAGTGGACGCGTTTCTCGCTCAGCATCAATAGAATAGGAAAAACAGACATGGCGACAATGAAAGATATTGCAAGATTAGCCGGCGTATCCACGTCTACCGTCAGCCATGTCATTAATAAATCTCGCTATGTGAGCGATGAAATCGCTGAGCGTGTCAATAAAGCCGCGCAAGATCTGAACTATGCCCCGTCAGCATTGGCTCGCAGTCTCAAAATGAACCGAACGCGCACCATTGGTATGTTAGTGACCACTTCGACTAACCCTTTTTTTGGCGAAGTGGTCAAAGGGGTAGAGCGCAGTTGCTACCACAAAGGTTATAACCTTATTTTGTGTAATACCGAAGGGGATAGCCAGCGGATGCAAGCCTCTATCAACACACTGCTGCAAAAGCGCGTTGATGGCTTACTTTTGATGTGCTCCACCTTAGAAGGTGAGCGGATTGACGTTTTTGAACGCTACCCAGATATCCCTGTCGTGGTGATGGATTGGGGCCCAATGCTCTTTCCTAGCGATAAAATACAAGATAACTCTTTACGTGGTGGTTATATTGCGGCGAACTATTTGATTGAGTGCGGTCATAAAGAAATCGGTTGCATTACCGGGCCATTGATTCGACATCAAGCTCAAATGCGTTATGAAGGCTATAAGCGCGCTGTCTTGGAAGCAGGTTTGGACATTTATCCCAATTGGATTGTGGAATCCGATTTTGAATGTGAAGGTGGCTACGAAGCGTTCAATAAAATGTTAGCTAAAGGGCCATTGCCGAGTGCGATTTTTGTCTCTAATGACATGATGGCAATGGGTGTGATTAATGCAGCTAATGAAAAAGGGATCCGCATTCCTGAAGATCTTTCGCTGATGGGGTATGACGATATTCACATCGCCCGTTTTATGTCGCCAGCTCTAACCACTATTCATCAACCCAAATATCGTTTAGGTAAAGCGGCAGTTGACACCTTACTTGCCCGTTTAGAAAACGAAGCGCTCGAACCGCAAATTGTCCAATTAGAGCCGACTTTAGTGGTGCGTAAAAGCATCAAAATGATGAACAAGTAGATGGAAAAATCCCTCTCTTTACTAAAGAGAGGGATGAGGCACTAATTACTGAGCCATCTTTTTCCAGAAATCAGCCCATTGCTGCGGTCGATTATAGAAATGGCTAACAGATACGGTTCGCCATTGCCCCTCTGCTTCATACACAATCGAGGGAAAACCAGAAAGCTGATATTGCGCCATTAAGCTTTGCGTCTGCTCTAACTGCTCTGGTAACTGAGCTTTGGCTTGCTCCATCGCTTGTTCCCATTGATTTGGCTCTAGGTCAAGCGATTGGGCTAACAGTGTCAATGTTTCAGTATCGGCCACAGGCAAACCTTGCTGGTAGTGCGCTTGTTGAATGCTTTTGAGCATAACACTTGGCGATACACCGAGTAATTGTGCTGCAATAATGGCTTGAGCAGTAACGTATGAGTCCAATATCACGGTTTCGCCACTTTTGATTTTGGCGATGTAACCTTCCCCAAATACGGCTCCTGTTTGCTGAGCAATGCGCTGATCAGCTTGCAGTACATGTTGGCGAAAACCATCTGAAAGAGGCGATCGCTCGATCATTCCACCCGGATGAAGGTGCAGTTTGACTCCGCTCATTTCATTCAACTGCTGAATCAGAGAGGTTGCTCCGTAACACCAGCCACACATTGGGTCGAAAATATAGTGGACGTTTACCATTTCATCTCACCCATATGAACTTTGGCACCAATTTCTAAAGCCATTGGTAGGCCAGCATTAGGGTAAAGGTTTTGCATGGTTTGAATTAACTGAGCGCTGTCTTTGCTGTTTGCTTTGGCTTTAGCAAAATCCATAAGATATTGCTGTGCAAATTCAATTGAAGAAGCATCAAGCGCTGTGCCAGAAGTCATATGCCCCGGGATCACTACGTTTGGTTTGAGTGCTTTCATTTGATCAAGTTGTTGCGCCCAAGCTTGGCGGCTCGCATCACTTTGTGCATCGGCCATCCATAAATGAACATTTCCGTATACCGCGACGTTACCTAAAATCGCTTTATTGGCTGGTATCCATAAATAAGGACGATGCGCTAATGCTCCATCCGCATCGCGAATTTCAATAGTTTGCCCATCAATGGTTAAGGTTTTGCCATTATAAGCTGTTGGTAATACTGGTTTTACAGGGGCATTTGCCCCCATTTTTGGAGCCCAAAATGCCAGTTTACCTTCGAGTTTTTCTGCAATCGTTGCACGTACGCCAGGAGTCGTCAGCACTTTCGCTTGTGGAAACATGTCATGCAGTACTTCAGCGCCAAAGTAGTAATCAGGGTCAGCTTGGCTAATAAAAATCGTGGTTAAGTTTTTGCCAGAGTCGAGAACTTTTGCTGCAATACGGAGTGCGTCGGCTTTAGTAAAGCCAGTGTCAACCACCATCGCTTCTGTTTCGCCATAAACCAAAGTGGAGTTGACATGGAAGCTATTGCCATCTGCATTGTAGACGTCAAGTGTCAAAGGTTGTTGTGCTGCAAACGCGGTGCTGCTGATGAGTGTGGTTGCTGTAAGTAGAGTCAGTGTTTTCATGATTATTTATCCAAAGAGTATGTTATCGGTTCGGGAGCTATCATACGAATTAGACTTGTTCGGATATATAGCTAATAATTGACATCATTGTTTCTTAATTAGAACTAATCATGGACAAACTCACAGCAGCTCAGGTCTTTTTAGATATAGCGATTACCCAAAGTTTTACGGCGACAGCGGAACGGCTGGATATTTCTCGTCCTATGGTGACTCGGCATGTTGAAACCATGGAAACTTGGTTACAAGCTCGGTTATTAAACCGAACCACACGAAAAGTATCGCTCACATCAGCAGGAGTTCAATGCCTAGACGCGATAAAATTATGGGTCGAGCAAGCGCAGCAATTAGAACATCAGTTGATGGATCAACAGTCGTTATCTGGAAAAATCCGGATTGCGACCAGCATGTCGTTTGGCTTTTCTCAACTGATCCCGGCCGTTAAACCTTTTTTGAATACGCATCCAAATATCGAAATTGATATTGATGTACAGGATAAAACCGCAGATTTGATTGCAGAGCGAATTGATTTAGCGATCCGTATTGCGGCCGATCCTGATCCTTCTTTAATCGGGCGCCCTATCGCCCAATGTGATTCTGTATTGGTTGCCTCTCCTGACTATCTCATGCGCTGTGAGCCAATACTCACACCAAGCGATCTCTCACAGCATCGTTGTCTTGGATACAAAAACTTTGAGCGACATATTTGGCATTTAAAACAAGATGATAAGCACCAATCGGTGGAGGTGCCATGCCAGCTAACTGCGAATGAAGCCACCACTTTGTTACATGCGGCTATCCACGGGATGGGCGTTGCTTTGCAGCCGACTTATCTAGCCAAGGGTGCGTTAGAAAGGGGGGATTTACAGCAGGTGTTAGCGCATTGGCAACCGAAGAAAATGGACATTTACGCTTTATATCCTTCTCGGCGTCATTTATCACCCGCTGTCAGAGCTTTGATTGATCACTTAAAGGAGTATTTTATGCATCATGATTGGCAAACGATATGCCTATAGATGAGGTAGAGAGGAGTGATAAGCAGAGCGTGTTGCCACACTCTGCTTATGGATTATGCTACTGCGCCTTGTTTCTGCGCTTGTTGCACTAATGCCTGACGTTGAGCTTCCATAGCAGATTGAACTTCATTTTCCCTATGAGTGTCTTCTTCCACAGCCTGTGGGACAAGTACATAGAACTTATTGATGGTCATCTTTGGATCTCATGTAGTTTTGGAAACAAAAAAATAGAGGATGTTAACCTAGTTAACATCCTCCATGACGGTCAAATTATAGGCGTAGATGAAGGGGCTTAGCTAGTCCTTTTTTCATCGTAAGCCGAATTTTTTATACGTCGTAAGTGGTAGACGCCGTATCGCCGCCTGTACCAGTCCAGTTTGTGTGGAAGAATTCACCACGTGGACGGTCAGTACGCTCATAAGTGTGAGCACCAAAGTAATCACGTTGTGCTTGCAGTAAATTAGCTGGTAAGCGAGCGGTGGTGTAGCCATCTAAGAAAGTGAGCGCGGAGGTCATACATGGCATTGGAATGCCGACTTCCATTGATTTGGCCGCTACTTTACGCCAAGCCGCTAGGCAGTTATCCAAAATGCCCTTGAAGTAGGCATCTGAACCTAAGAAGGCGATTTCTGGGTTAGCTTCGAACGCATCACGAATGTTGCTCAGGAATGCGGAGCGGATGATACAACCACCACGCCACATCAATGCCACGTTACCGTAGTTAAGATTCCAACCATTTTCGTTAGACGCTTGGCGCATTAGCATAAAGCCTTGTGCGTAAGAGATGATCTTAGACGCAAGTAGCGCTTGACGAAGTGCATCAACCCACTCTTGTTTATCACCTTCGATCTGCATATTGCTCTTACCAAACAGCGCTTCGGCAGCAACGCGCTGATCTTTCAATGCTGAAAGGCAACGAGAGAAAACTGACTCAGTGATCAGCGTCAGCGGAATACCCATATCGAGTGCGTTAATGCCCGTCCATTTACCTGTGCCTTTTTGGCCTGCAGTATCGAGGATTTTCTCAACCAGAGCTTCACCATCTTCGTCTTTGTAGCCTAAGATATCAGCGGTGATTTCCACTAGGTAGCTATCGAGCTCGGTCTTGTTCCAATCAGCAAACACTTTTTGCATTTCATCATGGTTTAAACCCAAGCCGTCTTTCATAAACTGATAAGCTTCGGTAATTAGCTGCATATCGCCATATTCGATACCGTTGTGTACCATTTTAACGAAGTGGCCCGCGCCGTCGTTACCCACCCAATCACAGCAAGGCTCACCAGCTTCGGTTTTTGCTGAGATACCTTGGAAAATTGGCTTCACGGCTTCCCAAGCTTCAGGTGCGCCACCTGGCATGATAGATGGGCCAAAACGTGCCCCTTCTTCGCCGCCAGAAACGCCTGTACCGATAAAGTGAATACCTTTTTCACGCAGTGCTGCAACACGGCGGTTGGTGTCTGGGAAGTTCGTGTTACCACCATCGATAATGATGTCGCCTTTATCGAGTAGCGGAACCAGTTGGTCGATGAAATCATCCACGACTTGGCCCGCACGCACCATCAGCATCACTTTGCGAGGTGTCGCCAGTTTGTCGACTAACTCTTGCAGTGAATAAGCACCAACAATATTGGTGTCTTTCGCTGGACCTGCTAGGAACTCATCGACTTTTGCCGCGGTACGGTTGTGAGCTACCACTTTAAAACCGTGGTCGTTCATATTTAGGATAAGGTTTTGGCCCATCACTGCTAGGCCGATTACACCGATATCACCTTTCATTTATTTCTCTCCTTCACGCAATCTTTGTTGCGGCATCTGAATCTAAAAACCACTCTGTTTCGCCAGTTGTTGATTTAACTTTGGCAGCCGGATAAGGAAGATCCTCGGCTTTCGTGGTGTGAATTTCGTGTACGATCTCGGCTTTACCTGCGCCAAGAACGAGGTAACTAATGCGTTTTGCAGCTTCCAACACTTTCGCTGTTTTAGAGACACGAAGTTGGCCTGATTCCGGATGCGTTGCCACTAAAGATAAATTCTCATCCTCGTAGTCGGTCACATTAGGGAACAGGGATGCCGTATGACCATCTGCGCCAACACCGAGCAAAATCCAATCAAAAACAGGAGTACCGTTGACGGATGGAATGACTTTTGCCATCTCATCGGCAAAGCGCTTAGCTTCGGTTTGTGGATCATCTTCGCCGCGAATACGGTGAATATTTTGAGGTGGAATGTTCACTTGGCTAAACAGCAGTGTATTGGCTTCACCAAAGTTGCTTTCGGCATCGTCAGGAGCGACACAGCGTTCATCACCCCACCAGAAATGCAGGTTTTGCCATGTAATCGCCTGTGCATAAGGTTCACTGGCTAATAATTTGAACAGCATTTTGGGTGTGCTGCCACCGGAAAGGGAGATATGAATCGGCTGACCTTGCTCGCTATAGCGTTGCATTTCATTGGCGAGCGTTTCAACCACCTGTTCTGGGGTTTGAAAAATTTTATGATTGATCATAATTCGCAGTAATCCGTATCGGTCAAGTTTTTACACGGGAAGCGCCACGCGCGGCCATCATTGTGTAGCAGCAAATCGGACTCTTTTGGTCCCCACGTGCCACAGGCATAGCCAAACAGCGATTGAGGGTCTTGTTTAAAATCCAAAATAGGTTGCACGAACTTCCAACACGCTTCTACGGCATCGGTACGCGCAAATAAAGTTGCATCACCGTTGAGCGCATCCAAAAGAAGCCGTTCATAAGCGGTCAACATCTTGGTTTCTTCCAGTGATGTGTAATGGAAGTTCATGGAGACTTCTTTGGCTTTAAAGCCCGCACCTGGCTCCTTCAAACCAAAGCTCATTTGAATGCCTTCATCGGGCTGAATGCGGATGATGAGCTTGTTTTCAGGGGCATTTTGCCCAAAAACAGGGTGTGGCGTACGCTTAAAGTGAATGACCACTTCGGTGACGCGCGTTGGTAAACGTTTACCTGAACGCACATAAAATGGCACGCCATTCCAGCGCCAGTTATTGATAAACATTTTCAAACCGACATAGGTTTCAGTGCGCGAATCTGCTGCCACACCATGTTCATCACGGTAACTGGGTAAAAACTGGCCACGAACTTCCGATTCCGTATATTGCCCCAGTACGAGGTTGTGGCGTAGGTCATCATCAGAAAGCGGTTGCAGGCTTTGCAGCACTTTATTGACTTCGTTACGAATTGAATCGGCATTAATGGCGGCTGGTGGTTCCATGCTAACCATAGCTAACACTTGCAGTAAATGGTTTTGGAACATATCACGCACCGCACCAGAACCGTCGTAATAGCCACCGCGTTCTTCGACGCCCAAAAATTCTGCGCCTGTAATTTCGACATAGTCAATGAAATTGCGGTTCCACAAAGGTTCGAACATCCCGTTAGCAAAACGGAAAACCAACAGGTTTTGTACCGTCTCTTTGCCTAAATAATGGTCGATACGGTAGATCTGGTGTTCTTGGAAATGGCGATGAATTTCGATATCAAGGCTTTGAGCCGATGCGAGGTCATAACCAAACGGTTTTTCGATGATCAAACGCTTCCAACCTTGCGCTTCGCTATTTAATCCATGCGCTGCGAGATTGGCCGGGATGACGCCATAAAGGCTCGGCGGCGTCGCGAGATAGAACAGAGTGTTGCGTTGCGTGAATTGGTATTGCTCAGCCAAAGAGTCAAGACGCGTGGCGAGCTGCGCGTATTCTGCAACATCTGAAGTATTGATCGCTTGATAATGCAAGTGCTCGCAAAAGGCGTCGAGAATATCTGGGACGGTCTTTTCCATTTCCTGAAGAGAGCGCTTTAATTTTTCACGGTATGACTCATCGCTGTATTGGGTTCGGCTGACACCCAGAATAGCAAAGGATTTCGGCAGTTGATCACTGGCGAACAAGTGATACAGAGCAGGTATAAGCTTGCGATAGGTTAAGTCGCCTGAAGCACCAAAAATCACAATACTGCTGTTTTCAGGTATTACCATCATCTTTCCCTTAAAAACGAGGTATTTAGCATGCGCCAACGGTAGCAGCGTCATGCAAAAATAGAAAATAGGCTCTAACTATAATGTCGATAGTTAAAACCAATGCGCTCCTCCAAAAGTGCAGAACGCAGTCCAGGGATCGCCCCTAGACTCGGGTGCGTATTGTCTACGACAATTTGACATACATCAACTATTGATAACGCAATCGATTAAATTCTCATGCCATCTCGACACATTTTCAGGGTGAGAGGTTACGTTCTGCCTAAGTCTCATCCCCTGACCACAGCACGTTACTTATAGCGGCTGTGAATGATGCTAGGTGGTCAGTCTTATCCGGAATGGTAACTCTATGGTGATTATTCAGTTGAACAATGACAGTTTGACGACGGAACTTGAGCCTGTACTTGGTTATAACGTTTGAGTTGGTTGAAATAGTGGTGCGCTTTTTGTACGTGTTCGAACTCCAACATCCAAGTCGCACTGCGCTGCGCTGAACAAAAAGCAGCCATATGTTTTAGCAAGTCATCGCTTTGTTTGGTGAGTACGTTGGCAAGGCGGTTAACCAAGGCATTGGGCTCAATCGCAGTAAACTGCAGCAGAGCATAAGATTGATTTAAGACATCAAAGGCTTGTTTATGCTGGCCCAAGTGGTTGAAAATTTCAGATTGAGAAACAGCAGCATCACATAGCCCAGAGATCAAGCACACCAACTGGCAAGGTTTTGTATGTTCGCAGTTTAGCGCTGATTGAATATGGCTTGGCATATGATGCAGTACATCTTCAAACAAACAGTGTGCTTGTGGCCAATGCCCCTGCGCTAATAGTTGTTCAGCCTTGAGATAGCTTGTCCAGCACTGTTGTAAGTCCATACTCAATTCTCCAGAATGACGGCGTTCACTTATTTAAATGCAATTCATTATCAAATGCAAATAATTGTTATTTGCGATTTTAAGTGTGGTGATTGTTTATTATTTGTTCGGTTAAACGCGAATAAGGTGTAACTCGCTAAAATATAAATGAATTGCTTCTACACTTAGGTCAAACTACAACAAGAATCCAAAAGCTAAGGAGCGGAGTGATGGCGATTCAACGATTGAATGCAGAGCAGCTCTACCACGTTGCCCAGTTAGAAAAACTCCCTTGTAAATCAACTAAGGAGTTAGACCCAGTTGATGAGATTGTGGGGCAAGAACGGGCGCAAAAAGCGGTCGAATTTGCAATGTCGATCAAAGAGAAGGGTTACAACATCTACGCTATTGGCCGTAATGGGTTGGGCAAACGTACGATGATTTTGCGCTATTTAAACCGCCATCAGCATGATGTCGATGCGTTGTTTGATTGGTGTTATGTGGCCAATTTCAGCGATATTCGAACCCCAAAAGTGCTGAAGTTACCTTCGGGTATTGGGGTTAAACTCAAGCAAGACATTGAAAAGTTAATGAATAAGTTGGTCAATGCGATCCCGTTAGCTTTTGATAACGAGATTTACTTTGCTCGTGCCGATAAACTGAAAAATCAGATGGCACAAAAACAGCAAAGTGAATTGGATAGCATCAGTAAAGAAGCCAAAGATAAAGGCATTAGCTTAACCATCACCACTCAAGGCGACTATCAATTTGTTGCGATGAACGGTGAAGAGATGCACACCGAAGAGTCCTTTGACGCCTTGTCTAAAAAAGAGCAAGAGCACTTTAGTCATACCATTGATGAGCTAGAAATCAGCCTACGCAATATGGTACGTCAACTGACCGAATGGGAAGACTCCTACAGTGAGAAGATCAAAAAGCTCAATGATGAAGTAACGCTTGGTGTCATTACCCACTTTATTAAGCAGCTTAAGCAAGATTATTCTGGCTACCCAGACATCAAAACGTATCTCACGGAGTTACAAAAAGACATCGTCGATAATGCGGACATTTTCTTAGATGAAGACAGTGAGCAAGGCGAAGTCGCGACAGCTTCTTTAGATAAGCGTCTGCCGCGTCGCTACAAAGTCAATGTACTGGTCAGCCAGCCTTCTGACAAGCTACCGATCGTGGTAGAAGAGAACCCGAACTACCACTCTCTATTTGGTTATATCGAAACGGCGACTTTTAAAGGCACAGTATTTACCGATTTTTCGTTGATTCGAGCGGGTAGTTTACATAAAGCCAATGGTGGTGTGCTGTTGATGGATGCGGTGAAAGTGCTTGAGCAGCCCTATGTTTGGGACGGTTTAAAGCGCGCGCTGCGTTCACGCCAAATGAGTTTTACCTCTTTGGAAAAAGAGGTCACGCTAACAGGGACGGTTTCACTTGACCCAGAGCCTATCCCGCTAAATGTGAAAATCATCCTATTTGGTGATTACCACACCTATCAGCTGCTGACTCATTACGATCCTGAATTTAGCGAATTGTTCCGAGTAACGGCCGATTTTGAAGATGAGATGAAACGTACGCCCGATACCGAGCTACATTACGCGCGTTTTATTTCGAGCATAGTGCACGACAACAATATGCTGCATTGCGACCGTAAAGCGATTGCACGCATCATTGAACACAGTTCACGTACAACGGGCGATCAAGGCAAACTGTCACTTCATTCGGCGCATATTGCCAATTTGTTACGCGAATCTAACTATGTGGCGAAGCAGGCGAATTCAAACATGATCCGCCAGAATCATGTCGAAGAGGCGCTCAGCAACCAAGAGATGCGTGTGAGCCGCCTGCAAGACAGTGTGATGGAGTCGTATGTTAACGGTACAACGCTAATCCAAACGCAAGGCATGGCGGTCGGGCAGGTGAATGCGCTGTCGGTATTGAGCACCAGCGATCATATGTTTGGTGCGCCAAACCGTATTACCGCCACCACTTCCTATGGCGATGGTGACATTATCGATATCGAGCGCAGTGTCGATCTGGGTGGCAGCATCCACTCTAAAGGTGTGATGATTTTATCCGCGTATCTCTCTTCGGTATTTGGCCGTACGGCGCGCGTACCACTCACCACGACCATCACATTTGAGCAATCATACGGTGGTGTGGATGGTGATAGTGCCAGCATGGCCGAATTCTGTGCGATTGTGTCTGCGTTTTCTAAACGGCCTAATCGCCAAGATATTGCGATCACAGGTTCGATGAACCAATTTGGTGAGTCGCAGCCGATTGGCGGTGTGAATGAGAAAATTGAAGGTTTCTTTGATGTGTGTGCAATCAAAGGGCGAACCAGCCAGCAAGGTGTCATCATTCCTCGTTCAAACATGCACAATCTGATGCTACGCGCTGACGTTGTTAAAGCGGTCGAGAAAGGGGAGTTCAATATCTGGGCTATTGAACATGTCACTGAAGCGGTTGAGCTCTTTACTGGCAAACCCGCAGGCGAAGCAACAGAAGATGGCAGCTACCCGGTTGATACCATCTTCGGTTTAGCACAAGCCAAACTGAATGCGCTTAGAAAATAGCCTTATCGAAGAATAAATTCTTCAGTACTAACCACCTCAATGACCACCTAGCAAGTGGTCATTTTTCTTCATAAATCATCATAATTTAACTTATATTGTCTTATTGGTATCTAGTCATTGTGTTGACGACTATATGCTCATAACTATATGAATTGCATTATATTATTTCATGGACAAAAATGTGAATTTTGTCTATTGTTTGCTCTTGTTTAGTCCGTGGGATTAGTCCCAAGGCATGGATGCGAATGTTATTTTAATCGAGGCTTTTAAATGCATTTTTCACTGAAAAATTTGTCAATTCGCGTACAAGTTTTATTACCCGTTTTGTTAACCACTTTCGCTTTACTTATTGCACTGTGGATAACCAAAAGTAATCTCCAAAATGAACAAATCAAAGTGTCGAACAGTACTGATCGGCTCGTTGAATATAAAGATGCTCTTGCCAGTGTGGACGATACCGTTTATCCGCTGCGTATTAGTGCGGTATACGCTATTTATGATCCCGCTCGTCGCGCCACATTCTTAGCTGAGTTAAAAAATGGCCTGGAAGAAGTAGAGCGCAATTTGAGCAAAATGCGACAAGATGAGCTTTATCGGAGCGATGTTGAGGTAGTTCATAAAAGCATCGGACATTACGTTGATATGTCGACGAAAATGGTGGAATTTTTTAACCGTCGCGATCAAGGGATGACCTCTGAAGCAGAATACACAGCATTTATTACGCAATTTCGTCAAAGTGGTGAGCAAATGGTCAATGCGATAAATGATCTTTCGCAGCAAGTGAACCAACAAGCGACGCAGTCATTGGCTCAAAGCGACAAAGACAACATTCGTGTTATGAACACGGCTATGGTCACTGTTCTGTCTGTACTTTCGCTCTCTCTTGCGATGGCTTGGATCCTTTCAAATATGATTGTGGCCCCGATTCAAAAGTTACAAGCTGTAATGCGTGAATTAGCGCAGGGGAACTTAACCATTCGCGCTGATGCGGATGGCGAGAATGAAATCTCAAAGTTGGGTAAAGATGTCAATACGACTACCTCTCAGTTACATGCTACGGTAGATCATTTAAACCGTATTAGTGAAGAAGTGGCGTCAGCTTCAACCGAGCTGGCTGCGGTGATGACGCAAGCAGAGTCAAATGCACAACAAGAGTTGAGTGAAATTGAACAAGTTGCTTCGGCGGTGAATGAACTTGCGAGCACAGCAAACAACGTGAGTGATAACGCAACGGTCGCTGATTCAACCGCTCGCGAAGCGGATGAACTTGCTAAATCAGGCTTAGCTATTTTTAAAGAGAGCGCCCAAGCGAGCTTACAAATGTCAGAAGCGCTGAATCATGCTGCGAGCGTAGTTCTGCGTCTAAAAGAGCAATCAGAGCAGATCAACGATGTCGTTGAAGTGATCCGAGGTGTCTCTGAGCAAACCAACTTATTGGCACTGAATGCGGCTATTGAAGCGGCACGTGCAGGTGAGACTGGTCGTGGTTTTGCGGTCGTGGCTGATGAAGTTCGCATGCTTGCTGCACGTACTGAGAGTTCAACTAAAGAGATTCGAGTTATCATTGAAGAGCTGCAAAGCCAATCGATTCTTGCAAACGATAGTATGCAAACCAGCATTGAGATGCTTGCGCGTAACGGTGAGTTAACGCAACGAGCAAATGATGCACTTGTTGGGATCACGGAATCGGTTTCAGACATCAATGATTCAAATACCCAAGTGGCGACTGCGGCAGAAGAGCAGTCGCAAGTCACGCAAGATATTAACCGTAACGTGGTTAATATGTCTGAGCTTGTAAATCAAAACGTAACGGGTATCAGCCAGAGCGCCAGTGCCAGTGCCGAACTGTCACAATTGGCCGAGAAGCAAAAAGCGCAGCTCGCCTTCTTCAAACTATAAATCGACTACTATTTCCTAGTCTCAACCGCATAACTCGAAAGGTTATGCGGTTTTTTTATGAATCAAAGAATATCTAACCATCCGAAATAACTAGGTTTTTTGGGGTTATCTGTTTGTTTTTATGATTCGATCTCCCTCGTATAAAAAACACTATCTTTATTAACATTATCTTCATATATTGACCCAATAAGAACTAGAAATGTGATGTTCATCGTGTGAACGCATGGTCAAGTGGCTGAAAGTAAGGAGTGTTTTTATGGCGAAAGAGGAAAGCTTATTTCGTTTAGAAAGGGTAAAAAGGTTTAATTTTTCAGTGTGGACGGTATTAACCGGAACATTGATTGCTCGTACCAGTTTTTTCATGGCATGGCCATTTTTGATCGTGTTTCTTTACCAAGATTATGGTGCATCGCCGATTGAAGTGGGTGGAATGCTGGCGACCTCTGCTGTTGTAGGAGCAATTACTGGGTTGTATTCAGGGTATCTTTCCGACAAATTTGGTCGCAAGTGGGTGATGGTTCTTGGCAGTGTGATGGCTGCATTTGCCTACAGTGGCATTGGTGTGGCTGATCAAATCTGGCAGTTTTACGTGCTTATCGTCCTTACTGGTTTAATGCGACCAATGATTGAAGCGCCGGGCAAAGCAGTGATTGGTGATAACTTGCCGAATTTGAAAGATCGCGAGCTGGCGCTCAACATCCGCTATTTCCTACTCAATCTAGGTGGTGCCATTGGGCCACTGCTTGGGATTACGTTTGGGCTTTCTCACCCACAAACTCTCTTTTTCTTTACCGGCGGCACGTATTTATTGTTTGGCTTTTGGCTGCTGCTCGGTATTGAACGTAAAGGGCGCTACACCAAACCCGATCGCTCTGGTTTGCCTAATTTTTCTTCGACGCTAAGAGTGATCAGTAAAGATAATATTTTTGTGAAGTTGATGGTGGCGAACTTCATCATGATGTTCATCTATGGGCAGGTAGAATCGTCTATTCCACAAGTGATTGTACGCACCAGTGCCGCCGATGCAGCGCAAATTGTCGCAGGGTTAGTGCTGGTAAATACCATGACCATTATCATCTTCCAGTTCCCAATGCTGAAGTGGTTGGAAAACGTCCCGCTGTTTGTACGAACTCGGATCGGCATGTTATTGATGGGGCTTGCGCAACTCGGCTTTCTGTTTACCCCTGCAGATTTACCGATTGGTTGGGCGCTTGCTTGCTTTGTTTTGAGTATGGGCGAAGTCATTGCTTTTCCAACCTTAAACGTACAAATAGACCGTATGGCTCCCGCCCATTTGCGTGGTTCTTACTTTGGTGCCGCCGCGCTTTACTCATTAGGTTTTGCGATTGCGCCACTGGTTGGGGGGGCGGTGATTGGATACCTCAATTCAAACTGGCTGTTTGGCCTTTGCTTTGTGCTGTGCTTAGTGATGATTTGGCTTTACTGGGTCGCAGAGCATCAGCCCGATACGGTCGAGCGTGAACCCATTACTCAAGCTTAATTTGCTCTTTTTGTAAGGCTCTCATCGAGAGCCTTAACATCGCTATTTTTTTATCGCTACGCCAACTTCCAACTTATCTAGCCATTCCAAAAATCGTTGAACATCATCGCCCCGAAAAATAGCGCCATGTTGCGGACACATCATCTCAATATCTAGCTGGCTGACTCGCTCAATCCAATCACTTTTGGCGCGGTTAGATGGCATCCAACGTTGATGAAAATAAGTCATTTTTGGAATATGGCTTTGAAAATCTTCTACAAAAAAAGAGGCGTTAGGGCTGTCGAGCGCGGCACCAATATCGCCAGACATCAATATTTTTGCATCAGGGTCGTAAACCGAAAAGTTACCAGAAGAGTGCATGTAATGTGCTGGGATAAAGTGCAGGTCGTGACCTGATAAGGACACTTTTCCACCTTCATCTTTGATGGGGGAGAATTGAATTGACTCCATACCAAAATGGCGGATAAACCCTTCCCACAACCAAGGTGAATGTAATGTTGCACTGGGCAGTGCTTTATCCCATAAACCGAGGGAAGAGATGATGTCTGGATCTTGGTGAGAGGCAAAAAGATGCTTGATATGTTCAATCGGCACTTCTTTCACGACGCAACCGAGCATCGCCGAAAACAGTTCAATGCCACCGGGGTCTAGCAATATCGCTTGATCACGATTGACTATCATATATTGGTTGGTATCAATGATTTTTTCTGGTTTGTTTGGATCGCGAGCAAACATCACCCAGCGATGATGGCCGCGTTCAAATAGTATTTTTGATTGCATAGTTCACCTGAGAAAAGAGAGAGAATGTTTTGAGCGATAGCATGACGTGAGCTTGAATTTCTTTTGCCAGTTCAGCGACGTTATTCGCAATGCTTTGCAGTTGGGCTTGATATCGCTCATCTGCTTGAGAGGCTTCCACGCTCAGCATGATCGAGATGATTTGTGCAATGCGCAGGTTGTCGTACAAGGTTTGCAATAACTCGTGCAGGTTTTGAGCTTCAGAGTAGAAACTGTGACTGAGTTTGCTATATTCCTCTTGGTTCTGATGATGTACGACATCCAAACTGTGTAAATGCCGAGCGTTATGCGCTTGTATATACACATTTTCAAAACGTTCAAGCGCAGCGCGTGCACGAGTCCTTGCGGTTGCGAGTTGGCTGATACGCTGCGCCTTCAAGTTGATGGTGTGCGACGCCTCTAGCGTGACGCGGACTAAATCGTCAATCGAATCAGTAATTGGCCGAAAACCTGCGGCACTTTCGCCCGCACGCAGAGCCAGAGCTCTGGCATTGCTGGCGACAAGCAGTAATTTTTTTGCAATGAGTACGCTTTGGTTTAGCTCTGCTGCCACTTCCGCCGCAATTACGAAAACCGGTTTGTTGTCCATAGTTATCGAAAATATTCATCAACTTAACGTGTGTTAACTATAGACCAGATTCATATTTTTGAGACTAGATTGCTCGTTTTGGCTCTGTGTTACCTAAACTCAATGGTTTTTCTGCTGCTCAACTTGCCGAAGTGCACGTTGGTACATCGCCCACGCGGCAAGGCCTGCGAGGATGTTACCGACCAACGCCCCGATAAACAGGCCATGCAGTGCCGCTATTTGAGCGCCAACCCATAAACAGGGCAAGAAGAACACAAACAGGCGCAGCGCGGAAATGGTTAAGGCGGTGTATGATTTTGCTAACGCATTAGAAACCGAGACCATTAACATGCAGATACCAAGCGGCCCTAAACTGATTGGCACGATCATTAAGTGCCAGTGCAAAATGGATTCGACACTTTGTTCGCTGGTCATCAGCACTGCAAGGTGGCCGGATAATAAATAGGTCACCACGGCGATGATGAGCTGAAACCCAAGAATAAATTGGCACGCAACACGAACCAATTTTCGAATGTCTTGCAATTGGCCTGCGCCAAGCAAACGACCCACCATCGGTGGCATCGACATAGTTAATGCCAATATTGCGACCATCGCAAAAAACTCAAAACGAGATCCTAACGCCCAGGCCGCGACAGCTGCGGTGCCGAAACTGGCCAATAGTTTGGTTGCCAGCATCGAAGAAAGCGGTGGAAGAAGCTGGCTTATCATGGCCGGCCCCATGATATGGCTGATAGAGCGAATACTTTTCCCTACATCCAAATCTGACCAATCAAACAGCATCCAGTGTCTTTTCGACACCTTGGGCGCAACCACGAACACGCCAATCCCAAAGGCTAAAATGGTCGCCAGCGCCGCGCCTTCAATACCCAAATCAAAAGTGAAGATAAAAATAGGGTCTAAAATCAGGTTTAAAATGCTGGTGACCATCATCATAGTACCCGGCAACATGGTATTACCATTGGCTCGACACAGGCTGTATAAAAAATACAGCACCGCGCCCACCCAAGCACTGATTAACCAATAAATCCAGTAGCTGTCGACGATCTGATACACAGATTGAGGAGCGCTGAGTAGCGCTAAGATGGGATGACGCAGTAAATAGATAATCACTGAAAACAGAGCAACCCCAATGCTGCCGATAGCGACGACTAACCCACCAAGCTGCTTCGCGTAGCGAATTTGGCCCGCACCCAATGCGCGAGCAATCACCGCTGTGGTCGCAATGCCAAGCCCAACCTGAAGGCCAATAATGATCATCTGAATGGGTAATGTAAACCCTTGCGCGGCAAGGGGTAACACGCCAAGTTGGCCGATAAACGCACTATCGACCAGTTGGAAGCTCATGAGGGACAGCACACCAAACATCATCGGCCAAGTCATTTGCAAGAGTTGGCGCGTGAGTGAAGGTGGAGATAACGGGGTGGTGTTTGACATTGCTCGGCTCAACTATATGGGTAGAGGTTTTAATATGTGGCCTCTGCGGTGAAAAACAAGCTCAGAATGGTTTGTACGTTATGTGCGTTGAGTATGTTAACAGCTATACGTGAAGAGAGCGACGTCCATCCCCATCGAGTTGTTCCGTGCAATGACATGAAAATCATCATATTGATGAAATATTTCATAAAAATCTAACCGCTTGGTGAATGCTTGAGCGTTAATCTCGTGATGAACTCGTCCTATTTCTATGAAATGAAACCGATTTCATTTCTGTTTTGTGAATCAATTTACGTTTAATGTATTGATGGTGTTAATAAAAAATAACAATAACGCTCTTCCTCAGTTTCATCGCCAAAAGCAGTCGAGCGCGCTGTGAAGCGACACCTAATTTTCACTTGTTTCATTTTTTAAACTGACCACAGAACAAAAACAAACCAAGTGATTAATAGGACTTAACATGAAAAATTATAAGCTTCTACCTCTATCCCTAGCTGTGGCTGCCGTACTCTCTTCTGCTCCTTCTTTTGCCAACGATCCAATGCCAAATCCTGAGGTGTTGGATAAAGAACAACAACCGCTGGTGCTGACGCCGGATATAAAAGTTCCTGCGGGTATCGTATTTTCTGGTTATGCTCGCTATGGCGCAGCCTACCAAAATGGCGATGTCAAACTGGTTGAAACCAATGGCCGTTTAAACGGTAACTCAACAGGCCGTTTAGGAAACGAAGGTAACGGTGGTGAGTTCCAATTTGGTAAAGGATTCGTCAGTGACAGCGGTGCTATTTGGGATGTGGTGGTGATGTTCAACCATTGGGGTGATGAGGTGGGTGTGCCTAAAGCTTACGCTGGCGGAACCAACATTTTTGAAAGCCAACCTGAACTTTATGTATGGGCTGGTCGAGACTTTCACCAACGTATTTCAACGAATTTGAACGACTATTTTTGGATGACGCATGATGGGCAAGGTGGTGGTTTCTACAACCTTAATCTAGGAGGCATTAAATTCGACGCCAGTGTCGTCAGTGCAACGGGAGCTTCTCCTAGCGATCATCCAGATGGTAATTACGCATTGACCACCAAAATCCACGGCATTCAATTTTCTGATACAACCAATCTCAGCATTTATGCTAACTACGGCTTTGATGACAATTCGGATCCAACGGCCAAAAAACTCAACGCGTTTCAAGTGGCGGGTGAATTGAAGTTTGGGGATGACCGTTTGGTGGTGCGTTATGCTGATAACGCCAAAGACAGTGTTTTTTGGAAAACGGAGAATCAATCAGCGTTGTTGGTGAGCTTTGATGGGAGTAAGGCGCTGGGAGACAATGCGGCGATCGAATACCTAGCGGCTTATCAAGCCTACGAAGATGGCGCATACAAACAGTATGACCGTACTAACTACAACGTGTTGGTCCGCCCGATGTATTTTTGGGATGAGACCAGCTCAACGTGGTTAGAAGCTGGCTATGATGTTGTAGATTTTGACAACATCGACGCCACCAACTCTTCTTGGAAAGTGACACTATCGCAGAACATTTCGTTTGGTAAAGGTGCAGGCGCTCGACCAATGCTCCGTTTCTATGCCACTTTGGGTGATGCCGATAACGAAACTGTGATCGACAAAGACGGCCTATTTAAAGCCGCAAGTAACCCAGATACGGTAACGATTGGCGCGATGTGGGAAGCGTGGTGGTAACCCCATATTTGATCATTAACTGTCCATTCTTTTTTCACGGCTCGCTCGATGCCTGCCGTGGTTTTTAACCTCCAGCGATACACTTACGCTTTCGGGCCACATTAGTGGCCCTTTTTTATTTACGGTAATCGGCCACCATCTTTTTCTCTCTTCCGATTGCCATGAAACAGTTTCATGGCTGCTTGGGAAACTGCTGTGGCTTTCAATGTTTAGATAATTGTCATTTGTGTGCCTATTTCGATGTGATTTCTCTCACGCTAAAGCGAGGGGATATCTTGAATACTAGCTCATGAAAGCGGTTTCTTGTTGGTTTTGTCAGTAATGTTGTGAGGCGAGAGTGGCGACAATTAAAGATGTGTCTGAACATGCAGGTGTATCGCAAGCGACGGTGTCGCGGGTGATTAATGGAACTAGCCGTGTTAGCCACGATAAAAAACTCAGAGTCGAAAAGGCGATTAAAGATCTTGGTTACCGCCCCAATTCTATTGCTCAAGCATTGGCTTCAAGCCGTACGGGAAGCATCGGCATCATAGTACCGGAATTAGGGGGCCCTTTTTATTCAAGCATTTTGCACAACATTGAAGAGCAACTGCGTAAGTTTGGCTACCACGTCGTCGTGACGGCAGGCTCGAACACAGAGCAAGGGCAAAAAGAGTCGGTGCAATTTCTGCTAGGTCGTCGAGTCGATGCGTTAATTCTCCATACTCAACATCTAACCGATGACTACTTGATTGAATTGGATCAACAAGGGGTTCATTTGGTGCTAGTGAACCGTTTTATTCCTGAAATGGCCAGCAGCTGTATTGACATTGATAACGAGATAGGTGGCTTTTTGGCGACACAGTATTTACTCAGTCAGGGTCATCAACGAATTGCTTGTATTACTGGGCCATTGGATAAATCTGATGCGCGAGGCCGTTTGCAAGGCTACCGAAAAGCGTTGGAGGAGGCTGGGCTTGACTATGAAGAAGCGCTCGTGTCTGAAGCTGGTTTTACCGAAGAATCCGGCGTCAAAGCGATGCGCAAATTATTGATGCGTCACTGTGAATTTAGCGCCGTATTTGCTTCAAACGATCATATGGCATTTGGTGCATTTGAAGAGTTGCGCCGTGTCGGGTTGCAAATACCACAACACATATCCTTGGTTGGATTTGACGATATTTTATTCGCGCGTTACCTCACCCCAGCGTTAACGACCGTGAATTTCCCTCTTGAACAGATGAGCTTAGAAGCGGTTCAGCTCGTTATTCAAAAGCTGCACAAAAACAAACGCGACGTGAACTTCAAATTATCCCCTTCGTTGGTGATACGAGACTCCGTCAAAAATTTACTCAACACCCTATAAACCTAACAATAAAGATATTAAGGATGAATTATGAAATTTAAGACCTTAGTGCTATCAAGCGCCGTGGCTTTAGGATTTTCTTCGCTTACATATGCTGCCGACCACACCATCCGTTTAGACGGTTTCCCCGACTTTGATAGCAGTTTGAAAGTCTTATTGCCGGACTTTGAACAAAAGAGTGGTATCAAGGTTGACTATTTAATGAATAACCACGGCGACCACCACACCAAGCTGACGACGAACCTTGCCACAGGATCCGGAGCGGGGGATGTGATTGTGGTTGATGTAGAGAAAATTGGCCCCTTTGTTGCCTCCGGTGGCTTAGTCAATTTGTCGGAAAAATATGGCGCGGACAAATTCCAAGACCGTTTCGCACCTTATGCTTGGGCACAAGGCAAGGGTGGTGATGGCCATATGTATGGCATTCCTGTCGACCTTGGCCCAGGCGTGATGTACTACCGAACCGATGTGTTTGAAAAGGCGGGGATTGACATCAATCAAGCGATAAAAGATTGGGACTCCTACATCAAAGCCGGTGAAATATTGAAGAAACAAAACGTACAGCTGATTGCATCCGCCGCTGATGTGGCACAAGCGATCATTTTTACCACGGTTCCTGACGGCGAAGGATTGTATTTTGATAGTAAGGGAAATTCAGTTGTCACTTCCGAACGTTTTGTACATGCATTTGAAGTGGCAAAAACGATTCGTGAAAAAGGGCTAGATGGCCGAATTTTAGCGTGGTCTAACGAATGGTATGAAGGTTTCCGTAACGGTACTTTTGCCACTCAGCTTTCTGGTGCGTGGTTACTCGGACATCTGAAAAACTGGATTGCGCCAGATACAGCAGGCAAATGGGCCGTATCAAACCTTCCTGATGGTATTTACGGCAGTTGGGGCGGTTCATTTCTCTCAATCCCTACTCAGTCAAAACATCAAGATGAAGCGTGGAAGCTGATTGAGTACATGACAACCAACCGTGATGTGCAGCTTAAAGCGTTCGAAACGATTGCCGCGTTCCCCTCTAATGTCACGACTTACGATGACCCAATGTTCAATGAAGAAATTGAATTTCTAGGTGGTCAAAAAGCGCGTTTGTTGTTTGCGAATGTGGCAAAAAACATCAAACCAGTCGCGCCTGCGAAAGGCGACCATGTGGCTCGTTCTATCATCTTAGAAAATGCACTGATGGAAGTGTTGGATGAAGGCAAAGACATCAAAGCCGCACTGAAAGATGCAGAACGTTTAATTCAGCGTCGTACCCGTAATATGCAATAGCACGGTCATCATTAAAAAGAACCGCCAGCGGTGCTGGTGGTTCACTAAGCGTAAGTTATAGAAGGCATGATGTTATGCCTAAGAGGTCGTTATTATGAATCACGTTACGAGCAACGCTGTGCAAGCGCCATCGGGTCGACGTTTTTTTTCTCACCTGAGTTTGAAAGCGCTTACACCGTACGGGTTTCTATTGCCGTTTTTGATTATTTTTTCTGTTTTTGGAGTTTTTCCTCTCCTGTTTTCTGTCTATCTCTCTTTTCATGCGTGGAACCCCGTCGAAGGGGTTGCCGCCATGAATTATGTGGGATTTGATAACTACCAAGTTGCATTGACCGACCCTTGGTTGTGGCGTTCATTAAGCAATACATTGTGGTTGGCGATAACCTCGGGCGTCGCTCAACATTTAGTGGCTATTCCAGTGGCCTATATTTTGGTTTCATTGGGCGATCGGCTGCGTCATTGGCTGACATCCGCTTATTTTTTGCCATTCATTACCTCAACGGTGGCGGCGTCGCTCATCTTCTTCAATATGTATTCACCCAATTCGGGCATCATCAACCAAAGCTTAATGGCTTTAGCTGATAGCAGTGTCTTTGGCTGGGCATTTTCTTGGCTTAATGAGTATCAACCTATCCGTTGGTTAGATGATGCCAACATGATCAAACCCTCGATTGCCATCATGGTTTTTTGGAAATACACCGGTTTTAACATCGTGTTGTACACCACGGGTTTAATGACCATTCCCAAAGAAATTTTAGAAGCCGCGCGGATGGATGGTGCCAACGCCTTTCGCCGTTTTTGGAATATCTCACTGCCGATGATTCGCCCTTTCGTTTTCTTTGCCGTCACCATGACCATCATTGGCAACTTACAACTGTTTGAAGAACCGTTTGTATTAACGCGCGGCACCGGAGGCGTAGGCCAAGCAGGCTTAACTATCTCAATGTACCTCTACAAAGTGGGTTGGGAGTGGCTAGATATGGGCACGGCATCCGCTATTTCTTGGCTGCTGTTTGCGCTGATTGCAACTTGTACTGCGATTCAGTTTTTCTTCTTTGGTAAAAAAGGGTTGGGGGAGTAATAGCATGTCAATCCACGCTTTAAAACTCAGTGATCGCAGCATTGAACTCATCACTAAAGTAATGATGGCGCTACTGGCGGTTGTATTGATTGTCTCGGCGTTGATCACAGTTTTCCCATTTTTGTGGTCGGCGCTGCTGTCAACGCGCGATCGTACGGAAATCTTCGGTTCAGGCATCAGCTTTGCCATTGGGGATAGCTTAGCCATTAACTATGCAAAGCTGTTGCAGATTATGCCATTTTGGCAGGCGATGTTTAACTCTATCTACATTGCCTTTTTAGGCACCACTATCTCACTGTTGTTTTGCAGTATGGGCGGTTACGCATTTGCTGTGTTTCAGTTCAAAGGTAAGAACGCGCTATTTGGCATGTTGGTGGCTTCCATGATGATCCCACCCGTCTTGAGCTTGATCCCCTATTTTATGATCGTGAAATTTCTGGGTTTGATGGATAACCACATGGCGGTTTGGCTGCCGTTTACCACCACTCCATTTGGGATTTTTCTAATGCGCCAACACGTGATGGCCTCTATTCCTAAAGAGTTATTAGAAGCGGCCAAACTCGATGGCGCGGGAGAGTTTCGTACTTACTGGAGCGTTGTTTTGCCGTTGATGAAACCAGCATTGGCGACATTGGCGATTGTACAGTTTGTTTTTTTCTGGAACAGCTTTATGAACCCGTTAGTGGTGCTCACATCGCCAGAAAACTACGTCATTACTCAGGCGTTACGTAGCGTGCAAGGCATTCCAAATACGCCTTGGGGTGCGGTGATGCTTGGCACCACCATTTCTATATTGCCGCTGGTGACTATCTATCTCTTTGCGTCCAAACAGATGATAAGCGGCTTAACATCCGGTGCAGTAAAAGGCTAATTGGCCTTTAATCCCTCATTTTAGTTACTCATGCTGGCGTGGTTTTGTTGAAAGAAGGCGCAGTGTGAAGGAGAAAAATTATGGCAAAAGTTGAATTTAAGAACATTAAGAAGTCGTTTGGTCATGTGGATGTTGTTAGGCATTTTGATTTCACGGTGAATGATGGTGAGTTTGTGGTATTTCTTGGCCCATCGGGTTGCGGAAAATCAACCACCTTACGCATGTTGGCGGGGCTGGAGTCTATTACTGCTGGTGATATTTACGTTGGTGACAAGTGGATGAATAACGTAGATGCCAAAGATAGAGACTTAGCGATGGTGTTCCAAAGTTATGCGCTTTACCCACATATGAGCGTGTATGAAAACATCGCGTTCGCATTGAAGTTAAAAGGCATGCCAAAAACTGAAATCGATAAGGAAGTGCGTAAAGCGGCAAAAATGTTAGAGCTTGATCCGCTCCTTGATCGTAAGCCTAAAGAGTTATCTGGCGGTCAACGCCAACGCGTGGCGATGGGGCGTGCCATGGTGCGTACGCCAAAAGTGTTCTTGTTTGATGAGCCACTTTCTAACTTAGATGCCAAACTTCGTGGTGTGATGCGCGAAGAGATCAAGCAGTTACATCGTCAGCTTAAAACCACCACTATTTATGTTACGCATGATCAAATTGAGGCCATGACGCTCGCTGATCGCATTGTGATCCTCAAAGATGGCTATGTTGCGCAAGTCGGTACGCCAACAGAGGTGTTTCAACGCCCGGCGAACAAATTTGTGGCGCAGTTTATTGGTAACCCTTCGATGAACATGCTTGATGCACAACTTATCCAGCAAGATGGCGAATGGCTTATCCAACTGGGTGACATCTTTATCCCGCTTCCCGAGCGATTTAAAGCGCATGCGTCTAAAAACCTCGCATTGCATGTCGGTATTCGTCCCACCGATATTCACTTACGCGCAGAACAAGTTAACCATGAACGCGTCTTGCCAATCGCCGTTACGCTCAAAGATAAAGAGTTGCTCGGTGCGAGTATTTTGTTGAAAACCCATGTTGCAGGCCAGCCTTTGATGGTGGAAACCCAAGCGGCAGAGGTAGAGGTGACGAAGGTTACACTCTATCTCGACCTAGATGCGATTCATATTTTTGATGCGCTGAGTGAAAACTCATTGGCCAGTTTTTAATGGTGAACAAGACGATGACAATAATAAAGCAAGCCCCTTATTTCGACGTTTGGCCCAAAATAGAATCAGCAATCAAAGCTGACCCTGAAATTGAACAGCAAGTAGCAAGAATCATAGGGTTGATGACCTTAGAAGAAAAAATTGGCCAGATTATCCAACCAGAAATCCGCGATATTACGCCGCAAGAAATCATCGATTATAAGATTGGTACGGTACTCAATGGTGGTGGCTCTTGGCCAAACAGCAATAAACATGCACCAGCCAGTGAATGGGTAGCGAAAGCAGATGAATACTGGTTTGCCGCAGAAAAAGCTTATGAAGGTCGCCCATTTCATATTCCGTTTATGTGGGGGACTGACGCAGTACACGGCCACAATAACGTCTTTGGTGCAACCGTATTTCCGCACAATATTGGGTTGGGGTGCGCGCGCAATCCTGCCTTAATTCGCAAAATTGGCCGTATTACCGCGCTGGAAATCGCCGCGACGGGTATTGATTGGACCTTTGCACCAACCGTAGCCACCCCTCGTGATTTGCGTTGGGGGCGCTGCTATGAAGGTTACTCTGAAGACCCCGAAGTGACTTATGTTTATGCCAGTGAAATGGTCGCAGGTTTGCAAGGTGACGCCATTGACTTACAAGGTGAGCATCATGTGATCTCAAACGTCAAACATTGGGTGGGCGATGGCGGCACAGTGAATGGTGTTGATCGCGGCAGCAATACTTACAGTGAAGATCTGCTGCGTAACGTGCATGCCATGGGCTATTTCAGTGGCCTTAATGCCGGTGCGCAAGTGGTGATGTCTTCATTTAATTCGTGGGATAACCAAGCGAACTACGATCACGCACCGCACATTTCAGGTGATTACAACCTCAAAATTCATGGCAGTAAGTACCTACTCACTGATGTTTTGAAAGATCAAATGGGCTTTGATGGATTAGTTGTAACCGATTGGCATGGTCATTCTGAAGTCAGTAAATGTACCGATGGTAATGCGACTTACGCTATCAATGCGGGTAACGATATTTTAATGATCCCTATCCGTGAGCATTGGCAATCGGCCTATCGTCAGGCGGTGAGCGATGCAAAAAGTGGAGTACTGAGCCAGAGCCGAATTGATGATGCTGTGACGCGTATTTTACGGGTGAAAATGCGCGCGGGTTTATGGAAAAAACCGCATCCTTCAGCGCGAGCTTTGGCTGGTCAGCAGTCACTGATTGGTTGCTCTGAACATCGTGCTATCGCTCGCCAAGCCGTGCAGCAATCGATGGTACTGTTGAAAAATAACAAGGGTATTTTACCGCTCAAACGTGGGTGCAAGGTTGTGTTAACGGGCAGCGGCGCCAATGATTTGCAAAAGCAAGCGGGCGGGTGGAACCTCACTTGGCAAGGGGATGAAAATAACTTAGCCGATTTCCCCGGAGCCACCACAGTGAAAATGGCGTTAGAAGCCGAATTGGGCATAGATAATGTTTGCTACGATCCAGAATTAGCAGGTGATTGGCAAGCGGGTGATATTGCGGTTGTGGTGTTTGGTGAAGATCCTTATTCTGAAATGATGGGTGACATCAAAGCGTGGCAATCTTTGGAGTTTTCAACCTTGAAACGTCGCTACCGAGCAGATAGCGAAAAAATCAAAGCATTTCATAAGCGCGGCGTAAAAGTGGTATCGATTTTCTTTAGCGGTCGTCCACTGTTTGTCAATGAAGAAATATCCTTGTCTGATGCTTTTGTTGCGGCATTTTTACCCGGCAGCGAAGGACGTGGCATTACTGATGTTTTAGTGGCTAAAGAGAATGGTGAAGTTAATATCGACTTCTCTGGTACCTTGTCATTCAGTTGGCCCAATAAAAAGCGCAGCACCTGTGTGAACCGTATTCCTCCTCATATTCCCAATTATGTCGTGCCTGAATGTGAGCAGTCTCCTGTTGGGGAACATGCTCCTTTATTTGAATACGGTTATGGGCTTAATTACGCTGAAAAAAAACAAACTCGAGATTTGGATAACCTTGATTTAGATATCGACTCAGAAGAAGCAAAATGGCAAGCAACACGTGCAGAGCATCTGTATGGCATTATGGCGACGATAGGCGATTATCAACTTAAAGTGTCGGATGCTGAACATTGGATGGGCGTGGATGTCTCACGCAACAACGTGATGAAACTCGGTGCTGTCCGAACTAAGCCGTATAACTACCAGCAGCAGCAAGACGCCGTTGAGGTAGAAATTCTGGGGGGAGGAGCAATGGTTTATGCGCAAACGGGGCTAGGGCAAGCGGAAGATTTCAGCCATTACGATAATGCGCATGGTGTGGTCAGTTTTGAGATTAAAGTGCTCAGAGCGGCAACAGAACCTGTTTATTTGTCACTGCAACGCGCCGTTGTTCCTGGATGTTTGGGGGATATTGATAGCGTGGTTAAAGTGGACGTCAGCCACTACTTTTCCACCGTCAATGATAGCTTTACGCGCGTGAACATTGCTTGTTCACATTTCTCTGAGCAGGGATTAAGTTTTACTCATCTCGACACGCCCTTCTCATTATTTACTAATGGTGAGTGTCAATTTGTGATCGCCAATATATGTTGGGATACACAGTAAAAAGAAACGATAGACTCCTTCTCCGTGTGGAGAAGGAGTGCTTCTAAAGGGCCAAACATCGCCATGAGAAAATCAAAGAAAGCACCCACTGTTTATGATGTCGCTAAGCTTGCCGAAGTTTCGGCAAGCACTGTCTCTCGTTTTTTGAATCGCACAACTTACGTATCGGATGAAAAAAGCCAAAATATTGAACGTGCAATTAAAACCCTTGGTTACAAACCTAGTTACCCAACCAGTCATCTAGGCAATAAGCGTTCGATGACTATTGGTGTATTAGTGCAGCACGCAGAGAGCCCTCACACCAGTCGAATTCTGAATGACATGGAGAAGGTATTAATGACCCAAGGGTATTCACTGGTGATTGCCACAGGTCAGTGGCAGAAAAACTTGGAAGCACATGCACTGGAGTATCTTGCCAGAAGCAATGTCGATGGAATGATCATAGTGACAGGCAGTTTAAAAAGCGATCAAATCCTCAAATATGCTCAATCGATTCCCATCATTGCTGTCGGCCACCAAATTGTTAGTAATAATGTACGTTGCATTAATGTGGACAATGTACTCGGCGGTTATATTGCCACCTTGCACCTATTGCAATTAGGGCACGTGAACATTGCTCATATAAAAGGGCTCGCTAATCAGCCTGATTCAACCGCACGTTTCACTGGCTACCAAAAAGCGCTTCGTGAAGCGGGAATTAAGCCTATGCCTAAACTCATTAAACAAGGTGACTTTAGCTCTGAATGTGGGTATGAAAAGACGGTTGAACTGTTGCAGTCGAAAGTCCATTTCTCGGCTATTTTTGCTGCTAATGATCAAACGGCTTATGGTGCCATTAAGGCGTTAACTGATCACGGAGTGCGAGTGCCAGATGATGTTTCAGTGATTGGTTTTGATGACTTACCTGTCTCTCAGTATTTCACTCCGGCCCTAACGACATTACGCCAACCAATTGAAGAGATCGGTGCGGTGTGTGCGCATTCCATTCTCAACTTGCTCAGTGGTGAGAGGCACGATGCTAGGTTACCCCCTATCGATTTAATTGTGCGAGAGTCCACAAAGTCTATCTACCGTTAATAAAAAGCCCTCGTTAGAGGTAATGCCGTTCACTTAAGAGTGAACGGCATTTTTGTTCTTAGCATACCGTTGTGGTCTAGGCTTAACTGTTCTAGGGAATGTTCTTTCCCTTCGCCCTTCAAGTATTAAGCTTTCAGCCATGTTGTGAAAACCCTTTAACTGACGAGGT